>JASJCP010000010.1 GCA_030065935.1 Xenococcaceae cyanobacterium MO_167.B27
TAACTTATCACGCTCGTTTTCATCCGTGGAAAGGGGGCTTATATATACAATATTTATCCCATAAGCACCGACAACTTGACAATCAAAAAAGCCCCCTTCCACCCCTGAACGAAGCAGGTATTCCCACTCGCACTATAATAATGAAATAATACGAGACATAGGATTCTCTTGAGCTAAATAGATATACTTATATTTAATTAACAAAACGCAATGATTTAAAATATCTATTTACTTATCCCATGCAACAAACAGGATTAAATATAATTGCGATCGCAATTTTTACCATGACTCTTTCTAGTTTATTGAGTCCTATACTTAATATATCTCCTTTTATTCCTGCTGCCACTACTTTTGGTATTCTGGGCTTAGTGACCATAGACACTCTAAGTTTTAAGAATCGAGGAGTTACCCTAGTACTAGACTTATTTGCTAGCACAGAACAACGTCAACGAGTCATCCACCACGAAGCAGGACATTTTTTAACTGCTTATTTTCTGGGTATTCCTATTACTGGCTATACTCTTAGCGCTTGGGAAGCTCTAAAACAAGGACATTATGGTAGAGGCGGTGTGATTTTCGATACTCAAGAAGTTACCACCACACCATTTGAGTTAGAAAAGATGCGCTTAACCTTAGATCGTCTATGTACAGTATGGATGGCTGGTATTGCAGCAGAAAAGCTAGTATATAACACCGCAGAAGGAGGACAAGAAGATTTGCAACAACTTAGAATGGCACTAAATTTAGCTGGTTTATCCCCTCAATCTTACAAACAAAAAGAAAGATGGGGGCAACTCCAAGCAACTAACTTGTTAGAAAGATATCAACAATCTTATGATGCTCTAGTAAAGGCAATGGAAGCGAGAAAATCTGTTAGTGAATGCTGTCGTGTTATTCAAGAAAACTGTTAAATTTCAAGCATAAAATAACTAACTACTAACCACTAACTACTAACTACTAACCACTAACAACTGATTTAGGGAGATAACCTAGTGACTAAAGCGACAATGTTGTATCAAGTAGCAATGCCAAAGCCCAAATCCCATTTATTTGAAGTAACTTTACAGATTAGTAATTGGGAGAAAAAAGCATTAGTTCTTAAAATGCCTGTGTGGACTCCTGGCTCTTATTTAGTGAGAGAATATGCTAGGCACGTACAAAATTTTACAGCAACATCTAGCAATAGTAATCAGTCTTTAGTTAGTCGTAAAATTTCTAAAAATCACTGGCAAGTTATCACAGAAAATCAAACAGAAGTAACTATTAAATATCGGGTATTTGCTAATGAATTGACAGTAAGAACTAATCACTTAGATGCAACTCACGGTTATTTTAATGGGGCTGCCTTGTTTATGTTTATTTCTGAGCTAATACAAGAACCTATTAAAGTACAAATTATTCCACCAAAACCCGAGTGGAAAGTTACTACTACTCTAGCAACAGTTGCTGAAGAAGATAACACTTTTATTGCTCAGGATTTTGACACTTTAGTAGATAGCCCTATAGAAATTGGAGAGCAAGATATCTATGATTTTGAAGTGTTAGGAAAACCCCATCAATATGCGATTTGGGGTAAAGGAAATGCTCAAGTTAAACAAATTATTAAAGATACCAAAAAAATTATCGAAGTAGAAGCAGAAATATTTGAGGGCTTACCCTATGAAAAATATATATTTTTACTGCATCTTTCTGGAAGTGGTTATGGTGGTTTAGAACATAAAGAATCTTGCTCTCTCAATTACCCCCGGTTCGGATTTAAGAATAAAGACAAATATAATCGATTTCTACAACTAGTCGCCCACGAATTTTTCCATTTATGGAATGTCAAAAGAATTCGCCCCAAAGTTTTAGAAACCTTCAATTATGAACAAGAAAATTACACTACATCTCTATGGTTTAGTGAAGGAGTAACCAGCTATTACGATATATTAATTCCTCTGCGGGCTGGTATTTATCACCGTAAGAAGTTTTTAGAAAATCTCAGTAAAGATATTACTAGGTACTTATCAATTCCAGGGCGGAATGTACAGCCTTTAGGTGAATCTAGTTTTGATGCTTGGATTAAACTCTATCGTCGAGAGGCTCATAGTGATAATAATCAGATATCTTATTATCTTAAAGGGGAATTAGTAGCATTATTACTTGATTTATTAATTAGAAATAAACACCATAATCAAAAATCTCTTGATGATGTAATGCGGTTGATGTGGGAACGTTATGGTAAAACAGAAATAGGTTTTACTCCAGAAGATTTGCAACAAGTATTTGAAGAAGTAGCCCAACAAGATTTAACCGACTTTTTCACTCGCTACCTAGAAACAACAGAAGCACTACCCTTTGATGATTATCTTGCACCTTTTGGCTTAAAAATTAAACCAATTTACGATAAAGAAGCCATCCCCTACTTGGGAATTAAGGTAAAAAGTGAAGGGGGTAAAGAAATAGTTAATTTTACGGAAGCAAATTCACCAGGTGCGATCGCAGGAATCGATCCCAATGATGAGTTACTGGCGATCGATGGAATTCGAGTTACTGCGGATAACTTAAATGAACGTCTTAAAGATTACCACCCTGGAGATACTATTGCAATTACCATCTTTCATCAAGACGAATTACTTACCGTATCTGCGACTTTAGAGAAACCCCAACCAACTCGTTATGAAGTAGTGCTTATTGACGATGCTTCCGATATGCAACAAAAAAACCTTTCAGAATGGCTTGGTTAGAATCAACCAAAAAAATAAATTAACTTAATACTTATAATCATCTCCCCTGTTATATTTAAGGAATTTCTCGTATTTACTTCTTTTTAGGGAACGGTTATTGTATAAATATGTAAAATTTTACTTAAGTAATACATATTACTACTAATTATAATTCAGTATTTAAAATTAATCTTTTAGAGAGACTAATTTTAGAAAAATAGGACTTATTCATTAAGATTAGCTGTTGGAGTAAGTCAGCGTTACTCCGCCGTAAAACGACGGAGCCTGCGGGGGAAGGGGGCTTGTTAATTTTATGTTTATGAATCCGACAGTTAACTGTTTGTTCTAGCCCCATTCCCCGACCGCATTCCGCGGTCACTATCTTATGCTGTATTTTATCTAGCTTATGAAATTATCTTTAAAGAATTATGGTTCAAAATATTCTTTAGGTAGCCTATTAACTCACACAACATTTTATGCAGTAGGTTGCTCAACACTTACTGTATTTATCTTGTTTTCTTTTGCTAGAAGCTTATTAGTAAATGAGCAAGAACATCAAGAGTATCAACAAATTATTGATAATGAAATCCAAAAACTAATTATTTTAGAACGAGAGGTAATAAAATTAGCATATTTTTCTAACTATAATTCTCAGTCACAGGGTATTATTGCCGAGAAATATACAAATGCTCCACAAATATTGACTAAATTACCTAAGTTTTTTGAGAGAGATAGACAAAAAATATTAGAAGACAAAATTCAAAATCATTTAACTAAAAGAGAAGAGCAAAATAAATTAATTACAATTTTAGAAAAGGAAGAATATAAAGTAAAGACTGCATGGCGTTCTTTATCTCTCGCTAATCAAAAAATACTCAAAAATGTAGACTTACCTCCTGAGCAGAGAAAAGCCGTTATAAATTTTGAAATTTTAATCCAAAACTTACTTGCTTATCAATTAAATTCAGATGATTTTTTAATTGAAAATATTAATCATCAAATAGAACTACTTAAAAATATCGATCCAGAAATAGTTTCTGCCACCGATCGCTTTATAATTCAACAAAGCATTACATATACTCAAAATATTATTCAAGGTCTACCTAAAATTCAAAAGTTATGGCAAGAGCTTAACTCTTTTTCAGCCTTATCAGATTTAGAGTCAATTCTAATAACTTATCAAGAATCTTATGTAGGTGAAATCAAAACAATTTATAGGTCTAGATTTAGAGCAGGCTTGGCTGTTTTAACTTTATTATTATGGACTAGTTATAAAATAATTAGCAGTTTAACAAAAACCAATCGTAGCATTGTTAAAGTTTTAGAAAATTTTACTGCTGACTTGGAAAACAAAGTAGAAGAAAGAACTGCACAATTAGAAGCCAGTGTCGAAAAAACAGAAATTGCTTTATTGAGAGCTAATGAAGCTAATGAAGCAAAAAGCAGATTTTTAGCCAATATGAGCCATGAGCTTCGGACTCCCCTTAACGCCATTTTAGGATTTACACAATTGATGTCTCGTGATGTCTCTTTAAGTTCTAACAATAAAGAAAGTTTAGAAATTATTAATCGTAGTGGAGAGCATTTATTAAAATTAATCAACGACATTTTAGAGATGTCAAAAATTGAAGCAGGTAAAATCACTCTAGAAGAGAATGAATTTGACTTTTTTCTGCTACTTAAAAGCCTAGAGGAGATGTTTCAACTAAAAGCGAGGTGTAAAAACTTAAAATTAACCTTTATCAAAGATGTAACTGTCCCCCAGTTTATTAAAACTGATGAAGGTAAATTACGACAAATCTTAATTAATATTTTGGGGAATGCTATCAAATTTACTGAGGAAGGACAAGTAACACTAAGAGTCAAGCTGGAAAAAAAACAACAAGAAGATTTAGACTCATTATTTCCTGATATTTATTTTATTTGTTTTGAAGTAGAAGACACTGGTCCTGGTATTGAGGAAGAAAATCTTGATAAATTATTTACTCCCTTTGAGCAAACTAAATCGGGTCGTCTTTCTCAAGAAGGTACAGGTTTAGGACTTTCTCTTTGTCAAAAATTTGTGGAATTGATGGGAGGAGAAATCAGTGTTCAGAGTACTGTTGGAGAAGGGACGATTTTTAGTTTTGAGGTTTTAGTAACAATGGTTGCAGCCAATACTATTCAATCCAACCATTATCAAACAGTTATTAGCCTAGCTCCTAATCAACCCAGTTACCGCATTTTAGCAGTTGATGACCGTCCAGAAAGTCGTTTTTTACTAAGAACAATGCTTTCTAATGTTGGTTTTGATGTTAAAGAAGCTGGTGATGGACAAGAAGCCATCGACTTATGGAAAAGTTGGCAACCTCAGCTAATTTTTATGGATATGCGAATGCCTGTAATTGATGGTTATGAAGCCACTAAACGGATTAAATCTTATGAACAAGGCAAAGATACGAAAATTATCGCCCTTACCGCTAGTGCTTTTGAAGAAGAAAGAATCGTAATTTTATCAGCAGGTTGTGATGATTTTATGTGTAAACCTTTTTATGAAGGAGAACTCTTCAACAAAATAGCCCATCATCTAGGAGTTGATTTTGTTTATGAAGATCAATCAAATCCTCAAAACCCAGACCAAGTTTTACCACAGCAGCGACAAGATAATTTAGAGCTAACACCAACGGAGATAGATAGGATGCCAGAATCGTGGCAATTACAACTGTATCAAGCAGCAGAACAAGTAGATAATTCCAGAATTTACCAATTAATTGCCGAAATACCCACTGAATATAATTTGCTTGCGGAGAAACTGACTAATCTAGTCAAACATTTTCGTTGTGACAAAATTATTGATTTAATTGAGCCTACTAAAATTATAAAATGAGCCAACCTCCAATCCAGCAACATAAAGCAAATATTCTGGTTGTAGATGATAAACCAGAAAATCTCCATTTGCTGTCTCATACCTTGACTAGTCATGGCTATGAAGTTCGTGGAGTGGTTAATGGAATGATGGCTTTAAGAGTAGCTATGTCCGCCCAACCCGATCTGATTTTGCTAGATATAATGATGCCAGATGTGAGTGGATTTGATATTTGTCGCAAGCTCAAAGCCAATGATAAAACCCAAGATATTCCCATAATTTTTTTGAGTGCCAATAACAACATTCAAGATAAGGTTCAAGCTTTTGCTGCTGGTGGAGTTGACTATATTAATAAACCGTTTCAAATTGATGAAGTATTAATCCGGATTAAAAATCAATTAGACCTTCAGAAAGCTCAAGTCAAAATTCGTCAACTCAATGAAGAATTAGAAATCAAGATTCAAGAGCGCACTGCTCAACTCAAAGCCACAAATCAAGAATTAGAACAAGAAATTATTGAGCGAAGACAACTAACTCAATTACTTAAAGAAAGCGAAGAAAGATTACATAGTATTCTGAACTCTCTAGAAGAAGTTGTCTGGTCGGTTGACGGACAAACTCGACGACTAAACTTTCTCAATCTTGCTGCTCATAAAGTTTATGGCAGACCAGCTACAGAATTGTTAGAAAATCCAGCACGACGGCTACAAGTGGTACACCCCGAAGACCGTCATAGAGTCAGAAAGGAATTTGAGAGACTCGAAAAACACAAGAGTATAGATGTCGAATATAGAATCTTACAACCTGATGGTACAGTCCGTTGGTTATGGGAGCGTAGCAAGCTAATTCGTGACGAAAATGAAACTACTAGATTAGATGGAATTATTTGTGATATTACAGACCGCAAAATCTTTGAACAACAATTAAGTTATGAAGCAAGACACGATGCTTTAACTGGTCTATACAACCGTGTTTTTTTCATCGGGAAAGTCGAGGCAGTAATACAGAAAATTAAACAGGATGAAGATTATTCATTTGCTGTCTTATTCATTGATCTAGACCGCTTTAAAATTGTCAATGACAGTTTGGGTCATATTTTAGGAGATCGATTACTAGTGGAAGTTTCCAATGTAATCCAACAATCTCTGCGTCCTCAAGATATAGTAGCTAGGTTGGGGGGAGATGAGTTTACCATCCTGATAGAAAAATTTACTGATATTGAAGATGTAACAATAATTGCTAATAGAATACTCAACAAATTAATGTCTGCTTTTAATTTGGAAGGACATACAGTTTTTACTGGTGCAAGTATTGGTATCGTTCTTGGTAATGCTGGCTACGATAATAGTACGGAAATTTTGAGAGATGCTGATATTGCGATGTATCGTGCCAAAGCCAACGGAAAAGGGCGTTATGAAGTTTTTAACCCAGAAATGTATGCCCATACTCTAGAATTACTCCAATTAGAAAATGATTTGCGTACTGCTATTGAACGTCAAGAATTTGTTTTGCACTATCAACCTATAGTGTCGGTACAAACTGGACAACTTGAAGGTTTTGAAGCATTGTTGCGTTGGCAACACCCTCAACGGGGTTTAATTTTTCCTGATAAATTTATTAATATTGCAGAAGAAACTGGGCTAATTGTGCCTTTGGGAGAGTGGGTTATTAGTGAAGCTTGTCGCCAACTTCATGACTGGAAACTCAGATATAGTAGTGCAGCACAATTCAGAATCAGTGTAAATCTGGCTAGTCAACAAATTATCCAACCTAATTTTGTCTCAAGATTAGTAGAAATTTTACAAGCAGTAAAATTAGAGGCAAATTACCTGAATTTAGAAATTACTGAAACTACTCTGATGGATTATGGAGAAAATACCATTGAGATACTGAATCAAATTCGAGATAAACGAATTCAGTTGAGTATTGATGATTTTGGTACTGGTTATTCTTCTTTACGTTATTTACATCGTTTCCCTATTAACTTTTTAAAGATAGACCGCTCCTTTATCAAAGATATTACGCTCAAAAAAGAACACTTTGAGATTGTTCGTACTATTGTGACTCTAGCTCATAGTTTGGGGATTAATGTGATTGCAGAAGGAGTAGAAACACTACAGCAACTTAAAGTCTTACAACATTTCCATTGTAAATTTTGTCAGGGATATTTTTTCTCTCGTCCAGTCACCCCTAATACTGCGGAATCCCTATTTAGCAAAAATTGGCAAGTTGCTCCCGTTGTTAACCTCGTCCAGTTCGAGTAGGATGGTTTGGAGACTTGGGAGACTGGGGAGATTGGGGAATGGTGAATAGGGAATTACTAACTATTAGCATACTAATGTGTTACTGGAGATATACTCGTGGTAGTCGGTGTTTGAAGCCACAGAGAATTTCCCAAGAAATAGTATTGAGAGTTTTTGACCAATCATCAGCACTAATAGTATAGCGATCGCAACTGCCAATTAGAGTTACAATTTCTCCTGGTTGAATATTAGAAAATTGACTCACATCCAGAATTAACTGATCCATAGTAATAGCACCAATTTGGGATACTAACTCATCTCTAACAATTACCTTCAGACGGTTAGAAAGGTTACGGGGTACTCCATCAGCATAACCAATCCCCACAATAGCTATTTTGGTATCGCGATCTGCAATAAATTTATGTCCATAACTAACCCCTGTACCAGCTTTAATAGTTTTGACTTGAGTAATTCTGGCTTTAACTTGCAAAATGGGCTGTAAAGGAATAGTCTCACTTAGATGGGCTGAAGGATAAAGACCATAAATAGCTAATCCGACTCTTACTAGATCATAATGTAAACTGCGATCGCATAAAGTAGCAGCAGAGTTAGCAATATGTTTTCGAGGTGGTGTAATATTCCATTGTTTAAGTTGCTCAATTGCTTGCTGAAAGCGTTGGTGTTGTAGATTCATAAAAGTGCGATCGCTTTCGTCTGCCGTCGCTAGGTGAGAATAGATACTCGCCAGTTGAAGCTGAGGCAATTTTTGCACAAATTTGACAAATTCTACCGCATTTTCCCAGTTAGTACCCAAACGAGACATCCCTGTATCCAGCTTGAGATGCACTGGTAAAGAAGTTTTGAGAGTAGTTAAAATATCAGAAAAATTTAAAGCCTGTTGAGAATTACCAATTGTTGGCTCTAATTGCCAATATGCTACTGCTTTTATTTCTTCAGGAGAGTTAATTGCACCCAAAATTAGGATCGGTGCTTCAATTTCTGCTTGACGTAATTGTATCCCTTCCGAGAGAGTAGCTACAGCTAACCAGCTTGCACCATGTGTTAGAGCAGTTTGAGCAATTTCCACTGCACCATGACCATAAGCGTCGGCTTTGACTACCGCCATTAATTCTGTGTGAGGTGACAAAATACTTTTAATCTGACGTATATTGTAAGCCAACTTATTAAGATCAATCTCAATCCAGGCACGTTGGCAATGGGTTAAATTATCGCAGCAAGATGAAACTGTTTTAGTCTGTTTTTGCCAGCTAATCATCTAATTCTCACCTTTAACATTTAAGTAGTTATGCAAAATTAATTAGATAGTTGAGATAGGGAATAGGGATGAGGGATTGGGGGGATTGGGAGACTGGGGAATTGGGGCGGGAAGGAGACTTCATTACAAAGTCGATCTGCTTTGGCTTCAATACCTAGATCTATTAAGTCTCCTCCCGGGGGGAAATAAGGCTGATTACTTATTCATCCGCAAATCTTTCATCCCTCACTGATGAGTGATAACTGATAACTGATAATTGATTGATCCTTCCTCCTTCATCCTTTTGCACCTTGTTTGGTTCATCTTAAACTATTTATTTTTTGTTTGATGTGGATTCACCTATTAATCGATACATAAAAAAAATCTGACTACTGTAGTAGCCAGACTCTTGATATAAGGTGATTGTTGCTTAGTTATTTAATTTTAGGTGCGATCAAACCTGGAGATTGCCATGTAGAAAGTAAGCTGGCGTTGAGATTGTTCTCTTGCTTTTCTACGATCACAGGGAAAACAGAGCGCATCTTTTCTGCTACTTGGATAGTTTTAACATCATAGGTGTTGGTTGCCACTTTAGGATACAAACCGATACCAATAATAGGAATCAACAAACAAGCAGTGATAAAAATTTCACGGGGTTGAGCATCTATTCCGAAACCCTCTAGTTTCAATTTTGTATTAGCTTCGCCGTAGAAAACTTCCCGTAACATTGATAGTAGATAGATGGGAGTCAAGATTAGACCTACAGATGTTAAGAAGATGATTCCGACTTTGAAAGTTTGACTATAGACATCGCTAGTAGCAATACCGAGGAAGATACTCAACTCTCCTACAAAGCCACTCATACCAGGTAAAGCTAAAGAAGCCATAGATCCTGCGGTAAACAAAGCGAAGGTTTTGGGCATTTTCTGTGCCATACCACCCATTTCGTCCATCATTAGGGTATGAGTACGGTCATATGCAGTACCAGACAAGAAGAATAGAGCAGCAGCGATTAAACCGTGAGAAATCATCTGTAAAACTGCACCATTCATACCTAAGTCAGTGAAAGAGGCGATACCGATGAGAACAAATCCCATGTGAGAGATGGAAGAAGATGCTAGTCTGCGCTTGAGATTAGTTTGTCCGAAGGCGGTAAATGCACCATAAATAATATTGATTACTCCCAAAGCAACTAGTAGAGGGGCAAATTTAATATGAGCATGGGGTAAAGTTTCGATATTGAAACGAATTAGAGCATAACCACCCATTTTTAAGAGTACTCCTGCCAAAATCATCGAAATAGGAGCAGAAGCCTGACTGTGAGCGTCAGGAAGCCAAGTATGTAAAGGGAAGATGGGTAATTTGACTCCAAAAGCAATGAGGAATCCTACATAAGCTAGTAGCTCTAGAGCAAGGGGATAATCTTTCATTCCCAACTCAGCAATGTTGAAAGTGAAGTTATCACCGTAAAAAGCTAAGGCTAATCCTGAAACGAGAATAAATATAGAAGCTAAGGCTGTATAAAGAATAAATTTAGTTGCTGCATAAAGACGTTTTTTACCACCCCAGATAGAAATGAGTAGATAGACTGGTACTAACTCAATTTCCCACATCAAGAAGAATAGTAAAATGTCTTGGGCTGCGAAAACCCCAATTTGTGCGCTGTATAAAACTAATACTAAAAAATAATATAGTCGTGGTTTATGATTTACTTTCCAAGAAGCTAGAATTGCCAGAGTCGTAATCAGTCCTGATAAGAAGATTAAAGGCATTGATAAACCATCAACCCCCAGTGACCAACTTAATCCTAGTTGAGGCATCCAAGAATAAGTTTCTGCGAGTTGAAACTGATGACTTTTGACGCTGTAGTTTTCCCAAAAGCCATAGACCATCAGAGCTAAGTCTGCTAGAGCTACATATAGGGCATACCATCTAACGGTTTTGCCTTCTTTGTCCGGAATGATGGGAATAGGCAAAGCAGCTAATAAGGGTAAAAGGGTTATGGCGGTTAGCCAGGGAATTTGCACACTTTCCATTTTGATTAAGTACTTATACTTATTTAATCTTGCTTACCATTGTATTAAGTTTTGTTAAGAAAAGACAAGTCCTAAAATCTTAAAGTTTTGTAAAGTTTGGTATTACTGAGATCTTGCTTGTAAGTAATTCAGACCGTTATACTTTCAGGGACTTGAATCAAGTATTTCCTTCCCATGTTTATGTTGCTCAGTCTAGTTCCGAAACCTGTTTGTGTTGCTCCATCAGCCAGGGAAATTGTGGTAGAACAAAAGGAAAATTCTGCCTTGAAGTTGTTGGAGGACAATCCGATTCCAGAACAGCAAATTTGCGATCTTCAGGAAGTCAAGGAAGGCTCTAACTCGACTCAAAATCTCTATTTCATCACTCAGCAACGGGAAGGGGAAAGAAGAACTTTTGAAATACCCATCCTTGAAGAAACTACCCCAGAAGCTACTCCTGTACCGATAGAGACGATAGATACAGTAGAAGTCATTGCGGATAGTCAGCAATATGACGCTCAAAGACAGGTGATCACCGCAGAAGGAAATATTGTGATGCGTTTTTCTCAGGCTTTATTAATCAGCGATCGCCTACAAGTTAATTTAGCAGACCGTATTGCAGTAGCAGAAGGAAATGTTGTATTACAAAGAGGGGAACAAGTAATAGCAGGAGACAGATTTGAATATTATCTAGTGCAAGACCGAGGTGTTGTTACTAATGCTAGAGGACAGATTGATCGTTCTACCTTAAACCAAGATTTATCCCAACAGTTACCAGAAGACCGCACTATTCCCGATCGCCTTTTGAGCGATCGCCTAGAATCCGATCAACCTATTACTGATGTTACTTTGCAGAGTGAATTAGGAGTTGAGATCGGAAGCAGTAGAGATTTTGGTATCTTACGAGGTGGTAACAATGTTCAACAAGGAGATATTAATCGAGTCAGATTTGAAGCAGAGCAAATGGAGTTTGAGACAGATAATTGGCAAGCTAAGAATCTAAGACTTACTAATGACCCCTTTTCCCCACCAGAATTAGAAATAAGAGCGGATACGGCTAATTTTCAACAAATAGAGCCTTTAGTTAGTAAATTAACCACCACCAATTCCCGTCTTGTTTTTGATAACAGTCTCTCGATACCCTTAATAAGAAACTCCTTAGTCTTCGATAATCGTCCCCGTCGCCCAGGATTATTTAGTATTGGCTTTGATGGAGAAGAAAGAGGTGGTTTATATATAGAAAGAACATGGGAAATTATTGAGGGAGAAAATATTAATTGGACAATTACCCCTCAATACTTTATCCAAAGAGCTTTAATCCCCACTACTTTTGGTTTTAGTGATGAAGAAGAGGGAGGGGTCTTTGATTCTTCTGTATTGGGATTAAGAAGTAAATTTAATACAGTGTTTTCTCCTCGCACTGGTTTAGAAGGTAGAATTGCTGTGACTAGCTTTGATGTCAATGATTTAGAAGATAATCTACGAGCTAGACTAGGAGTTACTCAATTAGTTGGCAGTATAAGTAATCCTCATAGTTTAAGTTTAGAATATAACTTCCGCGAACGTTTATTTAATGGTTCTTTAGGTTTTCAGACTGTCCATAGTAGTTTTGGTGGAATTGTTACCTCTCCTGTAATTTTCCTAGGACAAACAGGGATTAGCCTACAATATCAAGCCTCAATTCAAAACATTAGCGCAGACACAGATATTCCTGAATTGTTAGATAATAACAGTGATAATGACCGTACTAATCTGACTCGTTACCAAGGAGCAGCATTTTTAGGAAGAAGCTTTCGTTTATGGCAAGGGAAACCACTTCCTCCTACCAAAGATCAAGGTTTACGCTACACTCCTGTACCTGTAGTTCCCTATCTACAATTTAATACCAATATTGCTGGAGTTACTAATTTCTACAGTAATGGAGATGGTCAACATTCCCTGCGCGGAAGTGTTGGACTTCAAGGACAATTTGGTAAATTTGCCCGTCCTTTCTTCGATTACACGGGATTTAATGTAACTTATTCTGTCGGACTAAATGCGGACGAATCTCCCTTTCTGTTTGATCGAGACGTAGATCAACAAACCCTAGCATTAGGAATTACGCAACAATTATATGGTCCAATTCGATTAGGAGTACAAACCTCTTTTAATCTCGATGATGGAAATGATATTAGCACCGATTATGTTTTAGAGTATAGTCGGCGTACTTATAATATTTCTTTGCGCTATAATCCTGTGTTAGAAATTGGTGCTTTTAGTTTTCGGATTAACGATTTTAATTGGCGTGGCGATCCTGAACCTTTTAACAGGAATGATATCAGTCCAGTAATTCAGGGAGTAGATCGGTAAACTACCCACCACCTATTAACTCACCTTCGGTTCGTCAAGCTCGGTGGGGGCTTTCAGTAGCCCTAGAATTAATCGGACAAGCCAATAATTCTGAACCTCCAGGCTGGCTTACACTCAGCCCTACCAACGCAATCATCTCAGCACCATTTCGATCTGCATCTCCCACCCAACCGCATCTAGATTGCTGCACTTAAAAGACTTATTACTTCTCAGCCCCAAATAAAGACAACAGTGGCTCCTTGGTTAGTACAAGACTCAAACTATAAACTGTCTAGTTGTCAGCCCGCCTGGAGGTTTAAGGATGGGGATTATTGTTTGGAATTGTGAACAGAGCCATTAGGCAAAATTGTTCCTGTTAACTTTGCACCAGTTAATTTCACCATAATTCTATTTCCAGCACCGATTTTTGCTCCAGTTAAATCAGCACCACTAAGGTCAGCACCACTAAGGTCAGCACCAATTAAATTACTCCCTTTTAAGTTGGCATTTCTAAGATTTGCTTGTAGCAAATTGGCGCGAAATAAATTTGCTCCTTGTAGGTTGGCTTCTTCTAGAATGACTTTATGTAAAAAACTATCACTTAAATCTGCATCTTGTAGATTGGCTTGTTGTAAATTTCTTCCTGAAAGGTCTTTTTCTTTAAGATCTGCTCGACTTAGATCGACTCCCCTCATGTCTTTGTAGTAAGGTCTGTAGGAGTTAGAGTAGCTACTAGTATTGTAAGTGGAGTTATTACTAGTATGAGATTGGGTATGAGAGTGATAGGAACGCTGTTGTGAGTAAGAATGATAGGATCTTCTTTGGGTATGAGAGTGATAGGATCGTTGTTGGGAATGGGAACTAGCCGATCGCTGTTGGTAGTTAGAGCTATTCCTATGGTGATAATGAGTCTGGGAAGCTTTGGGTTTGGGCTGAGGGGATGCTTGAGATACGGTTTGACGAGAGTGGAAAGAACGCAGTAAATCGCGAGCGTGGTTGATTTCTTTGAGTTTTTCAGCAGATTTTTCCAATAATCTCTGATTTTCTTGAGGAAGACGGTCGGGATGCCAAATAAATACCAAGTCTTTATAGGCTTGGTTTACTTCTTCTAGGGATGCTCCAACTTCTAATCCCAGTACCTTATAGTATTGCTCCAGATCATTAATCACAATAGTGGTGTTTCCTAAACGATTGTTTAAGTTTTATTTTGTAATGATGTTGATTATTTGCTTTATCTCTCAAGATAGTTATTGCTAGAGGTATGGCAATCTAAACATTAGAAAAATTATTATTTCTTATTTTATCTTCCAATATGAAACAGGGGTTTTCTGGGAAAAGAATTGTAGGTGTTATGGGGAAAGGCGATCGCGCTACGGGTTTAGAAATCTGTCAAGCTTATCAACTGGGAAAGTTAATTGCAGAAAATGGCTGGGTTTTATTGACTGGGGGGAGAAAGGTGGGGGTAATGGATGCTGCGAATAGAGGTGCAAAGTCAGCAGGGGGTTTAACTATCGGAATTTTACCAGGTAAAGATAAGAAGCAAGTTTCTGAAGCTGTTGATATTGCTATTGTCACGGATTTAGGTCATGCTAGAAACAATATTAATGTTCTGTCTTCCGATGTGATTATTGCTTGTGGAATTGGGACAGGAACAGCCTCAGAAATAGCTTTAGCTCTCAAAAATAATCAGAAAGTTATTTTACTGACAGCCGATCAAGTAACGATTGATTTTTTTTCCAGTTTAGCTCCCGAGCAGATTTTTATTGTTCGTCATCCCCAACAGGCGATCGCTTTAGTTAAGCAATTCCTGGGAAACGTCGATATTTGATGACAAATCCCCCAATCATTAACAGGATAATAATACCTGCACCAATACCAACGGGACTGGGTAGCCA
Source organism: Xenococcaceae cyanobacterium MO_167.B27 (assembly GCA_030065935.1). Lineage (GTDB taxonomy): Bacteria > Cyanobacteriota > Cyanobacteriia > Cyanobacteriales > Xenococcaceae > JASJCP01. The sequence continues at coordinate 15,287 of JASJCP010000010.1, forward strand.
AAATATGGCTTTAATATGATTAATTTTACCTGGTTCAAGTTCCCAAACTAATCCTTGAGGTATTTTAGTGGCTTTAAGGTTATCCTTCCCTGAGACACTGCGAGCGAATGATGGTGTATCCAGATGAAATTCTAAATCTACTAGAGATTCAGGATCCATCGCGACTTTGCCTTGATGAGATAAGCTTTCTAACCCTCGTAAATCAATGGTTAGGTCAAGACTATTTCGCTCTACAAAAATAAGATTGCTTTGCTTAAGAGCTATTTGGGAATCTAACTGACCTAATTTACTATTGTTGGCGGAAGTATCAGAATAGTTACTGTAAGCTTTATTGTAAAAAAACTGATTAAACTTACTAACCAATTCTGTACCACTGTTAAAAGGAATAGTCACCAGAAGCTCCTGAGAACTAATTTTTTTGACTTTTCCTTGCAGTAGTTGCGATCGCGTCTCGATACTTTGCAACCATTGTTTTGTCTCTTTTGGACTAAGATTAGCTAGCTGTTTTTCCACAGCGATGTGCTGTACGATTGTCCCATTTTGTGGATTTTGGAAGTTAATCCCCACATCATAGCGAACACAACCTGTAAGCATTGTCACCAGAGACAGAATTAGAGACAGTAACAGTTTTTTATTCATGTTGTTAGTGGTTAGTTGTTAGTTGCTACTTAAAAGATTTATTCCCTAGAGGCTACTCCCAATTCTGCAAAGAGAATATGAGGGAAATAGGAGCTACTACCAACCCAGTCAGCGCGATCGCTAAAATCAATAATTTTATTAAAGGCTTCAAAGATATTGCCAGCAACCATGGTATTTTTCACCCGCCCGACAATTTTGCCTTTTTCTATTTTGTAACCCAAGTCTAGATTCACAGAAAACTCTCCTGCTAGTTGATTAGATTGTCCTGCGCCTAGTACTTGGTCAATGATAATCCCTTCTTCGATGTTGGCAATTAAATCTTCTACAGAAGTTGTACCAGGATTCATACAGAGATTCACTAATCTAGTACTAGGACGAGACAGACCACCACGAAAACCATTTCCTGTAGATGTTGTACCACCCCGAGCAGCCCAAAGCCTATCCCAGTAAAATTGCTTAACAGTTCCAGCTTCAATTAATACTTTTTTACTGGTAGGAGTTCCTTCATCGTCAAAGGCGCAAGCGGAAGCACCAAACTCAGGGTCTTCTAGAAGAGTAAGTCTAGAGTCAAATAGTTTTTCCCCCATTTTATCGGCGAGGGGAGATGATTTTTGAACTATAGCTTGACCAGAAAGAATGGTTTTAAATAAACTTCCGATCGCCCATGCTGTTGCTGCTGGAGTGAATAATACTGGATAAGTACCACTACTGATAGTGGTGTTTTGTTCTGCTTTTTGATATTTGTTAATTAAGTCATTTACTAGGCGATCATAATCAGGTTCTTCGTCTCTAGTGACTTGGTAGCTATAAGCTCCTAAAAAGTCTTCTCCTCGGACTAAATTCCCTGAGATACTAGCACTGATGGTATTGTCACCTTGTTCTGCATAGGTATTAGTGGTAGTAGCAAGTTGTACTTGGCTTGTACCTGTATCAAAACCCACATCTACTAAGATATCAGGATTATATTCATGAACTTTCTGAATCAGTTTTTCCCCCACTGTAACTAAATTTTCCGTAGCGGGTAATTGATAGTTACTATCAGAGACTTTAAGTTGTACATCCTCAGCAAAATCAAATTCTACAGGGTCGCCGATCGCTGCTGTAGCGATCGCAGCATCTAATAATTCTGAGACACGGGTAAGATCGCTAGAACTAGCAAACCCTAAACGTCCCTGATCAATAACTCTTAAGGCTACTCCCTCTACTGCTTTAGTTTGCAGAGATTTGAGTCTGTTATTAGCAAATTCGATGGGGGTATCTTGACTAGCTACATAATAAGCCTCAGCTGCCACACCCTTTTGCTTGGCCAGATCGATGATTTGTTCGAGAATTTTATTCATTTTCTGTCGCTTTTTAAGTTTTCTCCCCAGTAAAGTTTATCTGATTATCATTAAAACTTTATCAAAATTTTAAATAAATCTCTAAATCTCTGTTTATTTATCAATATTCTATCTATCTGCACTAAGCTTTTTTGTCTCATCAAAAAACTATCTAATTGTAAGTCTTTCAACAATAAAAGTCTCAATTATTTTTATGATTTCTACTAGTATAGAAAGTTGATTTTAGAGCAAGTTATGAATAATCAAATGAAAGTCTAGAAATTGAGTGGTAATCAGGGATACTATATGAAAAATATTATGAGAGTTTTTTGAAAGCAATAGAGGATTTTCCTTTGACTATCTCTCTGCTAGAAATAGATGCTGATTTTTATATATTTATGACCACCAAAAAAACTCTCTTTAATCTAATTATAGGTAGGCTCATATCCCAGGGTTAATTTTCATTCTGTGGAGCAAAATTTTATAGCAGCCCATTTATTTACCCATGAGTAATATTCTTTAAATCAACTTTTATTAGAAAATACTTTACGCAATTGGAAACAAAAAATCCGCAAAATCAATGAATTCGAGAATTGGTATAATTAATTCACATCTATAGCCTTTCTCAAGTTGGTGAGATCCATCCCTCGATATCTAACAACTACTGACCATCAACAATCAACTTTCAACAATCAACTTTCAACCAGGGTCTTAACTCTACCTCATTAAAATGAGAACCGCTATATTTATTCTTTGCTGTTAATCAAAGCAACAGGGATTTTTTTTTAAATCTAAAATATCTTATTAAGCAACTAAAATTCTGAACTAAGTTTTTTTGTCAATCAGCAATTATACTTATTCAATAAAGGATTATTGACTTTTATTAAGTGAAAGGTAATTTAACAAGAAATTAAGTAGCTAAAATCTATACAGGAAAAGTATTGGAGAGTTTTTTAAGAAAAGTAAATTTAGCTGAATTAATTACAATTAACCCAAGATAACAAATCAATTGTAGCTTAGTTGTTCAACAAAAATACCGGAGTCTGGAATATTTATAAAATCGTTTGCTGTTCTCAATAATGGCTTAATATTTATTTACCTTAATAAAATTAAATAATGGCTGAAACTATTATTTTTACATACAAAATTGGTAACGAAATATAAACCCGCAGTGTTAATTGAACGGGGTGTGATTTTGGATAAAAGGCGATCGCTAATTGGCTGGCTTTTTGATCAAAATAAATATAATTATCCTAATTGGGCAACAGAGCTAATAATTTTTCTTAAAAAACCAGGCAAGGCACTATTAAACTCCTGTTTTGTTCTTGGTTCTAAACTAGCAATGATACGCTGATAGGTAATAGTGTGGTGCAATGCACATAAAGGCTTGGCTATATTCCAGGCTTCAAGCAAACGCTCCGATGATTCATACTGTATCCATTGACTTAAGTATCGATCGCGTAAATGCTCTTGAGATTTTCGCTGCCATAAACTCCTTAAACCCTCTAAAAACCATGGACGATTTCTTGCAAAAAACAACTCAAATAAATCGAAAAAAGGGTGAGAGATACAGCTATCTGTCCAATCAAAAAAGAGATAATTATTCTTAGATAAAGCAACATTACCTAAATGTAAATCCCCGTGTACCAATGTCGCTGGTATTTTATAACTAGCCAGTTGAGAGCATAAGTTTTTGAGAGTGGGAACTATACTATGTAATCGCTCAATTTCTGGGATTGATAATTCAGATAAGGCATCATCATCGTTAATTAGAGGATCGATTTGAGACTGTAAGATATCTAAGCGTCGATCCAAACATCCTACAGTTAATAAGCGATCGCCGTGTTGAACTGACTGAATTTGAATTTGAGCGAATAAAAGATAAATATCTTGCTGCGCCTTGAGGGAGACATTACCACCAATTGGTTTACCGAAATCAGCTAATAACATCCAATGACGCTCTTTGTCGATACTAATAACAGTGGGAATATGGTTAGGAAATAAATTAGCTAATTCTCTGGTAACAACAGGTTCATCACAAAAAAGAGGCAATGTGGAAGCTTCTTTTAAATAAAGAGTACCTGCTGAAGTTTGTACCTTTAAAATACAAGATATTGACCAACTTTTCACATATTCTATAGGAGTAAGTTGTTCATATTCTAATTTATCTAATTGCTCTTTAATCCAAGTAGAAGCTTCGTTAAACCAACCAGACCGCGCCCAAGGTGGACGAAGTTTGGGAATATTGCTATTTTCATGCTCAATTAAATATTGTTCAATGATCGATTGCTCTTCTGGATTAGTAAAAGATAGAGTTTCTAAAGTTTCGCGGTTACACCAAACGCCGACTTTGATTGCTTCAATGGGGTTATGCTGTTCTAAAACATATACACCTTGAATTTGACGTTGCTTTTTGTTGACTTGATAACTGACATAATATAGAACATTTACTGCAATGTTTAGTTCTTGCTCCATTGCATCTTTAATGACTTGAACATTACTAAGCCAAATTCCTTGATTGATTTTAATACGAGGTAAAAAATAATTATTATTGTGCGATCGGATCAACACTTTGGCTTCAGTGGGATGGAGCAACAAAGCATAAAAGTATGATTGCCAAGACTTAAAGAACGTCATCTTAATAGATATCCAAACTTATTTACAACTATTCAAAGGGAGTAGGGAATAGTAAGATGTACCCCATACTCATATCTTGCACCTAGATACCAAATCGCCTGAAACTGAAGTTTCAGGCTAATATAATAAGTCTATTAAAATAGACTATAACTGTTATTAAAACTACATAAGAGTCCTCTTGAGAGGACTTTTCTGTAAAGCGCCAAGAAATTGATTTAAGGCGTGAAAATCTTAGATGGGTTTTGCTATTGCTCTACCCATCTTATTAGATAATTAAAATGCGATCGGGAATTCCCGTCCCGTTTAGGGAACGCGGAGCGACCCGCACCTTCGGTGAGAGAGCGAGGGGGACAACTTATCGGTCATAGGTTTACAATTTTGATACAGAATCTTTATATAGCAAGGGGCGGAAGTCCGCTTTATACTTAATTTTTCGGCTTGTATCTCAGCTTTTAGCTTATTGAAGCCCCCTTCGCACAAGGGTTGTATAATAACTTTGTACGTAAAATCTAGCTAAAATTGCGCTCTTTCTCGTACAAAGCAACGCACCTTGACAACTTGCAAATGGGTTCCGCACAGGAAATACGTTGTGTCGGTAAAATTGCAAACGTAATAAGGAGTATGAGTATTCCAAATACGTTAGTACCGAAGGACTTTCGGGGAAAGTAAATTGACTGTCAAATTGTCGTACTGTCGGGGGTGCATGGTAGCTGCTGTGTATCTAGATAAGTGGCGCTCCCGCAGTAAGATTCTCAATCGCGAGTTTGAGAAGCCCGTATGCGTTTACGCTACGGGAGAAGTCACGTCTTAGAACTTGCTAGCAAGTTTATTCCTCTTCCCAATTACCGTTACTGAGGGCAAATCCTTCATTTTGAGTTACCAGATCGATTTGTTGTCGGTAATAGTCAACGCTTTTTACTTCTACTTCCACACGATCGCCTAAACGATAAGCAGTGCGATTTTTTCTTCCTACTAAACAACTGTGACGGGAACGATATTCATACCAGTCATCTTTAAGGGAACTGACGTGAACTAAACCTTCTACTAACAAGTCTTCAATCTGCACAAAGAAGCCATAAGATTGTACTCCTACTATCAGACCTTCAAACACTTTACCAGTACGTTCTTTCATTTTTTCGGCTTTTTTCAAACCTTCCAAATCACTTTCCGCATCTTCTGCGACTTTTTCGCGATCATTAAGGCGAGGTAAGATGGCGTGAAGTTCGATATCAAGTTGTTCTTGCATCGCAGGGGGTAAAACATTCCAGTTAATTTCCCCATAGCAGCTACTACTACCCAAATCTACTCCATTTTTAGCACGACTGTGACGGCGATCGCGTCCGAATTCAAAAACGGTTTTCAGAATGCGCTGTACCATCAAGTCAATGTATCGTTGTCCTGGGGAAATACAGTGGGTATAACCATCACTATATGCTAATCCGAAGTGTTTTCCTGGTTTGGTAACGTACTTGACGGGTTTTAGGGTATCTTGCAGTAAATAGTTTAGCACCATTGTTTCTGACGAAGTGGCGAACTGCTGAGTTAGTAATTGATAATCGTGGGGTGTAATGTCTCCTTCTGGGTCTAACTCTAATTCCAATCCCAGATTAGTGCTAAGTTTGAGTAAATCTTCTAATTCATCTACATCTGGTTCAGGTTGCACACAATAAATACCTGGAACACCCCAAGCTTGTAAGCTCTCAGCAAGTACTTTCCCTGCTAGGAGCATTAATTCTGTCAGTAAGGAGCTAACGGGAAGATTAGAAGGGGATAAAATTACTCCCAAGCGACCTTCATCTTGAAATAAACTATTAGATTCTGGTATGGTAATTTCAAAACCGCCTCGTTGTAATCTTTGAGCTTTTACCAAAGGACTTAAAGTTAAAAACAGATCATTAAGTACCTTTGCAGTGGGAGCTAACTTGTCACTGACTTGATCTGGCTCTTGTAGGAGATTTTGTACTTCTTGGGGAGTTAAATAGTTGTCAACAGAAACTACAGAGGGTCTAATTTCCGATTCTAAAATTTCACCTTGGTCGTTAATCGTAATTAGAATTGAAATAGTAAGACGATTTTTTCCTGGTTCTAGAGAACAAATTTTATTGACTTTAGGAGGAAAGAGGGGGATGATTTTCTTCTGTAAATTAATTGCTGTGCCTCGTTTCCTGGCAACTCTGTCTAAAGTAGTATCTTGTTCAATGTAGTGAGCTACATCTGCAATATGAATTCCTAATTGCCAATTTCCTTCAGAAGTTTGCTCTAGTGTCAGAGCATTTTCAATACAAGAGTTTTCGGTTAACTCCGCTTCTGAGCCAATAGCTATGGTGAGTTTGTCTCTTAAATCTAGTCTGCGTTTAATTTCTGCTGCTGCTACTCTTGATGGTAAAGAGGATGAGGATTCGATTTCGTTGGGTTTAAACTCATGGGGTAGATCGTGTTTACAAGAGACAATATCTACATCGCTTGCTTCTTCTGCATCACTTCCCAGAATTTTGGTAACTTTTCCTAGAGGCGGTTTTTGTGCGATAGGATAGCGTGCGACAGAAACATGAACTAAATGTTCTACTGCATCTGCTAGATTTGTACCATTTTCTAGTAAATCCAGTTCAAATAATAAGCGATCGTCGAGGGGAATTGCACGATAACCATTGTCAGTATTACTTACTGTGGCTAGTAAAGAGGGGTTGGCTCTTTCTAAAATTAACTTGACTTCTCCTTCAGGAGAGCGACGACGACTACCTTCTTTGATGGTTTTCACTAAAACGCGATCGCCATTCCAAGCATTACTGAGATGAGTTTCTCTGATATAGATATCGTCTGCATTTTCTTCGTCTTGAATGGCAAAACAAAAGCCTTTACTGGAGCAGCGTAATTTAGCTTCTACTACATCTTCTTCATAAAGTCGACGATATTTACCCCTTTCTTTATCCAAAACCGAGATTTTTTCCAAAGCATCTAGTATAATTTCTAGCTTTTGGATACTTTCTTCGTCTTCACAGCCTAGTTTTTTCTCCAGATTTTTTTTTGCGACTAATTTGTCTTCCACAAATTGAGATAATAGTGTGGCGATTGAAAATTCCATTAACAATAATCCTTTTCTGTATATGTATAGGTGAACATCACACGATAATGTAAAGAAAAATGCGTGGTGAGGTTATAGACTAACAAAACTACGCTAGCCTAACAGGAAAGCTGAGGCTCAACAATCAAACAATGATAATCTCGCAGTTAGTAGTTTCCGATGGGAATCACCGAAAGTTATGGTATTACCCTATTCGAGAGCAAGAGGTTATTAAGCAATAATAAACCATCTGAGGTTAGTAGTACGAGAGTGTAAATTTTGTACTTCTGTTGAGCCGTAGGATATGTTTCGCAGCTAATCTTTCAGAAGTTGTTTTTACTCTCGGTATAGGGGAGTATCACCAACCTGATTTTGTTGTTTCTTGTTGCTATTGAACTTACTGTTACTTTAGAAAACAATTGAGTTATCGAGGATGTTTTAAGCTAAAGATTGAGAGTAAGTTAACAGCTATCCTGTATATTATTGTAATTTCTCTAGAGCTATTGGCAAATTTCTTTGGGTTTTTCCCGTAAACTAGTAAATTGGTATTGATTATAAACAGTACAATCGCTCTTATGTTGACCCAATTTCGTCATTACTACCCCCAAGGTAGTTTAATTAGTGAATTAATTAATATTGATCGCGGATTATATTTAGTTAGAGTTTCCATTGAAACAGAAGGAGTTACCCTCGCTACTGGTTTGGCTGGTGCTGATACTATTGAATTAGCAGAAGACCGCGCCAGAGAAAGAGCGATCGCAGCTTTAGGTTTAGACAAATCCCCTGTTAAGCCTTCTCCAACAGTAACAAGTCCCAAAATAATTCAACCATCTGCTGTTACTGCGGTTAAACATCAGGAAGTAAGTAACTCAACCCCAGAACTTAAAACACCACAACCGATTCCCTCTCCTGTAGAATTAGAGAATCATCAACCAAACTTTACTAGCAATTCTTCTAGGGAAATCATTACAGAATCTAAGACTGAAAAACCCTCTCAAGAAACTCAAGAGTATCAGAGAAATATTTTCGATCAACCAATAGTAGAAAATTCAGCGTCTCCCGAGTCTATATCTGCTCCTGAAACAGAAGTTTCTTACCCTCCAGTAGAATATGATTATTCCGAAATCGCACATAAAATCGATTTGGAAATGAAGCGGTTAAACTGGACAAAAGACCAAGGAAGAGACTATCTCTTGAGTACCTATGGTAAGCGATCGCGTCTCCATCTTAAAAATAATGAGTTGTTAGAATTTCTTGACTATCTAGAAACTTTACCAAGTTCTTAATTTACCTTTGTTTAAATTAATCTCCCCTGTCTTTGTATCTCCTAGTATCCCAGTCCTGAAGGGGGGATAACCTTTATAATCCATATATGACAAGGGGTAAGCTTTGCGACGTAACCCAATAAAAATAAAGTGTAAAATTGACTCAATATCCTAATCGCAGAACAAGATTTTCTCTACGCTTTAATTTAATCGCTGGTATTTACAATTATCATGCTCTCTTTAATTCAAAATAGTTAGCGGTGCTATCAGCAACTGCAGAGCGATCGCAACTTTCGCAAGAGGTCTAATACTAAATCCGATTCTCAAAACCCACTGTTGAGGTTGACGGAAAGACGCGGTGACACGGTGACACGGAGAATTATTGAAGGGTTAGATATAAGTAGGGTATGTCAACAGGATTTAGTATAATATTCAATAGTAAAATGAGCGAAAATCAGCCAATATCTTATATTATTCTGATTATTTTTGACTATAACAGTAAGGTTTGACAGTGATACAACGCATACAGAATATACTCTAGCGAGGTCATATCCCCCTCCACCCCCCCTTCAGAATCACGCCGTGGAATTGAGATGATGTGATTACCTATCCCACACTTATTTGATGCACTACCAGTGCCTTAAATTCCATCAATTGTCAAAAACTTACACGACAAGAGTTTCAGATACTGTTGTCAGTAAATCAAAACCGTCAATATGAACAAGTCTTCAGTATTTAAACGGAGAAATTTATTAAATAGTTTAAAATATCTAAGTAATTTTTCTATAGTAAAATCATCTTTTTTTAAGCTAATTTTGGTTTTGTTTAAATAACAAAACTAAAATGGCAAATTTTAGAACCTCTCATTGTTACAAAACACATTTGGGAAAAGTATTAGGAAAGAGAACAGTGCGGAGTAAAGCTTCTGCTAATTTAGACTTCATTTCATTATGGAGGAGCAGAATAATGAATCAGTATCCTAATTGCTGGCTTACTTTACTGCTTGCTTTTATACTTCTACCGCCATTTGCTTTGAAAACTCTCAGCGAGCGTCTTGAACCTTACCCTGCGATAATTTTACCTTCAGGAGCAGGAAAGATAGATGTAAGCGTAAGGGAAGTTAGTTTTAATAGGACTAGCCTTTGGGGTAAGCATGAAAAAAATAATACCTGGACAAGGATCAGTCTAGAAACTTTCTGGCCACCTATCCCTAGACAGTACTTTCAACCAATAGTAAGAAATTCATTGAGTTTAAAGTTAGAGAATCAGAAAATTATCAGTCCACCTAAAGAAGTTAAAGAAAGAGTTAAAGAAATCATGAATAAGATGTTGAGTAATAAGGTAACTTCTAGTGAAGTAGATAATACCAAGTACTGGTGGTGCCAGAAATTAGTTCAGTCTGGATATGCTTCAGATGAAATAATGATTGTCTCTGAGGAAGTAAAATTTGACATTGAAACTGGCAAAATTATCACCATTAAGAGAAGCCATGAAGAAATTTTTCGATTGGATTGAAGCTAAACTTGAATTTTTATGGCGAAAAGCCGAAGATGCATCTGAAAATGATGATCGGAGTCTCTCACTGCTACGAATCTTATATGGACTTTTTATTGCATTATTCGCAACTCCTAGCTTTTCTTGGATTGGAACAGTTCCTCAAGGTTTATTTCTTCCTCCTTTCTTTAGCTTAGGCAACTTCTTTGATGACTTTCCCAGTTATCCTTGGTTATTAGCGATTGATATTTCGCTGATTATTTTCACAATTTGTCTTTTGCTTGGTGTAAAAACAAGGTATGCAGGTATCCTTTTTTCTTTTTTCTACATCATAGGCTGTTCATTTCAATTTTCTTTCGGGAAAATTGATCACGGGATTATGTTTCCCGTTTTTATCTTTGGATTGTCTTTTACAAACTGGGGTGTGAGTTATGCTGTGATTCCAGATCAGAGAGTCTCTAAGCAGGTGCAAAGAAGAGTACTTGCTATTCTTGCTGTGTTACTTTGTTTTGGAATGTTTACCGCTGGTGCTGAAAAAATGCTAAGTTGGATTGACTTGGACTTGGAAAAGGGAGGATTTCTGAGTTGGTTTTATTCAGGCTTTTTTAACCTTGAAAGAAAATACTTACTCGCCCCTTTTGTACTGGTAGTTCCTCCTCAAACATTTGAAATATTTGATTATTTTGCTGTTGTATTTGAACTCTCACCCATGATTGCTCTTCTTGCTGGTAGACGATGGTGGCAATTATGGCTTTTCATAGCATGTCTATTTCATTTAGGCAATACAACATTGCTTAATATACCCTTTAGCATTCATGCTCCCGTTTATCTAAGTTTCATTCCTGTAAGCTCTTTTCTAAAAATTGCTCAAATACAGTGGAGTAAAGCACAAATTGCTCTTTTTGCATCCACGATGACGGGTGTAATTGCTATTCATCACCTGTTCCATTTCTCTAGCAGTAATTCAATTGAATCCCCAGTAGTGTATGCACTTCCTCTTGTTGAGAACAAAGTAGAATTGGAACTATATGTGGGCTTGTTAGTGTGGATACCAACTACTTTCTTGATTGGATTGGCAGTTACAAAGGCATTTAATAACCCTTCTCCTAAGAAGCAAAACCAATTATCATAACAGAGCCAGATATAGAGTGCTAGAAGTATCGGGGCGAGCATGGAAATACTTGCTAGTAGTAGCCACCGAACCATGAGGGAGCAATCAGAAAAAGTTGGTTTAGCATCCAAGCGATCCCCTATACTGCAAGCTGTTTAGTAGGTTTAAAAAATGGATATATGTTGGTAGTGGTTGAAAAAATTAATGGTAACTACTATTAATAAGCTGCCATTTTATCAAGGGGGTTTGAGGGATATGAAACTTATACAGAGCAAGCTTTAGGTAAGTTGTCACCCCGTCAGATACAAGTCAGTAACAACAGTTTTTTAACGCCAGAGAGCATCTGCGACTCTGATCACATCAGACATCTGAGGGACATCGTGAACTCGGAGAATATTCGCTCCGCCAGCGATCGCACTACAGCAAGTAGCAGCAGTACCCCAAACTCGCTCTTTGGGGTCAGTTTTATGTAAAATATGACCAATAAAACTCTTACGAGATGCTCCTACTAATATTGGTAAATTGAAACTTTGAAACTCTGATAATCTTCTGAGCAATTTGATACTTTGAGCAGCATCTTTAGCAAAACCAATACCAGGGTCAATGATAATATTTTCTCTAGCTACACCACAGGCTACTGCTTTATTTATTTGAGTTGTAAAAAAGTTACGTATCTCTCCTATCAAGTCTTGATAATCAGTCATTTGTTGCATGGTTTTTGGTGTACCGCGAATGTGCATCAGGATTATTGGGACTCCTAATTTGGCTGCGGTAGGTAACATCTCTCTGTCAAAAGTACCTCCAGAAATATCATTGATAATATCTGCTCCAGCTTCTATAGCTATTGCTGCTACTTTGGCTCTGGTTGTATCAACAGAAATAGCAATAGAATAATGTTTTCTAATGGTTTTTATAACTGTAATAACCCGATTTATCTCTGTTTCTAAATCTATTTGCTCTGCACCTGGTCTAGTAGATTGACCCCCAACATCAATTATATCTGAGCCATTTTCTATCATATATTTTGCTTGTGCTATGGCAGATTCAATATTATTAAATTTTCCTCCATCACTAAAGCTATCGGGAGTTATATTAAGAATACCCATTATATAGGTTTTTTCTGACCAATTAAAATTAAAATTGTTTTTTTTTAAAACTAGAGATTTTAATTCTTGCTTCATAAAACTAAAATAGTAGATTAATTTCTTGTAGTAGGGTAGTCAATACCCACCCTACTATGACTATTACCTATTCCCAATTAACAATTACCAACCCAATTCTTAATAGTAGAAACAACTTCTTCCAAAGGAATATCTTGAGACTCTTTAGTTTTTCTGGTGACGACTTCTACTTTCCCTTCAGAAAGCGATCGCCCTACTGTAATACGATAGGGAATACCAATCAAATCGCTGTCTTTAAATTTAACTCCTGCTCTTTCTTTACGGTCATCTAAAAGAGTTTCAACTCCGACAGCATTTAATTCTTGATAGAGTTTCTCGGCGACTTGTACTTTTTCAGAGTCGTTGATGTTGGGAATAATGACAATAGCGTGATACGGTGCGATCGCGACAGGCCAGATAATACCATCTTCATCATAAGATTGTTCTACTGCTGCTTGTGCCAGACGAGATACCCCAATACCATAACAACCCATCCAGATTGGCTCATTTTTGCCTTGTTCATTAGTATAGGTTGCACCCATTGCTTGAGAATATTTTGTCCCTAACTGAAAAATATGTCCTGCTTCAATACCTCTAGCAGACTGAAGAGTTTGAGTAGGGTCATGGAAAGCGCGATCGCCTTTTTGAGCAATTCTGACATCTACTACCAACTTGGGTAAAGCAAAATTATCCCTCCAATTAGCACCGACCAGGTGATAACCAGACTCGTTTGCACCAGTAACAAAGTTGGTTAAGTCTGTTGCTGTTTTATCCACCATACGGAGGAATTGAGGAGCGATATTTTCTTTCTTGCTAATGTAGCTATCTTCTATATCTGGAGCAATATAACCAAGGGGTAAAGGTTGAGATGACCATTTTTGTTGTGCATCTGCATCTGGTACGCTCAAAGCAATAATTGTACTAGCATCATAATCAGCAGCCAGTTTCACTAATTCATTTTGTAACTTCACTTCATTAACATCTTCATCTCCCCGAATACTGATTAAAACTAAAACAGTAATTCCGTTGTCATAGATAGTTTCATAAAGGACATTTTTCACAACTGCGGTAGGAGAGCATTTAAGAGTGTCGCACAACTTAGCAATAGTAGCGGTATCTGGTGTAGCTAGCTTCTGATAGCTACTAAAAGGGGAAGTTACCACATCTGCTGGAAGAGAAACCGCTTTTTCCACATTGGCTGCATATTTCCCATCTTTGGTATAGAGAATCTCATCTTCTCCTGCTTCTGCGAGGATCATAAACTCTTGAGAGCCAGAGCCACCGATCGCCCCTGAGTCTGCTTCTACAGCGCGAAATTCTAAACCACAACGGCTTAAGATATTGCGATAGGCTACATCCATATCCTTATAGGTTTTTTTGAGACTCTCTTCATCGGTGTGAAAAGAATAAGCATCTTTCATGATAAATTCTCGTCCCCGCATCAAGCCAAAACGAGGGCGGATTTCATCGCGAAATTTACTTTGAATTTGATAGAGGTTGAGGGGTAGCTGACGATAAGAGCGAATCAAATCTCTGGCGATCGCTGTAATTACTTCTTCATGAGTAGGACCTAAACCTAACTGACGCTCTTGTCGATCTATCAGAGAAAACATAATCCCTTCTGCTTTGGTGTAGGTATCCCAACGTCCAGATTCTTGCCACAATTCTGATGGTTGAAGTTGTGGTAATAAAGATTCTTGTGCGCCAGTAGCATCCATTTCTTCGCGGACAATCTGAGAAACTTTTTGCAAAACCCGCCACATTAGGGGTAAATAGGCATAAATCCCACTCCCAATTCTTCTGATATATCCCGCACGGACTAGGAGTTTATGACTAGGAATCTCCGCCTCTGCTGGATCTTCCCGTAAAGTCACCAAAAGCATTTGAGATAATCGCATTTTTCTGTTTCCTATAACAACTTGACGACTCCCACCGCTAAATTTCTCGTTCGTCTGAACGACTCTCTCAAAATTTTAGCGGGGGATTCTCTAGATCGCTCTTAGAGATTCCTGCTTCTAACCCTCTTATCTAGCCCACTTTGGTTCAAGCGAAATGTTAATTTCTCCCACTGGTACTGACCCCGACAGAACGGTCGTCACGAGTGCCTGGGGTTTCCCCAGGCAACGCGACCTCACGAATCCACAGGCAGTTTGTTTTACTTCCACGATGCGCCCCACCGCAGAAGGGTTTAAAGACTTATTTGGTTTTGCTTTTCCTTTTAGTTAGCTGCACGCGCCACCATTTGATTTCTAGGGTGGTATTTCCCGCGACGTGCCTAATACTGGGTGGAACTTCCTGAAATATTTATATGGGCTTTACCGCTATCTCAATTGTACAACAAGCAAATACCTTTATTTATGAAGATTTTGAAGCTAAATTTTAATCTATCGCTGTTCGATCTCATCTCCCGCTCTTTATCTCGCCTAGGCTCGATTTTATAATTGGATTACTCTCGCTCACGGAAATAGATATTGAGGACTCCAGTCGCTTGGCGATGGTTGATTGAAAAACACCTCATCCCTCATCCCTCATCCCTAAGTAAAAACTTCTAGATAAATATATATTTTAAGGCTTCAATAAAGTTTGATTCTTTTCTGAATGCTCTTAATTGAATTTTCAATGAATTACTGCTTTTTTGATAGTTAAATTGTAGTCATTAACCCAGAATTTGGGTATATATAGAATATAAGCCAGGCAACAGTTCTAGTTTTATTTACATAGGAAGGTAAGTTTTATTCTAAGACAATAAAAAAATTATGGAAAACTCACAAGGCAAACATATTAGTACAAATGTAATGGAAGAGTTAGTAGCAGAAGAAATAGAAAAACAACTCAAACGTTACCCTAAAAATACTGTTAAATTAATTAATCACGTTGAAGTAGCAACTTATGCTCTCAACCGATTACCACCTCTTTATGCTTCATCTTACAAGGGGTTGAATCAACAAAAATTTAAAGGAAAATCTCAATTCAATCTCAAAATTACTCAAGTAGTTCGAGAGGCTATTACAATAGTACAGCAAGATTTATTGAGGGACTCATCTCCTCTAACAATAGAGCTAGATCAAGTTGGGCAAGAATTACAAGAAGCAGAAAACGCCCTGCGTGAACTAGGGGATTTTTTACCCAATAAAGAAATTTCTTGGAAAAACTTAGTGAGAACAGTTAAACCTATTTTGATTAAGTTACATCAGAAAAAATATCAAAATAAAGATGTTTGGCAAAAGTCTGTTTATCAAAGATAAATCTTTATATCTTGTCCGTGAAGCGAAAACTGGAGTTGTACTGGAATAGTCGAAGCAGTATACGGCGTAAAACGACGGATACTGCTTCGAATTGGTGAATTTATATAGTAATTCTGCCTCCTTATGAGGCACAGTTTTTAATTCTAGTTTTTGTTAGTCGGGCTTATTTTTAATAGATTTAAGACTAATATTAGAATTTACTTCTTGCTCTAATTGTTCGGTGGAAGATACTAAGTTACTGAGTCCATTAATTAAGTTTCGTACATTATTTAGAAAATTGGGGTCCCCTGTTATGGATTCTAAATCAGAAGTAATTTTCTGAGCATTAGCGAAGGTAACTCTGGCAGAATCTAAAGTTTGTTGTAGGGTGATTAAACTAGTGTCATTACTAAAAGTTGCCGAAACATCTTTTAAATTAGCAGCAGCAGCAGCAGCATCAGTGCTGAGAGTTTCTAAATTTGCCATCAGCTTTTGAGTGTCTGTACTTGCTATAGTAGTATCTAGTTTAGCTACCAGAACTTGCAGACTTTCACTAGTACGACGAATATTGTCGAGAGTAATCACTAAATTGGTTCTGTTTTCTGCAACTAATTCGTTAGCATTACTAGCCAATAGGGTTAATTGTTCTGCTGTGTCTTGATATTTTTGAGAGGTTGTTTCAATTTGATCAGCAGCAGTATCCGCTACTCTAGTTATGGCTTGGGCTGTGTCAGAAAAATCATCTAATTTTTGCTCTACATTACCTATTAAGAGGGAGACATCTTTGGTTAATTTGCTAATTTCTTGAGCAGCAATGGAAGCATTTTTGGCTGCTGCGCTGACATTCTCGAATAGTTCAGGATTTTCTGAAGCAGTTAAAGTTAACTCGTACATCAAAGGAAAAAGATCATCGAGGGTTACTCCTGAAATCCCATCAACGCGATCGCCATTACAAAAGATTTCTTCGGGTTTACATTGTTTACCCACAGCACTAAGATTTTCTGATTGAGCAATCCAAGGGTCATCAGGAGGTTGAATATCAATAAAAGTTTCTCCAATTAATCCTGAACTACTAGCTTGAATGCTGGCTGTTTTGGGAATTAGAAGTTTGGTAGAGTCTATCTCCATCGTTACGTCAACTCCGTTTATTCCAGGTCTAATCCGCCTAACTCTGCCCACTTTTAGCCCCCGATATCTAACGGAATCTCCGATTTGGATGCCATTAACATCAGAAAATTCTGCAATAATGTTATAGCTATTTGCCCCAAATTTAATGCCTCTTATCCAAAGGGCGAATCCCCCAAATAAAGCTATTCCTCCCAGAATTAATAATCCTACTGAACCTTCCCGAATAGTACGCGATCGCATTTATTTCTCTCCTGCTCTTTAAATTGGATCAATCACTCTAATTGGCCCTTCGGTGCTAGCGTTGAAAAACTGTCTGACTAAAGGATTATCTGTAGTATCAATTTCCTCAATATTTCCTTCCCATTGAATGTTGCCACCATAAAGAAAGATAACACGGTCAGCAGTACGACGAATGGTGCTGTCTTGGTGAGACACCATAATATACGTACCACAACCTTGAGGAGTACATTGTAATTGTCGAACTAAATCTTCGATAACAGTAGAAGCGATGGGGTCTAAACCTGCTGTAGGCTCATCGTAAAGGATGACTTCTGGCTTACTATCAATATCTTTAGGATTGGAAATGACAGCGCGAGCAAAACTGACTCTTTTTCGCATCCCTCCTGATAATTCCGCCGGATAGCGATCGCAAGTATTGGCTAATCCGACCATTTCAAGTTTAGCTGCTACTAGTTGTTGGATTTCTTCCCGTGATAAATCTGAGTGCTGATATAGGGAGAAAGCAACATTTTCCCCCACAGTGAGAGAATCAAAGAGGGCTGCTTGTTGAAACACCATACTAATCCCGATGGGGTCATCACCATCTTCAATCAAACCTGTGCGTTTTTGTCCTTTGATATAGATTTCTCCTGTATCTGGTGGTAATAATCCCGCAATAATCCGTAAAATAGTCGATTTTCCCGTACCAGAAGGACCAATAATAACTAGAGCATCTCCTTGGTAAATATTCAAATCTACCTTGTCTAAAATGACATTATTGCCAAAAGCTTTAGATACTCCTTTTAATTGGATTAAAAGCTCTCTTTGATTGTAATTGCTCCTACATTTTTCTAGTTCACAGTTGTTCATAATTTCCCAAATGAATAAGTATATCCCTCTTTACGATAAATAGGAATCCTATGATTTCTTGATACAAAAGCTACAGTCTTATCTGCAAAACTAACGTCATCGCTTAAATTAATAATTGACGAAGTCTAAGGGGGCTTCCGCCTATCATTGGCGGAGTACCTGGGACTCAGCTTCCGCACCTTTTGGCTGGTGGGATAAGAATTATGAGGATTTAGGATAAGGATACAAGGCGAGGTTTCAAGCCTTCTTCCACACCATACCTCATCCTTTATCCTTTATCCTTTAAACCTCTTTTGACAATTGATAACTATCTGCAAATCAGTAATTAATTCTTAATTATCAACTATCAATTATAGAACGTAAGTCAGAATACCTAGATCATTTTAGGGGTAGAATGTCTGGGTGTGTCACTCTTCTGTCTCTAAACCAAAGACGCGAGCGACGGATTTTTCAACTTTATATCCTGAGTCAATGGATTCTAGGGGGTCTTTTCGCAGACGGTGACGCAGAGACAATACGATTACGCGACGAATGTCATCTACAGTAACTTCGGTGCGTCCTTCAAAAGCTGCGATCGCTTTAGCTGCGCGATTGGTAACTATATCACCCCGTAAACCATCTACATCTAATTCAGAACAGATTTCCGAAATTTTGATGCGTAGCTCATAATCAAGAGTCACTTGAGGAAGTAATTGCTGTGCTTTAACAATTTTTTGTTGGAGTTCTTCTTGCTTTTGGCGGTATTTTTCGCAATATTCTAGGGGATTAGCATCAAATTCTGCTCTTTGCTCCACAATTTGCACTCTTAAGTTTGGTTCTTTAACCGTATGAATTTCTGCGTGCATTCCAAAACGGTCTAGGAGTTGAGGACGTAATTCCCCTTCTTCGGGGTTTCCTGAGCCTACCATGACAAATTGAGCAGGGTGACGAATCGAAATACCTTCTCTTTCTACAGTGTTCCAACCACCAGCAGCCGAGTCTAACAGTACATCTACTAAGTGGTCATCCAGTAAGTTTACCTCATCTACATAGAGGATACCGCGATTAGCTTTTGCCAGTAATCCTGGTTCAAAGGCTTTAACCCCTTCAGAGAGAGCTTTTTCAATATCAATTGTGCCACAAACCCTATCTTCTGTTGCGCCTAGGGGTAAGTCCACCATTTGCACTTTCTTTTTGACAATTTCAAGAGGTATTTGCTGTTGGAGCTTTTCTTTGACCTGATCGCTCATTAGATCGGGGTCTTGAGGATCGCTGTTAAAAGGATCCCCAGCTACTACGTCAATTTCGGGTAATAAATCTGCTAGAGCGCGGATGGTGGTTGATTTTCCGGTACCGCGATCGCCCATAATCATCACGCCACCAATTTTAGGATCGATGACATTGAGAATTAGAGACAGTTTCATTTCTTCCTGACCCACAATAGCGGTAAATGGAAATACTACTCGTTGAGTTTTCGGAGGTGCTTGGAGTGTTGCTGTCATATCAGTTTTTACTTATCTAACTTTATAATTGTTTCACTATTAATCAACTATTAAAGATTTTTTTAGCTTTCTCTGCGAGAAGCCGCGCTCTAGCGATAATCGGTGAGCGTCAGTATGAAAGCAGGGGCAGCAGTTATTGGGCAATTCTAGCGTATTTATGAAAGCGTGCTAGAATTTGAGTATGCTAACCATGAACATGACATACCGAATTTACCCAGACGCTGACCAAGAAGCGATGATGCTTCAATGGTTGGAGACTTGCAGACAATTATACAACCATTGTTTGCGAGACTTAAAAGACTGGTTAAATAGCAGGAAATGTCCTATTGATAGATGTTCATTGTATAAAGAATATATTGTGCCAGTTAACATACTGTTCCCTGGATACCTTGAGCACAAACGCCAGTTAACCCAATGGAAAAAAGACAATCCTTGGTTAAAAGATGTTCACTCTCAAGTAACCCAAGACGTGGTTAAAAGAATGCACAATACTTGGGAAGCTTTCAAAAAACGTGGCTTCGGTTTTCCAAGATTTAAAAAATATGGACAGTTCCGTTCATTTTTATTCCCTCAATTCAAAGACAATCCGTTAACTGGATATCAATTAAAACTCCCTAAAATTGGGTCGGTTTTAATTGAGCTACATCGTCCTATTCCTGAAGGATTTGTAATCAAACAAGTTCGAGTTTTATCTAGAGCTAGAGGAACAAAATGGTATGTGGTAATTACAGTTCAATGTGATATTGCAGTACCAGAACCCATGCCTAGAGGTAGAGGCATTGGTGTCGATGTGGGATTGGAAAAATTTTTGACAACTAGCGATAATTTCACAGTTAAGCCAGCCAAGTTTTTTCGAGACTTACAAAGTCGGCTGAAAGAGCTACAACGTAAACTATCTCGAAAAAAGAAGCACTCTAAGAACTGGGAAAGAGCATCGGTTAAAATCGCTCTTCTTCATCACAGAATAGCCAATTCTCGTAAGAATTTTCATTTTCAGGTTGCCCATCAATTGTGCGACCAAGCTGAGATGATCTTTGTCGAAGATATTGACTTTAGAGTAGCAGCTAAAGGCTTTCTCAGTAAGTCAATGTTGGATGGTGGTTTTGGACAATTCAGAACAATATTACAATGGGTTTGTTGGAAGCGAGATAAATATTTCGCCAAAGTTGACCACAAATATAGTTCACAAATTTGTCCTAATTGTGGAACTCATACAGGTAAAAAGCCATTATCTCAACGTCAACATATCTGTCCTGAATGTGGATACTCTACCACCCGCGATCATGCAGCAGCAGAAATATTGCTACAAAGAGGATTGGCATCAGTACCCTCGGACGGAGGGGAAAGGAAACTGCCTGATAATGGCGTACTGTCGGGGTCAGTCAGAGACTGGCTAGGTAAGTGCCGATACAGGAATGCACTATCGTGAGGTAGTGAAGCCCGCGCTGTGCCTACTGGCTCAGCGTCGGGAGAACGTCACAAACGTCTCTCATTGTGCCATGTTGCATCTCTTGCACCGAATCACCGAGTCAGTTATCACTCATTAGCAAGAGCCCAATTAGCCATTAACCATTAGCCATTAGCTTTTCACTCATCAGTAATTTTCAACTCTTCCAAATTCCAAAAAGCTCCTCCAAGAGCGGAATATTCAATAGTTTGAATCTTATTTCTTACTGCTCCTAGAGCCAAAGGATTGACTAAATAAATAAACGGTAAATTTTCTGATACTATTTCTTGTACTTCTACATAAATTGCTTTGCGTTTTTCGATATCCAATTCTCTTGCAGCTTCAATAAATAATTGACCAATTTTCACTTCCCAATCAGCAACTTTTCTTCCTTCAATTGGTTCTTGTCCTGGTTTTGCCCCCTGATTAAAAAAGTGTAAACTACCATTAGGATCCCAGAGATTAGCACTATTATTAGGCTCATTACCTCCAGTGAATCCTAACAAGACACATTCCCAATCTAACGAGTTATCCAGTTGATTTGTTAAGGTATTAAAATTAATCGGCTCAAAATCTACTTTGATTCCTATTTTCCCTAAGTCACTTTGAATTTGTGACCCCATCGCTTCTCTGATTTTATTTCCTGAATTGGTTATAAGAGAAAATGTTACGCGATTTCCTTTACTATCAAATAATTCTCCTTGTTTATTGTAAGTAAAACCAGCTTCTGTTAGTAATTGTTTAGCTTTTTCTAGATTATATTCGTATCCTTTTAAATTCTCATCATAAAAGGGAGATTGAATAGAAATGGGAGAATTTTGTAGTTCTCCTAAGCCCCGATAGATATTGTTATTAATTCTTTGACGGTCAATAGCGTAAGCTACTGCTTGTCGAAATTTCACATTATTGAACCACTGGGATTTAATAGGCTCCACAAAAGGTTTACCATTTCTCTGACCTTGATTCAAATTAAAAGTAATATAAGTTGTCCCGTAACTTGCGCCACCATTATAGACAGTAAAATTTCCTCGCTTTTCTTCTTTCTTCAGTAGAGAAAAATATTCAGGAGATACAGTAATAGAATCTAAACTACCAGAACGAAATTGTAATAAAAATGTGTCTTGAGATTCAACAATTTGCCAGACTATTTTTTTGATACGAGGTAAAGTCTCGCCATTTTCGCTTTTTTTCCAGTAGTAAGGATTAGCTTCAAAGATAATTCTTTGACTATTTACATACTCTTTTAATTTATAAGCACTGTTAACTACAAATTCATCAGGAGGTGTATCTACTGTCCAAGTAGAAAGAAATAACAAATTACCGTCTTTATCTTTGGTTTCTACAGTTTTCTTTAATATATGTTCTGGAAAAATCGCCTGTCCAATGATGCTAACAAAAGGGGCAAAAGGTTCGGCTAAAACAAATTCAATTTCTAAGTCGTTTAGCTTTCTAACTTTTGGTAATTCTTGACTTTGACCTACTCTTAAAATGTCTCTTGTACCCGTGGGAATATCAGTATTAAAATACAGATCATTAAAAGTAAAAACTACATCTTCGGCGGTTAGAGGATGACCATCAGACCACTTTAATCCTTTTTTGAGTTTAACAATAATTTTTAATTTATCTTCTGAAACTGACCAAGATTCCGCTAACGCTGTTTCAATTTCTCCTGTAATAGGATTTTGGGTAACTAACCCCTCAAACATCATGTTCCCCACACTACTGCTACCTCTATCTTGAGAAATCACAAGATTAAAAGTTTTAGGATCGCTTAATACTGCTTGAACCAATTGGGTTACTTGGCTAGCATTAGATTCTAACAGTGCAGAATTACAACCGTTTAAGGTAATCGTATTCAGAATAATTATCCCAATTAATAATAGTTTTGTGGGGAAGATACGCCACAATTTAGACCCTAGTAAAGTTTTCATCTAAGATATTAATTGTTGATGGTTGATGCTTAATTGCTAAAAAGTTACTAACTACGCTCCTACGCTCCTACTTAATCTTGACGACCTAAAGCATAGACTCCAGAGATTATACAAGTCATTATGCCTAAACTAATCGACCAGCTAATACCCAAGCTGAAAGAAATACCCCAATTACAAACAGCACCTAAGATCAGAAACGGAATAATACTCATAACTGAAGCATAAAAAGCGTTTTGCGATTCTCTTACAGGGCGAGTTTCTTCGTATTCTTCTATAGTATAAAGCGATCGCTCGGCAAAATTAAACCACCGTGATAACTGTTCTGTAATCCAATCTTTCACAGAAGTAAGACTAATATAGAATACTAGTGACCACAAACAACTACCAGCGATCGCAGTTTGATTGATCGGAAATAAAAAAGGAAAAAAATCTTGTAACATAGTGAATTTAAAATTTCTTGCTCATAATAAGGCGATTATTGTGGGATTATAGCCAATATCCTTTTACTTCAAAGGTTTGAATCTTAAGTAATTATACCGATTCTATTATTGCGGTAACAGTTAATAGGTAGTATATTGGGTAGATATGTTTACAAACCACCCAAAAATTTACTTTGTAATGTAGTATTGACTATTTGTCATAAATAGTATATACACCTTCTCACAAAGAAAGAATAAATTTATAGTTTCGTCCCTAGATTGAAGAGTAGTTGTTAATTATCCAGTAGGAAATCCGAGAGCTATGAGTGTTAAGGCAAAATTGTATCGCCTAGTGCTAATAATGGTGGCGACTTTGTTAATTACTCTAGGACTAGCATCAGAAAAGCTAGGGAAAGTTAAAGCATCTAATATATTAGAACCACAAGAGAATCTAGAATCAACAGAAATAGCTGGCACTTTGTGGACACATGGTTCTTTTCCTGTAGAGAATTTTCAAGCTTACACTTCTCCTTTCGGCTATCGTCGCTCTCCTATAGATGGTGAAGTGCAGTTTCATAACGGCTTAGATATGGCTGCACCCCTAGGTAGTTATGTTCGTAGTTGGTGGACAGGAACAGTAAGTAAAGTCTCTAGTGATAGTAGATGTGGAACTTCTGTCACCATAACATCGGGAGAATGGGAACACGCCTATTGCCATTTAAAGGGTAATATCAAAACATCAGATAAAGGAAGCTATCTCATAGACGATAACGGAAGACTTCAAATTTGGCAAGGTCAAGAAGTTGCCGTAGGTGCTAGAATCGGTCGAGTTGGTATGACTGGTAGAACCACTGGTCCTCATCTTCACTGGGTTTTAAGACATAATGGAACTTATGTTGACCCCGCTCGTGTTCTTAAAGAGATGTATAAGCGTCGAGCCTAGAAACAAAAGGGAGTAGGGAATAGGTATTTATCGTTTCTGCTTCATCTTTATGTGAGGGATGAATTATGATGGGTCGCTAGACTTCGTCGCCCTTCACCGAACGCGCACCTTCGGTGAGAGTAGTAAGGAAACTAGGTCAGCACCCCTTGATTATTTCTTGCTCCTTGATGCCTAAATAGTTACTAAAAATATAGTCAAATATGACATTGACTATGTTTTAGCTTAACCAGGCGTAACCCTGATAGGACGAACTACTACGCCACGGCAGTCGCTTCAAGTCGGGGAACCCGCCCAACGCGCTGCCTTCTCTATCCCTTGGCTAAAAGCTGTTGGGACTACTTCTTGATGAAGTTGCTCATGGGGGAAACCCCCAAGACCGCACTTCATCGCTTTTCTTAAAATGTTAAGACTCCCGTTAATATCTGCATTAATTCTCGTTTTTTCCCCTTTGATTTTATACATTCCCCTGGATTCACGATAACCACTAAATTTAATTTCTTTAGCATTCTCATCACCGTAGTTAGGGATTACATCTAGGTTTAAAAAACTAGCACGGGATGTATAACTTTCTTCACTTGTTTCTATGTTAATTCCTTTTAATTCTCCTTTATAACGTAACATTTCAATAAATCTACTATGGGGAATACTTACAAAATTTTGATTGTTTTTCCTGCCATTATTTATCTCCTGTTTCCATAGAGGATTTTTTCCAATAATCAATTGGCTAATCCCTTGCTTATCTAAATAATTAATTATCCATCTAGAAGCTTGATGTAGATAAGTTTCTATTCGATTATTGCGATTAGCTGTGATTCTTTGAATTTGTTTTGATGTGAGGCTATCTTTTGCCAGTAATGAGCACAAGATAGCTTTTCTCTTATTATAGAATTGGTTAAGACTTTTTAGCGGTCTCCCGTTAACCAGAATTGGTATAAATCCTTTTTGGTTTGATGTTAGAGTGGCTAAATTATTTACTCCAATATCTATAGCAGCAATAGCAAGAGGGTTAGAGACCGTATCTTCTTCAGTTTTTTCATATACTATTTCAATTATATATTGTCCTACTTTGGGAATAATTCTAGCTTGAACTATATTTTTGACCCTAGTAGGAACAATTATATTTGTAAGAGATAATTTAACTCTCTCCTTTTTAAGCCAACGTTTACTGATAGCATCAAGGGGATAAGTAACTAAATTTCTTCCTTGAGTTTTGTGTTTATACTTAGGTAGAGATGGTCTTCCTGTAAAGAATTTTGGTGTTTGGTTATAGGCTTGATTAGCCTTAAAAAAAGATTGCCAGTTTTGAGCTAGTGTCCTTAATACTTGCTGAGAAACTTTGGCTGGTAATGCTTGATAATCCCCACTATTTTTCACCAAATGATAAACTTGATTAAATCCTAAATAAATAGAATCAAAGATAAAGGCTTGGCGAATTATATAGTTAGCATAGTTATAAAGATTTTTAGACAAGAAACAAAGGCGATCTATTTCTTGCCAAAATGGGTTATTTGGTTGAACTATATGTCTCTCAACCTGCCTCATTGCTCAAATTTAATGACCAGATATATTATCCCATAAGATAACCATAATTAATTTTAATATTTGACTAAATTTGGCAATATTTTACTATATTTTCGTTAAATGTTTATAATACTGATTACTGATTACTGAATATTGATTACTGATGTCCTTGATCCTTGGGAAACGGGAATAGGGAATAGGGAATAGGGAATAGCGAAATTATGCTCTTACTAGGTACCCTATTGACTTACCCATATAGAAATTAGTAATTATTATAGGGAAGAGGGAAGAGAAAAGATCGATCGCAGATCAGTGATTATTAACATATTGGGATGCTCAAAGTTGATTTGGAGAAACTTCAGACATAATAGAAGCGGGTTATACATCTAGGGTCTAATGCCTCTAAAAGTCGGCAATCCACTCTACCAGTAGTGTATGATATATCTTTGTCTTAAGTAGATATTTTTATTGTTATGAGTACTCAAACAATCCCACAAACCGAACAAACCAAAGAACTGTTACTCACTCAGTTAAGAAAACATCAAGCACCAATGAGCCTTCAAGAGCTAGAAGCAAAGATTGCTACAGACAAAAGTCTATCTCATCGTAGTTTTAAAGAAGCTGCTTGGAAACTAGTAGAAGAGGGTAAAGCTCACTTCAATCATAGTTGGGACTTAGAAATTAGTAGTTAAAAATAGTAAGTTACCCTTGTGAACATGGGTTCAAGCGGGAGCCATGGGCGGGCGACCCCAAGTCTATCTTAATTTAACAGAGGGTGAATCAATATCCTGCAAAAAGGATAGAGAAAGATTAATAGTGACGCAACCCGACGCTGACCGCTTGCGGTACATCGCGGGCTTCTGCACATCCTAGAATTCTAGGAGACAGACTTCCTTCGCAATACTCCTATTGTTTCCTGCTACGGCAGTTTTACTTCAGGTACACGCCCAGCCCGAAGAGGTGTTAAGAGCTTATCACCCTTGAAAAACCTAGAACCCACGTTCCTTAAAGATTTTACTCCCATGAGGCAGTAACTTATTTCTGGTTACACTACCATGCAAAACCCGTGTTTCTTTAGTTGTCGAGGTACTGATATTCGATGAGGCTATTATCGCCGATGTCGAATAATAGTATTTTACAACGCTTTGAAGCCTTGCTATATAAAGATTCTGTTTCTATTTTGTAAACCTATGACCGACAAACCCTGCCCGCCTTTTCATCCCGAGGTTCGCTTTCGTGCCTCACGCGGGGCTTCCCAGGCGGAAGCTAAAGTGACCTCTCCCGACATCGAATCAAAGATTACGATGCGGGCTTCCCTAACCTTACGATTAGGTTTTCGGCGGTTATTTCCACCTCTCCCTAACCCTCTCCAATAAAAAAAATCTTCCTTACTCATCCCCCCACCCCCTATAAGTCCCCCTTTAGGGGGACATCAGTCGAGCCTCTCCTTTCAGGAGAGGTTTGGAGAGGTGGGGGAATGAGGGGGGTGGAGAGGGAACGGATGGTCTCCCCCTACAGGGGGGTGTGGTCGGGGGTGGTTTTGCACCCACCATCTAGATGAATAATACAAGTACTACACACCCCCGACGCTCTGATTGCCCAGGCAGTTTCCGTTTCCGACAGTCCATCGGTACAGCTTTCAAATTGTTTTGACTCTATGTTCCTATTCCTCCCCGCGTCACCGTTACATTTTCTTGGGTGATATTTTTCAAGGGCGTACAGATAGACAGGGTTAGATTATCCCTTGACAACTTACTGCGGGCGAACCCGTATGAATAGATCATACAAGACTCAAAAGCTTTGCTATATAAAGATTTCGTTTCAAAACTGTAAAGCGCGCGACCAATAAACCTTGCCCCTGCTTTCTCACCGAAGGTGCGCGGAGCGACCCCGACGTTCGCCTGTCAGCAGAACGCTCCGCTTCCCCCAGGGAAGCTAAAATATTTGCTACAGATCGAACCTGTGTTGAGGGTTGGTAATGCTAAACCTTTACAAGATATCTGTTGCATTTTTTTTATGGTGTATTTTATGTCAGGAAAGGACGAAAGACAATATAATCCCTTTGCAGGAAAAGGAAATAAACCAGGCGATCGCCGTAATTCTTTCCAAGTAGATCGCGATCGCATAGTGTATTCTTCTGCTTTCCGCAGATTAGCACAAGTAACCCAGGTAGTGACGGCTCAAGAAGGTCACGTCTTTCACAACCGTCTGACTCATTCTCTAAAAGTAGCTCAGGTGGCGAGGAGACTTGCAGAAAGTTTAATAGCTCAACAACCAGAAATAGCCGAAAAATTAGGGGGAATTGAGCCAGATGTAGTAGAAGCAGCAGCTTTAGCTCACGATTTGGGTCATCCTCCTTTTGGACATAGTGCAGAAGAAGAATTAGATGAGTGTGCGGTCAAACACGGTTTGAATGATGGCTTTGAAGGAAATGCACAATCTTTTCGTATTCTGACGAAATTGGCAATTCACCGTATAGATTATTGTGGTTTAAATTTAACTAGAGCTACTCTTAATGCTGTTCTGAAATACCCTTGGTTACGCGATCGCTCTTTGCCTCAATCCAAAAGGTATCGCAAATACTCTGTTTACGATCTTGACTATGAAGCATTTTTGTTTGTGAGAAATCCTCAAGATCAGAGTCAAACCATAGAAGCTAGTATCATGGATTTTGCTGATGATATTACCTACAGTGTCCATGATTTAGAGGATTTTTATTTAGCTGGTTTAATTCCTTTAGAATTACTTGCTACTGACCGCGACGAGTTAAACCGCTTTGTGGAAGAATGGCTACGGGAAAAGCCTAATGATCCCGTAGCTAAGGTGGTACAAGCT
The DNA here is from genome assembly GCA_030065935.1 of Xenococcaceae cyanobacterium MO_167.B27. GTDB lineage: Bacteria > Cyanobacteriota > Cyanobacteriia > Cyanobacteriales > Xenococcaceae > JASJCP01. The sequence continues at coordinate 43,991 of JASJCP010000010.1, forward strand.
CATCCTTATCGGTTTCAAAACTTTCTTGATGCGACTTACAACTTAAGAGGACAATATCGTCCAGGGTCTTTTGAACAAAAAGCGCAGATCAAAAGGGTTAGTTCTCAGCTAATTCAAACTTATATTAGTTCTGTACAACTGATTCTCACTTATGGCGATCGCGCTGCTGGTGAGGGGTATAGCGATCGCGGTTATCTGCAATACGACCCAGCTAAGGAAGAGGAGCTTCAATTTCTGCAACGTATTGTTTGGAGTTATGTCATCTCTAATCCTCGTCTTGCTACTCAAAGATATGGACAAAAAAAGATTATCAAAAGTTTATTTGAAATGTATCTCGAAGTTATCCAAAAAGGAGACTTAAGCTTGATTCCTGTTCGGTTTATTAAAGACTATTTAGAATTAGATGAACGAGCTAAACAAGGAGAAAATGTTGACCAGGAAAAAACCCGTATGGCTATAGATACTGTTGCTAGTTTAAGTGAAGCAGAAGCCGTACTCAAATTTCGCCGTCTTACAGGGGTTAGCCAAGGTTCTTTCCTAGATTATTGGGAATAATCTTGATAATTAATTACTCCTAAAAAGGTCCCATTAAAATTAGTAGGGTAAATCCACAAAATATTGCCATTACTACAGCAATAATTAGTTCATAAGGTGCATGATTAGTTTTTTCTAAATATTGATTAACTTTTTGATCCTTCTCTTCAGGATGCCAAATCATTCCGCCTTTCATAAGGTTTTTCCTCCAAAACTCTAAGTCCTTATTTAAGTCCTTATGAGATCAATACTAATCACAAATTAGTAAACAGATGGCAAAAAATTAGAGAATGAAATCATCTGAAAAATAAATTAAGGAAAGTTTATTTATCGTTACTGTTACTTAAAATAGTTTAATTAAAAATTGTGATCCCCAACTCTATTTAAAAGATACTTTGCTTTCGAGCCAGTTAGTCACTAAAATCGGTAGATTCTTTTTTGCCCATCGTAATGCGACAATTCTTAAGACGGGTTTCGACAGACTAGCGATCGCCTTTAAAAATCGGTTTAGAGGTTGATTGCTAAATTTCTTGTTAATAATATTAATTGAGCCAACATCATAAAGACTATCAATAATTAACTTTAAAGTAATTTCTTCTCGTTCTACCAATTGTTCTAAGAGTAATAAAACATCTCGGATTCGCTCTTGTTTTTTGCGCTCTTCTTCCGAAATTTTGGAGATTTTTAGAGATTTATCTTGGTATGTCAGCATTAAACTCCAACTTGTGTTGAACTATCTCTAACCATCTTATTCCCCTTTGCAAAAAGAAAATGTTATCAAAGTCAGAAATTTCTCCCTATTTCCAAAACTGTTGCCAGAGTTGGGCAGATAATTCCGTATAATCTGCTAAATTCTCCAAGGTTTCATTAGCTTTCTTGTTTATACTAATCAAAGACTCTCCATCTACATACACTTGTTTTGTAGGATAGTTACGCCATAACTCTAGGAGAGAAACTCGCCCATCGTCCTGACTAGAAGCAATTAAAGCTCCTCTAAGAGCCTGTATATCTCCTCTTGGCGAGCTTGAATGAACTATATTACTACTTTGACTCAAAGCATACTCCCCTACTATAGTATTAAGTAGGTAGGACGCGATCGCTGTATTAGTAGGAAACTCGCCCCTCAGTAACCAACGAACTACATCAGGATTTTGTCCGCTAAAATCAAGCAGGAAATCTATGGAAGGGGAAACTTCTCCTGTGGTGGCGAAAGCTTCTAATTCTTCTAGGGAAACTGACACAGATGCTAAACCATAGGTAAAGGTTACTTTTTCTGCTGCTAATGTGGGCTTGAGACTGGTCAATAAAACCATAGCTACTCCCAATGCTAACAAGGGCTTATGCCATAAATGCTTGTTCCTTCTTCCTGGTTTCTTCTTCCTTTTATGACCTAACATAATTGTTTCTCTAGCTGTTGTTGTAATCCTCTCTCTGGAGTTGAATAGGAAACAACAGTTTAAATAATGCAAATTGCAAATTCTTGGTGATTGGTTTACAATTATTGTTGAATAAAAAATCAAATTTCAGAGAGAGCCATGAACCAGCATTATATCCTGAGTATCAATCCTCAAGCGGATTATGAGTGGGAACGTTGTGTATTGCGCAATCCCATTACAGGAGAACATCCCGATCTGTTAAGAGCGATCGCAGAATCCATTGGGAAACAGCCAGGCTCTCATCTAATTAAGGTTAGTATCAATGTGGAAATTTTAGAAACTGTACCATACCTTCCTGAATCTACAGTTAATTCTTCCCTTCATTCGGTATCACAACTGCCAACTGCAACAAACTTGTTAGATAAGCTCGATAAATCTCAGAAAGCGTCAATTAATAGGTAATAAGTAATAAGTAATCACTATTCAGGAGACAGTAGTATTACTCGCCCTATTACCTCACCCTTATAAAAGCTTTACAATTGCCCCTATCCTTGATTAGCTGGAATATGTCACATCAGTCCATTGCTGAAGGGGAAAGAGATTTTGGGTGTAGAATTGCGTAGTTATGTTTATTTAGACCGCTTACAACCACAACACGCTGCTTATATTGGTACAGTGGCTTTAGGATTTTTACCATTACCAGGGGATGCTTCCTTGTGGATTGAAATATCTCCTGGGATTGAAATTAATCGCATTACTGATGTCGCGCTCAAATCTGCTGTAGTTCGTCCTGGGGTGCAATTTGTAGAAAGATTATATGGTTTATTAGAAATCCATTCTAACAAGCAAGGAGAAGTCAGAGCAGCAGGGAAAGCTATTTTACAAGCTTTAGGAGTAGATCAAAGAGATTCTCTCAAACCGAAAGTCGTTTCTTCTCAGGTAATTCGTAATATTGACGCATATCAAGCTCAATTGATTAATCGTAACCGTAGAGGACAGTTGTTACTAGAGGGACAAACTCTATACGTTTTAGAAGTACAACCAGCAGCTTATGCTGCTTTAGCTGCTAATGAAGCGGAAAAGGCTGCTTTAATTAATATACTCCAAGTAGGAGCAGTAGGAAGTTTTGGGCGATTATATTTAGGAGGAGAAGAAAGAGATATTATGGCTGGGTCGGCTGCTGCTTTAGCTGCGATAGAAAATGTTGCGGGAAGAGATGTATCTTTTGGCGGGAAAAAAGAATAGAAATTCATAGGAAATAATAAACTAAAGAAAAGGTTAAATAACAGTTGCAAGATGGAGGTATGGGTTGATGGCAAATGTAGAACATCTTACTAAACTTAAACAAGGGGGGGATAAATGGAGTAAGTGGCGTAATAGTAACGGTAGTTTGCCACCAGATTTACAATCAGCTAATCTTAGTGGAACTAATTTAGCCAAAACTGATTTAGTGAAAGCAGATTTAGGGGGTGCTAATCTCTGTTATGCAGAATTAAGTGGAGTTAATTTAGCTACTGCTAATTTAGAAAAAGCGGAATTAATTGAAGCTTGTCTATTAGAAGCGAATTTGAGTAATGCTAATCTCCGTCAGGCATATTTAATTAATGCTAACTTACAAAGAGCCAATCTAATTGGGGCGGATTTACGAGAAGCACAAGGGAATAACGTAAACTTAAGCGAAGCTAATTTAATTGGTACTTCGATGCGAAATATTAATTTGTACCAAGCTAATTTAGTAGCCACAAAATTGCATCGGACTAATCTTAGTGAGTCGAATCTGCTCCAGGCAAATTTAAACGAAGCCGACCTTAGTTATGGCAATGTTTATCGAGCAGAATTATCGGGAGTATCTGCTTACAAAACTAATTTTTATCGAACAAAAGCTATAGGAAGTTATTTTAATAAAGCCTATATCTTTGGGGCTAATTTATTAGAAGCTGATTTGATGGCGAGTAATTTAAGTTGGGCTACTCTTAGTTATAGTAATTTGAGAAATATTAATCTTACAAAAGCTATCCTCAGAGGAGCTAATTTAAGTCATACAGATTTGAAACAAGCTAATCTTAGTCAAGCTAATCTACGGGGTGCAAATCTGACAAAAGCCGATCTACGTGGTGCTAATTTGCGTAATGCTAATATTCAAGAAGCTATCTTTAAAAGTACAATGCTCCAGGGCGCAATTATGCCTGATGGAACAAGACATTATTAATTTTTAATTATTAATTGTTTATGGTTAAAGTCAGTGTTTGCATTCCTACCTACAATCGTTCTCATTATCTTCAATATGCAGTTAATAGTGTTCTGAATCAAACTTATACTGATTATGAACTTATTATTTGTGATGATGCTTCCCCTGATGACACTGCGACAGTAGTTAGTCAATATCAAGACAGTAGAATTCGCTATATTCAACATCCTCAAAATATTGGACGAAGTAAGAATATGCGTTCGGGTTTTAGTTCCGCTACAGGAGAGTATTTTATCAAATTTGATGACGATGATGCGATCGCGCCTGAGTTTTTAGCTAAAACAGTAGAGATACTAGACACTCAGAAAGAAGCAGATTTTGTCTGTACCGATCATTGGATTATTAATGCTGATAGTGTTAGAGAAGAGTCTGCAACTAGAGAAAATTCGGCAAAATGGGGTAAAGATAAGCTTGAACCAGGAATAATACCTAATTTAATTGAAGAAACTTTTATTAAACAGAGTTTACAGGTAGGTTCGTCCCTATTTCGTCGTCAATGTCTGGCAGAAATTGACTATATGCGCCCCCAAGCTGACGGTTGCGAAGATTTCGATTTATTAGTTAGACTAGCGATCGCAGGATATAAAGGTTATTTTCTTCCTGAATTACTCATGGAATACCGTTTTCATGGAGGACAAACCAGCCTTAAACAAGATATTCATTTTCTCTCTGCGAAAACTTTTTGTATTGATAGTTATCATTTTACAGAGCCAAAATTAGAAAAACTAAGATTAAAAAAATTAGCTATAACTCAACAGGGTTTAGGAATAAGGTTAATTGAAAAAGGTGAACCCACTAAAGGAAGAGAGTTGTTACAGAAATCATCTCAGACTCTTGGTAAATCATCCCGTTTCTACTTTGGTATTGTCTTATCCTATCTACCTGCTAGCCTCAGAAAGATTTTACTAGATACCGTCCGCAACCTGAAACAGAAAGACTATTCTGAGCAAGTTAGGAATAAGGAGTGAGGAGTAAGGATTGAGGGATGAGGAATAGGTCTTCGGATCAGGGGTATTTATCCTTCATCCTTTATCTATTGCTGTACTTATATTAATATCAGAGGTGACAAATAAAGATTAAAATCAATAGAAGGCAATCTTATCATACTCAGAAGACTATGGATTTATCTAACTCCAACACTGCGAAAAATTTGTCAGAAGCCTTTGCTGGAGAATCAATGGCGAATCGTAAATACCTATTTTTTGCTGACGTAGCGCGAAAACTAGGGATGTCTGAATTAGCCAAGCTCTTTAGAGAAACTGCTAATCAAGAAACAGAACACGCTTTTGCTCATTTCCGACTCATACACCCAGAATTAGTAGTAGAAGACCCAGAGTCATTAAGTGAATCAGAAAAAAAAGCGATCGCATCTCGTTGTCTAGAGTTAGCAATTGAAGGTGAAACCTATGAATACACTACTATGTATCCTGAATTTGCCAAAGCAGCGTCAGAAGACAGAGATAATGACGCAGTAGCGGAATTTCAATCTCAAGAGGAAGAATCTCGACAACACGCCACAAACTTCCGCAAAGCAGCCCATAATTTTGGTTTGCTTACTCATATTGAAAATCATCACGCTAATCAATATACAGAAGCACTCCAAGTTCTCGATGGTGGAGAGCCAGTTACTAAAGTAGCAGACTCGAACCCTACCACTCAAAAATGGATTTGTCGTCAATGTTCCATGATTTATGACCCTGTTGTGGGCGACCCTGATTCTGGAATTGCTCCTGGTACTCCCTTTGCAGACATTCCTGATGATTGGTGCTGTCCTATTTGTGGTGCAACAAAAAATAAGTTTGAACCTTACAAAGAGTCAATTGCTGCTTAGAGTTTTATAAAAAGTAGGGTGGGCGGTGCATCGCCCTACTATCTATAATTTTCGAGAATTGGTATTAGCCAAGAATTTTATATTCAGCATAAAAATCTAGTAGAATTTTCCCTGCTTCTTCTAAATCCTTCCCAAAAGTAATAATTCCTTCCTTGTGTCCACTCATAACAATAATTTGTTGGTTTTTTACTTCTGTCTCTTGACACAATCTAATAATTTCTCTCGCCATTTCTGGTGTTCCGTAAGCACAATTCCTATTAGTAGTAGTAACTTTATCCATCAATTTTTGCCAAAGTGGTAAATGATGCACATGAATTACCCCATTAACTTCTGGGTCAGCAGTATATATAGCACCATGAGTTAAAGTTTCCGAAGAAGCTTGAACCTCACCTACACAAGTAACAGTGTTTTTCTCCCAATCAAAATCAGTTACTCTCGTGTAATGCTGCGCTGTTAAATTACTAATTACTCCAGTTTGAGTCCCAGAAATAATTATTGTGTTGTTGTGGCGAATACTGATATTACCAAAACCAACACCATTGGGATATATCCCAATCAAGCCTAACTTATAGAGTCGCTCCCTCCAGAAGTTTAATTGTTTAACTTCTTCACTAGAAACTGATGGCTGATTAGTCCAATAGCATTGATACTTGATATACCCTTCATCTATCATTCTTGTTTTTTAACTCATAGCTATACAAATTTAGGTTATGACATAGTCTGTGTAGGGGTAATTCATCAATTACCCGAACTCGTGTTCAATATGATGTTCTAATCCAAAAGCGTAGTGCTATATAGCTGCAATTTTAGTTAGATGATTCTCTTAATAATTTGTAATACTATTTGAGAGACTTTAAAGAAAAATTTTACATCATGTTACTCAGACCAGAACACCGTAACAAGTTAGACGAAACAGACGATACAGATTTTTACTCTATTCCTCGTTTTGTCACCCATGTAGATGAAGGGTTCATCGATCAATTGACTCAATTATATCGAGAAGAACTCACCCCTAATACTCGTATTTTAGACTTGATGAGTAGTTGGGTTTCTCACTTACCCGATGACATGGAATTTGACCATGTACAAGGTCACGGGATGAACCATGAAGAACTAGCCAAAAATCCGCAATTAGATGGCTATTTTCTCCAGAATCTCAATAAAAATCCCCAATTACCTTTAAAAGAAAACGATTTTGATGCAGTTTTAATTACTGTTTCCGTACAGTATTTACAGTATCCAGAAGCAGTATTTGCGGAAATATATCGTATCCTCAAGCCAGGAGGAAAGGTTATTGTCAGTTTTTCTAACCGAATGTTTTACCAAAAAGCGATCGCACTTTGGCGGGATAACAGCGAAACTGGTCGAGTAGAATTAGTGAAAAAGTATTTTCAGGCTCTTCCTGGCTTTAGTACTCCTAAAATAGTGGCTCATCAATCTTCTGTCCCTGAATTTCTCCAAATGTTAGGATTAGCAGGAGCAGACCCTTTTTATGCTGTTATCGCGGAAAAAATGGTAGTTTTAACCACTAACTCATAATTTCTTTCCCTACCGACTGATATCTTGACCACCCTATATGCGATCGCGGATCGGGATAGTCTTTAACAATTACTCCCTTGGCTGGCGATCGCTGAAATGCTACTAAAAGAGGAATATCAACTTTAAATAGAGGTAATTTGGCTTCTTCGAGGAATTTTCTCGCGGATCGACCATTGGTAGTACGAGAATCTACCTTAGTTAGCAATACTTTATAGTTAGCTTTGAGTGGTTGTAGTAACTCCGCAGCTTTTATCGTAGTATCTAAATCCAGAGGATTAGGCGTAGTTGGTAAAATTAGCAAGTCGCTACCTTCTGCTAACTCCGCCAAATCTTCTGGTTCTGGTCTAGCTTGAGTGTCAATAATAATATGGGTAAACTTTTTAATTAATGCAGGAGAACCAGCCTGAGAAGCAACGTAAAAGGGCAATTTGTCTTCTTTCGACCAGACCAAAGCGGAACGATTTTTGTCAGCATCAATTAATAAAGTGGGAGAAAAGCTTTGTAAATAAGCAGCCAAGTGAACTGCCGTTGTGGTTTTACCCACTCCTCCCTTCAAAGCCGTAATCGCAATAATCATGGGATACTCACGTCAATAACAAGGTAGTAGTAGTTTACCGAGAAGAAAGGGATTTAACTTGCAATGGATCACAAAATATTGTAGGTTTGTCAAAATTTTGTTACTTTATTTAATATAAATTTACATAATAAGCTCTAGAAAACTCTAAGTCTGGCTTATTGCTAAATTTGTCTGCTGTTACTATGGCAGTAGTATCAATGTTTCGCGTCAACATTGATTTCTCCTGAATCTTAGCCTCGGTATTACCGAGGTGTTTTTTTTGCTTGGATGATAAAGTGATCGATATCTAAATGGGAATTAGCTTACCAAAATTTAAGTCTGAAATCTGGATTCTTGCTGGAGGAAGACTGTTGTCAGAGATCGGTACAGGATTTACTCTATTTTATGCGCCGATCTTTTTTGTGAATCAGATTGGCATATCCTCAACCTTAGTAGGGTTGGCTTTGGGTAGTGGTTCAGTTTCGGGGGTTGTAGGGCGGTTTCTGGGGGGACAATGGGCTGATTCTCCTTCTTGGGGAAGAAGAAAAACCTTATTAATCTCTGCTGCTATTTCCGCCTTTGCTGATGTGTTTCTAGTTATGGCGGATAATTTTCCCCTATTAGTTGTGGGAAATATTTTGATGGGTTTGGGTGTAGGCTTTTATTGGCCAGCAACCGAAGCTGCTATTATTGACTTGACTAATCCCGAACAGCGCAATGAAGCCTTTGCCGTGACAAGATTGGCAGATAGTTTAGGATTAAGCTTGGGTGTGGTCTTGGGAGGGGCATTAATCGCGAATTTTGGCAATTATCGCGCTTTATTTGCCATAGACGGCGTTTCTTTTCTAATTTTCTTTGCCATTATCTATTTTGCGATCGCAGAAACTTATGAATTTTCATCTCAGTCAACAGCAGCTTCTAGTGGTTGGTTATTAGCATTCAGCGATCGCACCTTAATGATTTATGTTGTAGTAAATATTCTCTTTACCACCTATCTTTCCCAAGTACAAAGTACTCTACCTCTGTATCTCAAAAACTTTGCAGGAGAAACCTCACAAGGATTATCAGAAAAAGTCATCAGTGGCTTATTTAGTTGGCATATTACCTTTGCTGCTATTTGTCAGTTACCTATCGCCCGTTGGTTAAATAGTTTTAGTCGTATGCAAGCTTTAACTATTGCTTTGATTTTCTGGGGTGTAGGATTCTTCTGTGTTTGGCTAATTGGAACATCATCTTATCCCCTAGTTTGGGCTATACTCGCCCTAGGGATTATGGCATTAGGAATGGTTGCTTATACTCCTTCTGCTTCCGCTTTTATTGCGGATATCGCCCCAGAATCATTACGAGGAGTTTATTTATCGATTAATTCCCAGTGTTGGGCGATTGGTTATTTTATTGGACCAACCCTTGGAGGCTATGCTTTAGACCAGTCCCCTAATGTTGTTAAAGGGTTTTGGTTGGGTTGCATGGCTTCAATTTTTTTAGGGATACTTATCTTACGCTATTTATCAAAAGTAGTTAAATCAGACATCCAAGATAATTTAAGCTAATAGCTAAAGGGTCAAAACTGGTTCAAATTTTAGAGAAAGCTATTATGGAAAAAGAACATTATCAAAAAGGTATCCATAAAGCCAAAATTGGCAATTACACTGAAGCAATCAAGGAATTTACCGAAGCCATTGAAATTAATCCTAAGTTTGCCGATGCTTACTATCGTCGTGGATTAGCTTATTCTGAAATAGAACAATTTGACAAAGCGATCGCAGATTATAATTCCAGTCTCAATCTTAACACTCGACAAATAGAAGTATATTTTAGCCGTGCTTCCGCTTTACTAGCTGCTGACAATATTCAAGGAAGCATTATGGATATTCAGGCAATTCTCACCCTGGATTCTAATTATGTTCGGGCATATAAATTATGGGCTAAAATCTGTATTCGTCTCCAAGAATTCGATCGCGCCATCGAACATTATAAAACTGCAGGTGAAATCTATTTAGACCGCAAAGATAAAGAAGGTTGTAGTTTCTGTATTGCTAAAATCCGCCATATAGAACAACAAAAAATAGCAGCCCAAGGTGGAGTTACTAATGACGCTTTTCTCAAACAAGTTAAGCAAAAAATTCAGCAAGGCAGATTTACAGAAGCATTTGCAGATTGTAACTGGCTTCTGCAACTAGATAGCTACGATGCTCAAGCATATTATTATCGGGGAAATATTAGCATTCGCTTAGGAGCATACGAACAAGCAAAGACTGATTTGCGTAAAGCTTCCCAGTATTTTCGCAGTCAGGGAAAAATTGCCGAATCAGAAAAAATGGAGCGGATTTGTGTAGAATTGCAACTAAAAGATGCTTATTCTGAAACTACTGCTAACAAATCAACTCGTTCATTTACCCGCACTCGTTCCCCTCAAAATGCCCTACAGTACAGACTTTATCGCTTAGTTGATAATTGGAATATCGCTCAAGGATTAGTGGAAGGATTAAAGTTGTCTCATCCAGGGATGTCAGAAAATTGGTACTGGGAAAAAGCCATTTATGAAATTGAGCGCGATCGCTTGTAATACCGTTTTTATTTAAGTTTGGCTGACTGGGGAGAGTCGGGATAAAGATTTGTAGCAAATATGAGCGCAATTTGATGTAAGTATGCTTTTTGTTAAAAGATTAGGACATATAAATGAGAAAATAAAGGATAAGGAATAAGGAAATATAAGCGGTAACTAATTTCCTCCCTCCTCATCCCTCAACGGGTCGATTGGATATGGTGAGCAGGGCGTACAAGGTTTCAAGGTTTCCTCGAAACACAGCCTAACCCTATGAAGGTCAAAACCCATCAATATAGTACTTAGGTACTTACTTATTGCAGAACCACCCCCCCTTTAGTTGGGGGGATTCCGATTAACTAGGAATTGCTCCGTTTTACCGACTACTGAGCCTTAATGATTTAATGATGATGCAAGCCCTATTACTTAGCTGTCCATTCAGTGTGGACAAACTCACCTCTGGGTTTGTCGATTCTTTCATAGGTATGTGCGCCAAAATAATCCCGTTGTGCTTGAGTGAGATTTTGGGGTAGGCGATCACGTCTATAACTATCAAAGTAATCGAGAGACGCACTAAAAGCAGGAACAGCAATACCTAAACTGTTAGAAGTTGCTAACACTTCGCGCCAAGCTTCCTGACGGTCTAGAATACTTTGTTTGAACTCTGGAGCGAGTAACAAATTAGGCAGACTAGGATTATCAATAAACGCTGATTGAATCTTACCTAAGAATCCAGCGCGAATAATACATCCACCCTTCCAAATACGAGCGCATTCACTTAAATTCAAGTCATAGTTAAACTCTAATGATGCCTTACTCAACAGAGCCATTCCTTGAGCATAGGAACACATTTTGGAGCAATAGAGAGCATCTCTAACTTTATTAATGAAGGCTGCTTTATCTCCCTCATATTTGCCTGTAGGACCAGTTAGATCCTTGGCTGCTGCTACCCGTTCATCTTTGTAAGCAGACATAACACGAGCATTAACGGCAGCATAGATAGTGGGAATTGGTACACCCAATTCCAGAGAACTTACTACAGTCCAACGCCCTGTGCCTTTTTGTCCAGCAGCATCAAGAATTAAATCTACCAAGGGTGAATCAGTTGTTGGATCGATGTAGTTAAAAATATCTGCTGTAATTTCAATCAAAAAGGAATTCAACTCATCAGTAGTATTCCACTCAGCAAATACTTCATGTAACTCTTGATGATTTAACCCTAAGCCATTTTTAAGTATATCGTAAGCTTCGGCAATAAGCTGCATATCGCCATACTCAATACCATTGTGAACCATCTTGACATAATGTCCAGCACCACGAGGACCGATATAGGTAACACAAGCACCATCATCTACTTGAGCAGCAATTTGGGTCAAAATTGGCTCTAATTCCTTATAAGCTGCCTCTGTACCTCCTGGCATGAGACTAGGACCATTTAACGCCCCTTCTTCGCCACCACTGACTCCCATACCTACAAAACCAAGTCCTGTAGCTTCTAGATCTTTGGTGCGTCGCTCCGTATCATCATAAAGAGAGTTACCGCCATCAATAATCATATCCCCTTCATCTAATAAGGGTTTTAGTTGTTCGATGACTTTATCTACAGGGCCCCCTGCTTTAACCATCACTAAAATTTTACGGGGACGTTCTAAAACCTGGACAAATTCTTCCAGAGAGTAAGCAGGAACAACATCTTTACCAGTTGCTCTCTGAGTCATAAAAGCCTCAGTTTTAGCAGCAGTACGATTATATACGGCAATAGGAAAACCTCTACTCTCTACGTTGAGAGCTAAGTTTTCTCCCATTACGGCTAAACCAATTACACCAAAAGTTCTCTTTGTCATAAAACAATAAATCTATGTTGAAGATTGTCTTGATTTTCAGGCTAGCGCGACCCACTAACAAGATGCTGTAAAAAAGGTATTAAGACTATATTGACTATAATTTTTGGAGAAGGGGACGTGGGAAATCGGCGTTGGGTATAGGGTGTAGGGTGTAGGGGTTGGAGATTGGAGGAAGTAATACTTGTTACTTGTTAATTTTGAATGGAGGAATGGGGAATGGGGAAAAGCTAGAGTGTTCCTAATCTCTAATCTTGTGGTAAACCTTCATGTGGTGGGAAGTTGATCAGGTTGCACTAAAGAAAAAAAGATATAGCATTAATGGTGACATCGAAAAAACTTGAATTATGTAAATATGGTTTATCTTTGACGAAGTCCAAGGTACTCCGCCTTCTGAAGGCGGAGTACCTTAGACTCCTCTAAAAATCAAAATTCTCTGACTAAAATGCTATTTTAGAAGTCTTCAGTAACCAGTAAACAGCAATTGCCCTTGAAGGGTTGAATTTTCTGCTTCACTTTATTCAATGAAGAGTCTCCAACTTATAGTGATCAATCCTACTAATATATATTGAACTGATTACTGATTTAGATGACGCTACTGCTGTTCCAGGATTTAGTTAAGAAGTTGACTAATTATTGACGATACTTAGAATTATGTTTAAATCTAAACCAAAAGAACGTTATTTGTTCACCACTCGCAGACCCAAACGGAGATTCCCTTTAATATGGTTTGTCGTTTCTGCTGTTTTGTCCCTACTGGTTGTAGAATTGATTACTCGCATCATTGTAGATGTTACAGGAAACAGAGAGGAATTTGCTCAAGCTACCGAAACAGCAGATATTAGCCAAAACTATGAGCTTAAGTATGTGAACCAACAGGGGGAAATATTGCCTACTTCTCCCGAGGATGGAGTTTTGGCGATAAAACCTAGTTTATCAGTGGGTTATCAATTGGTTAGTAACCAAGAAAATCCCTATTGGAAAATTAATGAGCAAGGATTTCGCGATACAGAAAATGTTTCTTTGACAAAAGCGAAAGATGAAATCAGAATTTTCCTTCTGGGGGGTTCAACTGCTTTTGGTTATGGAAGCTCTAGTAATGAATCTGCGATCGCCGAAAAACTTGAATTACGCTTACAACAACGTATTCAGCAACAGCGTCAAAGTCCTAGTTTCTATAAACCAGACGTATTACCTTTAGATGAAGCCAAACGGAAACAAGCCCTCGCCAAACCCTCTAAAATTAAATCAGGAAACTATCGTGTTATTAATGCAGCCGTCCCTGGTTATGCTTCTGGTAATGGGTTAGCTCAGTTAGCTTTACAAATTTTAAGTTATAAGCCTGATCTGGTGATTGTCTTAGATGGTTATCAAGATTTGATGCTAGATAGCAAGGAATCTGCTGTACAAATACCCCTAAAAAAAGTCGAGCTAGATGATGCACCTAGTTATATGCGAGCTTCTGTAGGGAAGTTATTGCAACCTTTAGAAGATAAAAGCTATCTAGTCAAAATCTTGCAAGATTCGGTACTTACACCTCAAGTATCTAACCAAGAAAAAGCTATTTTATTTAATGAACCAGGAAATTACCTCACAGCTTATGCACCCCACGATCAAGCGGAATTACAACGGCGAGTAGATCGCTACTTCAAAAATCACAAACAAATGGTAAATTTAGCTGCTGGTGCTGGTATTCCCGTGATTATGGCAACTCAGCCCGAAATTACAGGACGTAACCCCGCTAAATTAACCCCCACAGAAGGGGAGATTACCACTCAGTTAGGAAGAGAGTATATTAATACCATTAAGGAAAATTATCCCCGTTTTGTCGCTGTAAATCAGTATCTGGCAAAAATATTCCCGCAAAATGTTACAGCAATCAATCTCTACAATCTTAATGATAAATATCCTTCCCCTAGTTTTATTGATGCTATTCACCTAACAGATAACGCTAATACGATGGTGGCAGAACAGCTTTATTATGCAATCGCCTCCTTACCCAAGATGCAAATTGTCCCTCGCATTCCCCCTAAACCTGTTAAACCGACCGTAGAAAAAAAGGTAGAACAAAATCAAAAACAGAATCAAGAACAGAATCAAGAATCATGATTGGTTTAGATAAGGTTTTGGGGGACTAGTAATTGGTAAAGCTGTGATTGTTAGTTGTTAGTTGTTAGTTGCGTCTCATTGCTACTTGCTACTTCATCCTTACTCCTCATCCCTTATACCTCATCCTTTCTTTTGCTTGCTGCTATCTGAAAGCAACTGGTGTATTCTTGGTAGCCACCAGGAAACACTACATTAAGAGTAAGGGGGTCTTCTTGATCTTGGCTATCACCAGGACCCGACCTAACTCGCCATACTTCTTGCTGATTCTCAATGAGTTTCTCTAGCTTTAGGGGTTTACGGTTTTTGACTTCTCCATCACTACTGTCAACATAAACTACAATATTGCCTGTCTGAAACTCTTGACCAATTTCTTGAATTAATTGTAAGAAACCGCGATCGCTTCCACCGCGCTTAAATTGAATTTTTCCGTCTATTTCTTGAGCTTTACTAGTAACAGTATCTCCCACACCTACCATTTTGGGCATAATAGCAGGGTCAAAGTGAGTTTTAATCATATCTAGTAGTTGTTCATGTTTTTGCGGTGCTTGTCTAGCATTAAATTCTTCCCCCAAAGGATAACTACCAGTCTTTTGATAATAGTAACGATTGAGAATTACCAATACTCCCACTTCTTTTATTGCCCCTCTCAACATAAACTGAAAGTCAGTAGTACCAGAGTCTTTTCCTTGAGCTAGTTGGACAATTTCTCTACCGTCTAAATCTCTACCCAAGTTAGGAGCATAATGGACAAAAAAAGCATCTTCTAGCCCTTTTTGATGGGCTTCTTCTAACAATTGCTCCATCAAACTCTGCATTTTACGCTGTAGCTCAAGATAGCCATTACTACTCTCTGAAAGAGCTTCATGAAACACATTCAAGTTGGCTGTAGGAGATACCTTATTATCCAGTACTGTAGCTGCAATACACTTTTTAATCTGTTTTGGGTCTAGTCCATAATTTTCTTGTTCAAATAATTCTTCTAAATAAGCAGTAATTTTATGAGGGACTTGCTCTAAAAAAGTTAATTCTGCTTCACTAACTCCTAAGTGGGAAACATTCCCATAACAATCTTGCCATTGTACCCCACCAGCAGCTAACCCTGATAAGTAAAGACCTTTTTGTCTAACTATATTTGGCTCATCAAAAGCCTTTTCGATAATTCTATTAATCCCTCTTGTGCCAATATGTTCTCCATTAGTCAAAACATAAAAGTGTCCTGTAAAAGATTTTACCGCTTCTAAATATTCTGGTGCGATCGCTCTAGTCAGAGGGTCTTTCACCAAACCCATACATACACCATCAAGGTCTTGGATAATCAGGATATTTTCGGTTTTAGCTAATAAACTAATTAAACTTTGATGGTCTAGAGATAAAGAACACTGATGTAGTGGGGTAATAGACATGAAACTAGTTTTTCTAAACTCAATACAATATTGTCCCTTCAGCAGATAGTTTATCATTAGTTTTTTCCAGATAAATCTTACTTTCTGAAGATGAGCCAAAAATATTTTTTTGAGTAATTTATTTGGTAAATCTTGCTAGTAATCTTCCTCAATGATGTTTCCACGTATATTGTTTAAAACTGATCCTTCATCCCTCTTATACGCCCAAACACTCTAGCTGGTTCTTGCATTTTAGTCACTTCTTGCAAAGACGGACTATCCCAGCGTAAAAAAGGATTAGTTTTCTTTTCAATTCCCAAGATAGAAGGAACAGTTGCTTTGCCAAAAGCGCGATCGCTCTTTACAGATTCGTATCGGTTTTGTAAATCAGCATTATATCTATCTACAGTAAGAGCAAACTTTAAATTATTGAGAGTATATTCATGGGCGCACCACACCAAAGTATTATCAGGTAAAGCTCGAAACTTACTCAAAGAATCTACCATTTGAGCAGGAGTCCCCTCAAATAAGCGACCACATCCCCCCGCAAATAAAGTATCCCCACAAAACAAATTTCCTGTATCTTCTCCCTGAGTTGGAGGAAAGTAATAGGCAATATGGGCGCGAGTGTGCCCAGGAACAAAGAACACTTGTCCTGTTTCTCCTGCAAATTCTACTGTATCCCCTTCTTGTAAAAATACTTGTTGTCCAGGAATTCTTCCTCGATCTTCTGCACCTCCATATACACAAAGCTCCGGAAAGTGCTTGATTAACTTGCGATTTCCCCCCACATGATCCGAATGATGATGGGTATTAAAAATAGTAACTAAATTTAGCTCTAGTTCCTCTAATCTCTGTAATACTGGTTCTGCTACAGCAGGATCGACTACTGCTGCGGTACGAGTTTTGAGATCGTATAGTAAAAAGATATAGTTATCTGACAATACGGGTATGCGCTCAATCTTCACTTGATAATTCCTCAATACTACACAGTTGGTGGCTGGAAAATGGAAAAAGTAATGCACCAAAGATTCTTAACTAACATCTTTGCCAGTATTGGTTATATTCTTCAATGGAAGTTAAAACTGTACAACAAATGGATGTAGGCTTGATGCCTTTACCAGATAATGAATGGACTAAAGGCAAATGTAGCTTTAAAATGTTGCAATACATGGCTTGTTAAGTACCTGTAGTTGTCTCCCCAGTTAGTATGAATGCTGATATTTTGGCAATGGGGAAAGTGGGAGTAGGTGCAGTTAAAGAATCTGATTGGTATGATGCCTTAGTAATCTTATATCAAAATCATCAACTTGCTGGTAAATATGGTAAGGAGGGAAGAAGAATTGTTGAACAATATTTCAGTCAAACAATAGTAGCCAAAAAAATTGCCGAAATATTCCAAGAATTGATTTAACTCAAAAACTTGGCAAAAATTAAGTTAATCATCCATTTGCCTGGGTTCAATTTTGAGTCAATCTTCAACAGTATTGTAGATAGGTGAGCTTACTAGACGATTGTGAGGAATATACTTCATTATGTTAGAAGAAATATCGACCCTAGAAGTAAATTTGTCAAAGCTCAAAATTTCTATTATAGTCAGCGATCTATCTAGCAGTGGTGCTGGTAGATGGGGAGGAGGGGTGCGTCCTTTTCTGCTCGCACAAACTCTTCGTAAGCTTAATTATTCTGTGGAAATGTTGGGGGTAGCTTTCGGCGAAGTCTCGCCTTCAATCCAAAATTCTGATATCCCCATAGTAGCTCTTCCCTGCCAATATCATTCAGGGTTTTTGCGAGCTACCTACAAACTAATTAATCGGATAGATGGTGATATTATCTACCCAGTCAAACTAAAACCCAGTAGCTTTGGGATTGCTTTGGTTAAAAAATTGTTGAGTCGTCGTTCTCTGATTTTGGATATTGATGACTGGGAAATGAGTTGGCATGGTGGCGATCGCTTTAAATATTCTCCCACCCCTAAACAACTGCTTCGAGATATTTTAAAACCACAAGGAGCGTTGCGATATCCCGATCACCCTCTGTACCTGCAACAAATAGAAAAACTATCCCATTATGCAGATGCTATCACGATTCATAACCAATTTTTACAGCAACGTTTCGGCGGGATTTATATTCCTAATGGTAAAGACACAGAACTTTTTGACCCTGCAAAATACGACCCTGAAGCTAGTCGCATCAAATACGGTTTAGAGGATTATAAGATTCTGATGTTTCCGGGCGCACCTAGACCTTATAAAGGAGTAGAAGATGTGCTGATTGCTTTAGATCAATTAAACAGACCAGACTTAAAACTGGCGATTGTGGGAGGAAGTCCTTATGATAATTACGACCAAGAATTACAAGAAAAATGGGGTAAATGGATTATTTCTCTCCCACGCTCTCCCATAAAGGAAATGCCAGCGATCGTGGCTGCTGCTCATATAATTGTAGTACCTCAAAGAAATACTCCTGCTGCACAAGCTCAATTTCCCCTCAAGCTTACAGACGGAATGGCAATGGCAAAACCAATTATTGCTACTAATATAGGAGATATACCTAATATACTTGGAGATACAGGCTATCTAGTTGAGTCTAATTCTCCAGAACAGATCGGGAAAATGATTCAATATATTTTTAATAATTTAGACGAAGCTGAAGCTAAAGGAATAGCTGCTAGAAAACGCTGCTTAATGCACTATAGTCTTGATTCTATGGCAAAAATTATGCAACCAATTATTAATAAGCTCAAGGTTAATACTATTAATAAATCTATTTAACATGATATCCAAAAAATTCTTTCTCAAAATCGCTCTTGAAAGACCTTGGTTCATTGTTGGTACTTTGGTCTTCAATTGGAGTGGGGCAATTTTTAATGGCTTGGGTGCTGCTATATTAATACCCTTTTTGGTGGTTTTATTCGGAGCAGATCAAGATAACATTATTCCACCGGATCAACCTATCCTCAAACGTCTTTTTTCTTTGTTTGATGGATTTGAGGGAGAGCAAAAAATCCTTGTCATGTTGTCATCTATAGTTTTAGTTATTTTCCTCAAAAATGTTACCAACTACTGTGGCGGATTACTAGCAAGTTATTACACAAAGTATTTAGTCAAGCGCATCAAACTGGAAGGTATGAAAATACTACTTGAAGTGAGTATGGAATTCTATACAAAAAATAAACTAGGAGACATTCTAGCTACGATTAATCGAGAAGTCAATAGATCTGCTGCTTCCATTAAAGGCGTTATTACGATGTTTATTACTTGCATAAATATACTAACTTTTATCTATTTTTTATTGTTACTTTCTTGGCAACTCACTATAGTTACTACCTTGTTACTGGGCTTTGTAAGTATTCTGAATCAATACATAATCAAAAAATCTAAGGAATTTGGTCGCAGGTTATCCGAGCAATCTAGACAATATTCCCGTAAAATGTTAGAAATTTTGACGGGAATCCGTTTAATTAAGTTAGTAGCCAACGAAGATAAAGAGTATAAAAGTATTACAGAGTTAATTGAAAAAAATGAAAAAGTCCAGTTGCAAAGTCAAGAAATAACGAGCTTAGTTGGCCCAATCAATGAAATGTCTGGCATTATTACTATCATAGCTTTAGTATTTATTTGCCGTTATCTATTTAGTACTAATATTCAAGAATTTGCTCCTATCTTATTAACTTATTTACTTGTATTATTTCGTCTATTACCATTAATTGGTAAACTAAACACTTCTCGGACACAACTTGCTAACACTCTGGTTAGTGTCAACATTATTCTTGACTTTCTAGATCGAAAAAATAAACTTTTTTTAAACTCGGGAACATTAGAACTCAAGAAAATTACCGAAGGCGTTACTTTTAATCAAGTTAGCTTTTCCTATCCTAATAGTAAGGATTTAGTACTTCAAAATATTAACTTAGAAATTCCTAAAGGTAAAACTGTTGCTTTGGTAGGAGCTTCAGGGGCAGGAAAATCTACGATCGCCGATCTTGTACCAAGATTTTATGACCCGATAAAAGGGGAAATTCTTATTGATGGGATTGATCTTAGAGACTATGACATCAAAAGTGTTAGAAAAGCAATGGGTGTAGTTAGTCAAGACACTTTCTCTTTTAATAATTCAGTACGTTATAACATTAGTTACGGCTTAGAAAACGTTGCAGAAGAATCACTCATTGAAGCTACAAAAAGAGCTAACGCTTATGAATTTATCATCAAATTACCCCAAGGATTTGATACTAATATAGGAGAAAGAGGGGTTATGCTTTCAGGTGGTCAAAGACAAAGAATTGCGATCGCCCGCGCTTTACTGCGAAATCCAGATATTTTGATTTTAGATGAAGCTACCAGTGCTTTAGATACTGTTTCTGAAAAGCTAGTCCAACAAGCAATAGACGAGTTGTGTACTAATCGTACAACCTTAGTAATTGCTCATCGTCTTTCTACTATTCAACAAGCAGATATGATAGTAGTATTAGACCGAGGTAAAATCGTCGAACAAGGAAGTCATCCAGAATTATTAAACAAAGGGGGTTATTACACTCGTCTTTATAATATGCAATTTAGCAATCAAGAATCCACCAATAACCAGGAAACTATCAAGAACTTATCTTATCAAATACGCAATAATCTTAATTCTCTCACTTGTTCTCTAGAATTAATCTCGGAATCTATTATTGAAGATCGAGAAGAACAAACACAGCTAATTGATGATTCTTACGAATCAACAAAACGAATCGTAGAAATTCTACAAGAATATGAATCAGCATCAAAAATATAAAAAACTTACCGTTCTTTGCCCAAAAAATTTTAATTGTATAATTTCGATGTCATATTGTTATCGATAACCCTTATAGTCTTGTAAGAAGTCCTGCTTTCCTTAAGTTACTTATCACAAACTCTACATCCATAATTCTGTTTTGATTGTCTTTACTGTTCCTTAAGTTCTTTTTGTAACAGTTAGGGTCTTTTTCCAACGCAGCCAAATAACATGTGTCTATGCCCATAATTGCATCTATGATCAAGAAATTAACACGCAAATCATTTTTAAAGCTGAGACAAAACATACTTTTCTGAGGGTAAATATTAAATAGGATATTATGCAAAGCTGACCCCATAGTTCCTATAATTACCTCGTGTTTATTAATAAGATATATTTGCTCGTCAACAGATAAAGTTTCTGGATAGCAGATAGCGAATCCATTTCTGATAAACGCTTTTTCTAATTTATCTTCCCCAATAATTAATCTCTTTTTGCCAGAAATCTTGGTTCTAGAAAAGTATAGTGGCTGACTGGTTTTTTTATTCTGGGTTAATTTTGTCGATAGTACCTGTTTAGCAATGTTTTGAGTTAGTATTTTATGTACTTCAAACCCTTCATTTCTTTGTGAAAAAGAAGGATTAGGAACAATCACTTTTTCCAAAATAACAGGTTGTTTAAAAAAAATAAATCTATTTTTATCTAGTTTAATGGCTTCAAAAAAAACGTCAACAAATTTTGTTTTGACAGAACTACGTTTATCGAGTCCATAACATATTATAGGATGCTGCTGTTCTTTGATAACATACCATAAACGAGAAATTGATTCCGTAAGAAAAATACCATAGTGGTTTATCTTAATATATCCTCCATAGATAAATGTCTGGGCAATTTTTTCTAGTTGTTTTGGACAGTCTATTTTCTCAGGAGCATTTGTTTGCAATTTACGAGCTTGAAATCCCCTGTAGGTGCAACTTTCAGGAATTCTTTTTCCTTCTGAAGTGTATAAGCAATGGTATTGAGGAAAGTAGATAACATTATGAAATATTTGAACAGATGGAGAACCCCTATGAAAATTAAATTTATTCGCAACTTCCTCCAAATATTTTGAGTCTTCTCCATAGATCTTAGGATAAACTCCACCCCAGGTATCTTTTACAAGTGTTGATGGTTGATTTAAAAGTTGTTGAGTGTCCTCCATATCACAACAATCATAATATTGTAGATTTCTTTTAAAAAAATCCTCTGCTGAAAGATTCTGACTTCTAAAAAGATTTGGATTTAGTAAACTGATGGAATTATAAAGTTTAGGCTTAAGGATATATTGCGCTTTCCTAATTTTGTCAGACACTTTGTCAAAAAAATAGTTCATATATATAGATTGGAAATAGCTTGATGTTTAATGATAGTCCGAACCAACTAAAAAAAACGCTTATTAAGCAGCATCACCTCTTGCTGCAAAGTTCCGCTCTTCAGTACTTTCTATCCCAAACTGTTAGTATTTGTTGGACTAAATCTTATAAGTAATTCATTTGGCTAACTAACAGAAACTATTGAGACTAAAAATGCTTATAAGTCATGCTGAGTACAGTTTATAGCTCAAATATAGCGTAACAGGTACTAAAAACCAAAAGTTCTTATTGAACTTTTCGGATTGGTGTATTATATCTTTGCCATATTACCTCCATAAACTGTGATTCAAGTTTAAGTTATTCTCAATCTTTTCTAGGTTTGTAGCCAAATATTTCGTAATCTTTTTCATAAAATTTTTTAATTAAATCAGAAGTTTCTTGATTTAAAGTGAAAGAAGTAAAAACAGATTTATTTAATGATTGTCTGATTGAACTTAACTTCGATTTCCAAGAATCTTTATTTTGATTGTAGATAGGTTCATATTCAATATTGATATTATTGCAAAGAATTTTCCAGTCATCATTCATCGATTCAAATTTGCCTACATAATCCATAGTTAGATTTCCCTGTTGATCTGTAATCCAAGAATACTGAGGATAAAAGTGTATTGGACAATTATTAGCATCGGATGTGAATTTTTGTAAGTTTAAACAAAAATCCTCGAAATTTTGATACCGTAATATGGCTTTTCTAGCCGTTAAGTCATAGGAATTTAACTGTGTTTCTTGTCTTTCTACAATCCACTGATAAGCACTAATAAATCGACTTACTGGTTCCCTGACAAAACAAAACTTAAATTCATAGGACTCTCCTAACCCCGGTAAATATTTTTTTCCGTCCTTATATAAGTAATTATGACGTCGGATTGCTATTAAATCTTTATGTTTATCTTTTAAATAACGCCCTAAAAAAGTAGAACCTGTTTTGGGCATTTTAAAAAATAGATATTTTCTCATCATATTTTACTACAATAAAGTTTGTAAAAAAAGATATTTAAATAGAAACACAAGTAAAATAGGGATATAAAAATGAATATTAGTATGTCAAATATATGTGTGTTAGTCAGCAGAACAGTATCTAAATCTAATCGCAATAATTATAATTTAACAATGTAATATAATCTAACCTGGTAACTTTAGGAGAAATTGATTAATGATTAAGAAAAGAAAAAAAATAATTGATGATTTTTGCTGCATGGATAGAATACTGCTTAAGCATTTGGCAACATTTATATTAAAATAATGCTAGATGCCTCAAAGAAAACAGTCAAGATAAGAGATAAAAAAATTTACATTTGTAAAAAGGTTAGTGGTTAATCGTTAGTGATTATAAGAAAAAGCTATTGTATTTGGTACATAGTAATTATATTTCTTGGGTTAAATCTTCCAGTCAATGCACAAGAAATTAATCCAACAGAACTAGATATACCAGAAGAAATTATAGAAAATAGCCCCGTCTTGCAACGCTGGTTACAAGAAACACCTAATGTCTTAGAAGATATCCGTCATGACCCCAGTTTTAAGACTCGCTTCAAATTTGGCTTTTCCCTATTTCCTTCCAGCGATGATGCTGTGGGAATTAACATAGCAGTAGAAGATATTTTTATTGCTCGCACTGGTTTAACTCTTAGCACAGACTACTATACAACCTTCAATAGCTCACGCGTTGCCGTGGGCGCAAATGTACACTATTTTTTATTTCCCCTGGGCAGCTATATTAATATCGCCCCCCTAGTGGGTTATCGCTATATTCAAAGTGATAATTATTCTAGTGATGGAATTAATCTCGGAATCAGGCTGATTTTGGCATTATCTCGGACTGGTGCTGCGGAGCTTTCTCTGAGTCAAAGTTTTGTTTCTATCGGTAGCGAAGATGAAATTGGGATTACTTCTTTGTCAGTGGGCTATGCTTTGAGTCCTGATATTCGGTGTTCTACTGATATTGAATTGCAAAACTCCCCAATAGATCAAGATAACCGCTTCAGTATTAATTTAGAATTTTTGTTATGATGGTCTAAATCAGTATTGTTACTGATTTAGCTTGCTCGGCGATTTGGGGTATTTTGAGTAGCGATAAGCTTCGCTACCGTTTATTATATGAAGATGGGAGCAAACAAAGTTATTCCTTATAAAACTAAATAATATCAACATAAACTTCTATAATCAAAACACTATTGATAATCAGGTTGTAGTTAACTATATTTAATTTAGTTTCAGCAAAATGGCTAATAAAAAATCTAAACTAACACTGGCGAAATTTAATAAAGCCAATTTATTACAAGGAAGACATATACTCATTGTTGAATCTCTAGAATCAAAAAGAGCAGTTGCCTTAAACACTAGTGTTTTTTCCATTGGTCGTCATCCCCAAAATTCCCTAATTTTAAGCAGCAATATGGTATCTCGTCATCATGCCACAGTTGCTTGGCTAAGATATAGCGAAACTGTGGAAGATTGTGAAAAAAATGACTATAGCTATTGGATTATTGATGGAAAAGGTAAAAGAAAAAGAAGTCGCAATGGCATATATATCAATGGGGAAAAGAAATCACTTCATCGCTTAATGTCTGGAGATTTAATTACTATTGGCAAACAAATTAAACTGACTTACAATTATATTGCCTACAGTGCTGAAAACCACGACTTTTTAGAATATTGTGACAGTGAAAAAGCGCAATATAACTCTCAAAAAGATGAGAGCTATAAAGAAACCATAATTGCTAACGATATTATGACTGCCAACCGTTTCCACTAATTCACAATTACTGTCATCTCTAGTTTATGATCTCTAAAGCAGCAATTGTAGCTATCTGTACCATAGCATCTTGATTACTGCTCGAACTATTAGGTTAATTAATTTACCTTCGCCATAATGTGATTTTCTTCTAAATCTTGAAATAGGGGAGTACTAAGATAGCGTTCTCCAAAACTGGGTTGTATCACCACAATTAATTTTCCAGAATTTTCTGAGCGTTGTCCGACTTTGATCGCAGCACACAAAGCAGCACCAGCAGAAATTCCCGATAGGATACCTTCTTCTCTCGCTAAACGCCGACTGTAATTAAAGGCTTCTTCATTACTCACTGTAACTACTTCATCAATAAGATCGACTTTTAGGACTTCAGGGATAAAACCAGCACCAATACCCTGAATTTTGTGTCCTCCTGGGCTTCCACCAGATAAAACAGGGCTGTCTGTGGGTTCTACAGCGATCGCCTTAAACTCAGATTTGCGTTGTTTAAGTGCTTCTGCTATCCCAGTAATTGTGCCTCCTGTACCTACTCCAGAAATCAGAATATCCACTTTCCCATCTGTATCTTGCCAAATTTCTTCTGCGGTAGTGACACGATGAATTTCAGGATTAGCGAGATTTTGAAACTGCTGAGGCATATAGGCATTAGGAATAGTTGCTACTAGTTCTTCTGCTCTTTGAATAGCTCCTCTCATTCCTGCATTAGCAGGGGTTAGCTCCAATTTTGCACCATAGGCTTTTAACATGGCTCTACGTTCAGTACTCATGCTTTCTGGCATGGTTAAAATTAGCTTATAGCCTTTAGCTGCTGCTGTCATAGCCAGAGCAATGCCTGTATTCCCAGAAGTAGGCTCGACGATAGTAGTTATATCAGGAGAGATTTCCCCTGCTTTTTCCGCAGCATTGATCATATTGACCCCAATACGGTCTTTTACTGAAGCAGAAGGATTCATACTTTCTAACTTCATCACAATTTGTGCCACACATCCATCTGCAACGGGAATAGAGTTAAGACGGACTAGGGGAGTACTACCCACAAGTTCTGTAATATTATTGGCAATTTTCATCTTCTTCTCTCAAGGAGACCCTCACGTCCCGATTTGGGGAGGAATTGAGAGTCAGGGTTTACAAAAAAGTGCAGGTTTTTTGGTTGGAAACCTAGCTTTAAAACCTCCCATTTCTGGGGTAATGTTTGCCTCGACAAAGTTAGCGGTCGGTACTTTCCAGATAGCACTGCCCTGGGATGGGGGCTTTTATTTAGTTGATCGATTACAGCTTAGTAGTTATAACCGTTGTAATAAGCCCCCATACCGCATTTTTAAAGCTGTTTAACTACCTGGTTCTAGAGCATGGGGCTGGCATGCACCCCAAGATAGGAACTTTAACACTTACAGCTAACCTAGCCAATTTAATGGCTTAGTCTGGTAAACTTACGCTGCTCTTTTTCAAGCCCCCGCTAGAGGCGGTGGGTTGTTGACGTTATTTCGAGTTTGTCAACAGTAGGTATTTATAAGCAGTATAAGCCAAGGTCACTACTCCAGTAATGATTGCAGCTTCATCTACCTCGAATTTAGGATGATGAAGGGGATAGTTTTTAGCCTCCGATTTGCCTACTCCCAGACGAAACATACAACCATTGGCTTTTTCTAGATATACAGAAAAATCTTCTGCACCCAGAGAAGGTTCATCAATGATTTTAATTAAGTCGCTGCCCCAGGCTTCTTGACAAGCTGATTCTAAAATTTTAGTTAAAGTTGGGTCATTTTGTACCGAAGGAACTCCCCGACGATAATTTACTTCATACTTTGCTCCGTAAGTACTGCAAACACTCAATACCAGATTTTCAATCCATTGGGGGAGATTCTCATGGGTATCAGAGTTAAGAGAGCGTACTGTCCCGTACATCTTTACTCGATCTGCTATTACGTTGTAGGCTCGACCCCCTTCAATTTTGCCAATACTCAGAACAATAGGATGTAGAGGGTTTTGAGTCCGACTAATTGCTTGTTGTAGAGTGGTAATTACTTGAGCAGCAATCCAGATTGCATCAATAGCTTCATGAGGACGCGCTCCATGTCCGGACTCTCCTTGAATAGTAATTTCTAACTCATCTGCTGCTGCGGTCAAAGCTCCATAACGAATTCCTACAGTGCGAGCAGGTATGGAAGGCAAAACATGAACGCCCAAAATTGCATCGACTCCATCCATTACTCCTTCATCCACCATCCATCTTGCTCCTTGGGCAATTTCTTCTGCTGGTTGAAAGATAAAACGAATGTTACCTGGTAAAGCATCAGTTAGTTCAGACAGGATCATTGCTGTTCCTAGACCCAAAGTAGCATGAACATCATGACCACAAGCGTGCATTATTCCTGAGTTACGGGAGGCAAAATCTAAATGGGTAAGCTCTGTTATGGGGAGAGCATCCATATCAGTACGAATTGCCAAAGTTTTGGATTCAGAACTATTTAATAACTCTCCTACTACTCCCGTTTTGCCTACAGACTCTTTGACATGAAGCCCACAAGAAGATATTACACCTGCTATATAGGCTGCGGTTTGATATTCTTCTCCACTGAGTTCAGGATGAGCATGAATATGACGACGAATTTCTAATAATCTGGGTGCAAGATGTTCAGCTAGGGTTTTTATTTGAGATAGCATTTGTCATTTATCATTTATCATTTACCATTTATCGGGTTTTTGTTGCTTAAGGTCAGAGATAGTAGAATTTATCGAACCTTTCTTCATTCGATCTTTTATCAGTTTATTCTACTTGAAAGCTCCTAGTTACAAGAGTATTGTATTTAACCTTACCAATGGTCAACAACGAATAAATCTTAAATGTTTAATGTGATTTAGGAATTTTCACCTACTATAACGACTGTAATGTTATCTGAGCCACCAGCTTGTTTCGCTGCTGCGATTAATTTTCCAGCAGCTTGATTATAGTCATCACATTGAGATAGAAAATTTTGGATATCCTCATCCGAAACTTCTTCTGTGAGTCCATCGCTACACATTAAAATGCGATCGCCTGGTAGAACCTCTAATTCTTGAAGATCAATATTATATAGGTCTTTACGTCCTAGACATTGAGATAATACGTGTCGCCAGGGGTGAGCTTTCGCTTGCTCTTTGGTAATTTCTCCCGATTTTAGAGCTAGACTTACCCAGGTATGGTCTTCTGTGACTTGTTCTAGTTTAGAATTGCGCCAACGATATAAACGGGAGTCTCCCACATGAGCACACCAAGGGCGATCACGAAATATAGTTACTACTACAGTAGTCCCCATATCTCTTCTTTCTGGGTTATTAAACTGATCTTCTAAAATTCCCTGGTTTGCCTTATCAATAGCTTCTTTTAAGAGTTTTTCTGAGGAAATTTCTGGATTATCCCAATGAGCTTCCAGGTAAGCTTGGATTTTTTCTGTAGCGATCTTGCTAGCTTCTTGTCCGCCAGCGTGTCCACCCATGCCATCTGCTACGATAAAAAACCGTCCTTTAGGCTCGTCGATATAATAACTATCTTGATTGACAGTTCTGACAATTCCTGTATCTGTGAGTCCTACAAAACAACGTTTCATAAACAACTTAGCCAATATATCGACAAAAACTAAAACATTCTATCTATACGATCCAGGCGTTTCCACAACCGCAACAGCGACCAGCCTGGTATCAGGGCAATAGCTACTGCGATCACAGCTTCGATTTTGTATCCGTTAACTAGTAACAAAGTAGCTGACAAAATCAAAGTACTTAAAATCAAAGTATAGTTAGTCCCTAATTGTATTGCACTCAAACGGCGCAATACTCGCTCTGACTCTAGAGAGCGGACGCGAACTCGCAAATCTCCCCTCTCCAGTTTATCTATTGTATCCTCTATTCGTCGAGGCAGACCAAGAGCGGTACTACTAACTTGAGCAGCTTGTCTCCCCAATTCATCTAATATTGTGTTGCCACTACTATCGTTACTATTTGTCATAATCTGCATTGCAAACGGTTGTGCTACTTCCATAAAATTGAAGTTGGGGTCTAAACCTTTTCCCACGCCTTCGAGAGTTGAAAAAGCTCGCATGACAAAGGTAAAAGTAGCAGGAAAGCGAAAAGGCTGACCATAAGCTATATCATAAAGGTCTTCGCTAATGGCATCTATGGACTGTTCCTCAAAGGGTTTATCCATAAAATTATCCAGCATATACTGAATAGAGCGTCTAACGGGGGTCATGTCTCCTGTAGGGACTAAAGCTCCTAAATCAATTAAAGAGTTAACCACTAGATCAGAGTTTTTTTGAGCTATCCCAAAGAGAGTATCCATTAATTTTTCACGGATATTACTCTTAATCTGCCCCATCATACCAAAATCATAAAAGATGAGAGAGCCATCACCACTTACAGCAATATTTCCTGGGTGGGGGTCAGCGTGGAAAAAGCCGTTATTAAGTAACTGATGCAGGTAGGCTTTTGCTCCTAATCTAGCTAATAATTTACGGTCTAGCCCTGCTGCTTCAATCGCCTCATAATGACTAATTTTGATACCTGGTAAATATTCTAAAGTTAATACTCTAGGAGAAGCATATCTCCAATACACTCTCGGAACTTTTACCCAATCTTCTTGGCGGAAGTTACGACGGAAAGTGTCTGCGTTGCGTCCTTCGTTGAGATAATCAGTTTCTTCCCAAAGAATACGATAACATTCACCATAAATTCCTAGCCAATCTCTACCTTTACCCCATCGAGGATGGTTTTGGAAATAACGAGCGATTTGTTTTAAAATTCCCAAATCGATGGTAAAAAGTTTTTTCAGTCCTGGTCTTTGAACTTTAGTTACTACTTCTTCCCCGTTGTGAAGTTGTGCTTTGTGAACTTGTCCCAAGCTAGCTGCTGCTAGAGGTATAGGGTCAAATTTACGAAATAGTTTGGTAATAGGTTTACCCAAATCTTCTTCAATGATGGCACATACTTGTTCATAAGAGAATGCTGGAACTCTATCTTGTAACTTAGAGAGTTCTTCAACATATTCTGAAGCAAATAAGTCCGCACGGGTGGAGAATAGTTGACCAGCTTTAATAAAAGTAGGTCCTAATTCTAAGAGACTTTCACGAATCCAAATTGCTTGAGCTTTGCGTCTTTCTGCTAATTTAGCTTCACTATATCCACCACTGTAAGTCCATTGGCGGTTGTTCCGCCACAATTTAAAGGACAGGGTAAAGACAAATAGCCAAATATCAATACGACGGCGGGTAACGGAATAGTTTTTTTGATTCCAACGATAGGATTTTGAGCCAGTTTCGATTTTCAAGTGCGATCGCTCAGATGAATTAGAATCTAGTAATGCTTCAGGATTGGAGGAGACGGCAGACACGCGATTTTAAATTAGTATTTTATAAGTTTATAAGGTAGGGAAATTTTTTTACTTGTCTTCTTGATTACGATATTTTTTGATTTCTGCTCTTAAGCTAGCAATTTCTGCTCTTAGTTGATCCAGCATCTCTTGTAAATCTTCAGAAGGGCTGGTACTACTATAGCTACTGCTAGGAGCGTTAGTTGCAGAATTATTATTGGCTGCTGCTTGTTGGGCGCGAGTTTGTACCTCTTCGATAAATTCTCTGAGGTTTTCTCTTTGTTCTGCATCAAATTTACCTATCTCGCTCATTGCATTAGTATAGGCATCTTCTAGCTTTTCGCCCAAAACTTCTGCTACTGCTCTTCCAAGAAAAAAGGCATCAACTACAGGATTACTCATAAGTAATGTTTCTTAATGGGTTTCGTAACAAATTATATCTTGTAATTTTGTTAGAGAGTTGTTATTTGTTTCTTTATTAATGTTTTATCGGTGATGACCATTACAACCTTAGTTGATTTATTAAGACAACGAGCTAAGACTCAACCAGAAAAGCTAGCTTACCGATGGCTAGATTATGACGGCGAGGGAAGCGGAAGTCCCTTCCGCATATCCAATCGCCGTGTTGGCAAAAATGGGACTAAAACCTTAACTTATGGGGATTTGGAGCTACAAGTTATTGCGATCGCTACTCAGCTAATAGCTTTAGAAAAGGTAGGCTCTAGGGTAATGTTAATTTATCCTTATAATTCTGGTTTAGACTTCATTGCAGGTTTTTTCGGTTGTTTGTATGTAGGAATGGTAGCAGTACCAACTCATCCACCCCAAAATCCTTCTGCGTTGCGAGACATAAGCGGACCTTTAGTTAATTCTGAAGCCAAAGTCATTCTAACCACAAAATCATTACTAAGCAAAATCCAGAAAAGTCTCACCCCATCTTTATCTAAAGAATTAATCTGGCTTTGCACTGACAATCTAGAATTGAATTCACAATGGCAAAATTGGGATGTAGAAGTTAAACCCGATACTCTAGCTTTCTTACAATATACTTCTGGCTCTACAGGAGTTCCCAAAGGAGTCATGATTACCCATGAGTGTTTAATGTTTAATCAGCAAATACTCCAACAAGCTTTTGCTGGAAATGAAAATAGTGTGGGGGTAGGATGGTTGCCTTTGTATCATGATATGGGACTAATCGGCATTTTACATTCTCTCTATCTGGGAATTCCCTGTGTTTTAATGTCTCCCATAGACTTTATTCAGAAACCTATCAGGTGGTTAGAGGCGATTTCTCATTACCAAGGAACAATTAGTGGAGGTCCTAATTTCGCCTACGATCTCTTATGTAAAAAAGTAACTCCAGAACAAAAAGCCAGCCTCGATCTGAGTAGTTGGGAATTAGCCTTTTCTGGTGCAGAGCCAATACGTATTGCTACTCTAGATAAGTTCGCTACTTATTTTCGTGATTGTGGTTTTCGCTCCACAGCTTTTTATCCCTGTTATGGAATGGCGGAAGCTACTTTAATTATTACAGGGGGAATCAAAACAGAACCCCCAATTATTAAGCATCTAGAAAAATCCGCTCTAGAGAAAAAGCAAGTGAAGTTCGCATCTGCTGCTTCTAAAGAGACAATTCCTGTAGTGGGTTGTGGCAAATCTTGGTTAGATGAAACCATTGTAATTGTCGATCCTGAATCTTTAACCCCCTGTAAGAGCCATTGCATAGGAGAAATTTGGGTATCTAGTAAAGGTGTAGCCCAAGGTTATTGGAATCTACCACCAGAAACAGCAAAGACTTTTGAAGCAGTTTTACCCAATACACCACAAAAATTCTTACGCACAGGAGATTTAGGTTTTATCCATGAAGGGCAATTATATATTACAGGAAGACTTAAAGATGTCTTGATGCTATGGGGATTAACTCACTATCCCAATCATATAGAACAAACTGTCGAACAATCTCACCCAGGAATTGCCAGTAATAGTAGTGCTGCTTTTAGCATTACAGTGGATGGAGAAGAAAGATTAGCGATCGCTGCTGAAGTAAAACGGAGTTACCGCAAACATTTAGATCTGGATGATGTAGTAGAAACATTACGGTGGAAAGTTTTTGAAGAACACTTTGCGGATATTTATGCGATCTCGCGTAGCGAGGCACTTCGTGATCGCATTTCTCTAACCAGGAAGCCTACCCAAAACCTCTAGTGGGAAAGTCAGAAGAAGTTTCTGTAAGCAACAATTTCTAGCTGGAGAATTAAAGACTCTAGGGGAATGGGTTTCTCTTGATGAGAGTAGCAATAATATCACATCATCCATTGAGCGTTATCTCAATCCCATGACTAATTTAAAAAGATATTCAGGATTGATTAGAGGAAGATTAAGGAGAGTTGTGTATGAAATATTAAAGACATAGGTGAGGGAATAGGGATTAGGGAATAGGGATTAGGGATTAGGGATGAGGGATGAGGGGTGGTGGGATAGGAGGGAATAAATAATCAACCGCTTACCAATAAATAGCAATTAGCAATTAACAACTAACAACTAACAACTAACAACTAACAACTAACAATTATTGCTAAAATAAGTACAAATTTACAACAGAGCATAAGACGATTTATACTCCTCCTTTAGCCCGTTTAATCGAACAATTACAGCTTTTACCAGGGGTAGGACCAAAAACTGCCCAGAGGTTAGCTTTACACCTAATTAAACGCCCAGAGAAAGAAATACAAGCCCTAGCACAAGCTTTGATAGATGCCAAAAAACAAGTAGGTTTGTGCAAAGTCTGTTATCATCTATCTGCAGAACCTGTTTGTGGGATTTGTAGTAATCATAATCGTGATCGCGCTACTATTTGTGTGGTTGCTGACTCCCGTGATGTTATTGCTTTAGAAAAAACTAGAGAATATCGGGGTTTGTATCATGTATTGGGTGGAGTCATTTCTCCTATGGACGG
Organism: Xenococcaceae cyanobacterium MO_167.B27; assembly: GCA_030065935.1. Taxonomy (GTDB): domain Bacteria; phylum Cyanobacteriota; class Cyanobacteriia; order Cyanobacteriales; family Xenococcaceae; genus JASJCP01. The sequence continues at coordinate 77,171 of JASJCP010000010.1, forward strand.
AATTGGACCAGAACAGTTACATATAGATAGTCTGGTAAGAAGAGTTACAAAAGAACAAATTAAAGAGATTATTCTGGCGATCGATCCTAGTGTAGAAGGGGAAACAACCACTTTATATATTGGTCAACTTCTCAAACCCTTTACTAAAGTAACTAGAATTGCTTTTGGTTTACCAATGGGAGGAGACTTGGAATATGCAGATGAAGTCACCTTAGCCAGAGCGTTAGAAGGAAGAAGAGAATTAGATTAAAACATTTACCATTTAGTAGTTAGTAATCAACAACTTTTCATCAATTAACTATCATTATAAATTGAGGATAAACAGAGTGAAGGCTGTAGTTTTAAATCTGGAAAAAGTTGGACTGACGGACGAGCAGTTTTACAATCTTTGCCAAGTAAATCAAAACTGGAATTTAGAACGCACTGCTAAAGGAGAATTGGTAATTATGCCACCAGTTGGAGGTGAAAGTGGACAAAGAGAAGCTGATTTAATTACCGATCTCAATATTTGGAATCGTCAAACTCAATTAGGAATAGTATTTAGTTCCTCAACTATTTTTAGTTTACCCAATGGAGGAGATCGCTCTCCTGATGTAGCTTGGATTCAAGGCGATCGCTGGAATAATTTAACGGCAAAAGAAAAAAAAGGGTTTCCGCCAATTTGTCCAGATTTTGTGATTGAGTTACGCTCCCAAAGTGATGCTCTTAAACCTTTACAAACTAAGATGCAAGAATATTTAGCTAGTGGTTTAAGTTTGGGTTGGTTAATCGATCCTCAAAATAATCAAGTAGAAATTTATCGCCCTAACCAAGATGCAGAAATAATCAAACTTCCTAACAAATTATTGGGAGAAAGCATTTTACCTGGATTTATCTTATATTTGCCAATTTTTTAGCAATAAATAAGCTAGACATCATTTTTTGATTGGCTTATACCGTTTCTCAAAAGTAACACTGGAGAGATAAAAAAATTATTGTCATCCAGTTGTTTAAAAATACTACATTAGAATTATCTAAGTCAGTTATCAGCTATCATTCGCTAACCATAGTTTTAAGGTTAAATGGTAAATGTTCAATGCTAAATGATAAATCTTCAATGCTAACTACTCAAAAGCTAACTTTACAAGAATTCCTAGAACTTCCTGAACACGATCATAATTATGAACTGATAGAAGGACAAGCTATACCGAAAATGTCTCCTAAAAGATTTCATTCCCGTTTGACTGGTGCTATTTACTTACTTCTAAGTCAATGGGTTAAAGATCGAGGAGAGATAGGTATAGAATGGGCTATTATTCTAAAACGTAGAGGTCAAGATTGGGTTCGGTGTTCCGGATTTACTCTATATATCCTTTGATCGCCTTCCTTTAGATAGATTTCAAGACGAAGCTTGTCCAGTTGCGCCAGAATTAGCAATTGAAATTATTTCTCCTAGTCAGTCTTTTGGAGACTTAAGTGAAAAAGCTACAGACTACTTACAAGCAGGAATAAGTAGAGTGTGGTTGATAGATGCTCAAGCTAAAAGTATCACTATTTTCTATCCTGATGCAGCACCACAAACCAAAAGAGGAGAAGACAGTTTAGAAGACGAGTTATTACCTGATTTGAAATTAACTGTTACACAGGTTTTCCAACAAGCTGGAATTAAACACTCTACCCAATCGGACAATTTTAACGATAAATAAAATTGGGGTAGGAATATTAAAAGGATTTGAACTTTTAGCCTCAAATTTTTCGCAGCACTACTGTATTAGTTGAACAGAGCTAATAACCATTGCCAGATAAAAAATACTAGCATTCCACAAATGATAGTAGCAAGAAGATTTTGAGTCCGCCAGCCCACTAAAATAGCAGCGATCGCACCTACTAATTTAGCGTTAGTGTAACTCAGTAAAATTTTATCGACCGTTGGCATCAATACCGCAGGAAAAACAATTGCAGTAAGAATAGCTGGAGGAAGATACTTGAGTGCTTCAATCACTTGAGAAGGAAGTCTAATTCTACTACTAATAGCTAGGAGAGGATAGCGAATGAGGAATGTTACCACCGCCATAGCCGTAATTAAATACAATTCTTGTATAGACATTATGTTTCTACTTATTTATTTTGTTGGCAACCATCCCTGCTGTAATTCCTGCTAAGGGTGCAACTATTAAACTTAATTGATGAGGTAAATTCTGAGTCAGCAAAGCCATAATCCCTGAGACAATGACATTCGCAACCATTGGTTTATTTTTGAGATAAGGCATAATCATACCGATAAAAGTAACTGACATCGCAAAATCTAAGCCGTAGTTAGTAGCATTTGGGATAAGATGACCAAGGGTTAAACCAATTACAGTACAAATCTGCCAATTGATATACATAAATATAGCTGCTCCTAGGTAGTACCAATGCTTGTAGCCAGAGCTATCATTTTGGTTATAGCGACTAATTACCACAGCAAACGTCTCATCAGTCAGCCAAAAACCGAAGATAAGTTTCCAGATCGGGGACAGATTTTGAACGTGAGGGACTAAGCTAAGTGAATATAGCAAGTGACGTAAATTGACCACAAAAGTAGTCAAGATGATTATGGGGAAAGCTGTTCCTACAGATAATAAACCCACAGTAATAAACTGAGCGGAGCCAGCAAAAACCAAAGCTGACATGGCGATCGCACCCCCAGGAGATAAACCACTACTTTGAGCTAAAGTGCCGAAAATAATGCCAAAAGGAATTGCTCCGATAATTAAAGGCAGAATAGCTTTTGCACCTGCGATAAATTCTTTATATGGTGAGTGGTTATCAACTTGGCTGTGACTCAATTTTGCCTCTCCCTCGCTCAAAAATGAACCTTAATTACTCAGCCTAGAGAATTTGAAATAATTTTGCTTGTACGTTTTTGGAGCTTGAAGGTGCGATCGCCTCGGTTCCCCAATTAAAAAATAATTAACTAGGATCAATTTCAGTTGGTTGAATAGAGATAGCTGAATTAGCCATTTTGACCAAAGTTTCTAACTTACCTGCTTTGAGAGCAACAGTATAGCGAACACCATTTTGTTCCCACACTAGAGTTGAGTCAGAACAGTTAGCACCACAGGTTGCATCATTAAAATAACCAGTAATATTACTAGCCAGAAAAACCTTCTCACCATTTAATACAGGGTTTTGAGAAGCTATTGCTTCTCCAGAAATACTCCCTAAGCGACAAGCTGTTCCCCCAGTACAATCTTCTGTAAAAGCCAACAGGATTTGGTAGGTTGAAGGTGTTATCTTTTCTACAAGAGCATAGATGGGATTAGGCTCATTTGATTCTGGAATATATTTAGGTAAAGATACAGCAATTTTCGTTTTATTTTCTAGGTCTGACAGGATGGGTTGAAAAATTGGATTAGGTGCTGACTGCTTTGGTAAAGTTTTGACCCGCGAAGAATTTATGGGAGTGTTAGAAGCATCTGAAGAGGTAACTTCCGACTGAGTCTCAACCACTTTTGTTTGACAAGCTGAAAATCCTAAAGCAACACACAAGACAATTACATGAAGAGAACGCATATATATTTTGAATAGTAGGCATTAAAGCTTTATTCTACAGGGATTACAGCAAGTTAAAGAATCTGCTCTTAGATATCTTGTTTTATGTTTTAGTGCAGAAAATTTCAAGCAATAATTCTATTTTCAAAGCCTCTAACATACTGTCCTGGTGTAACCCCAACAATACGCTTAAAATAGCGGTGTAAATGACTTTGATCGCTAAAGCCTGTCTCAGCAGCAACATCAGCAATAGACATTCCCATTGCTAACAACTTTTTAGCCTGAGTAACCCGCACCAATAATCGGGATACTACTGGGAAGAGCAATATAATTAGCACCTTGATAGCGAAAGCCCTCTATTCCTTCTTCTACTACTCCAATGGCATAGCCTTCGTGACTGTGTCGTGAGAAGGTGTGAGCAATATAAGTTGCCCTTAATAATTCTAAATTGCCCAGGGAGCGATCGCACCAAAATTTAGCTTTTTCCTGACGCAGTTGAGTCTTCATAAGAGAACTTTAAAACTCTAAATTTAGTTTGGCAGCATTAGTTCAATCTTGTCTTGTACATTTTTGCAACTTATATCTAGCCATCCCGCCGAGGAAGCAACGCGGATTGGGGATTAGGGATTGGTGATTGGGGATTAGTGATTGTTAATTGCGCTCTTGTTAATTACTGATTACCTCTTACCCAGTCCCCAGTCCCCAGTCCCTTCGACTCGATCATCCTGTCTTGGGAAAATGATCTATCTGAGCATAACCACTAAACAGAAGGGTTTTTCCTTGAGTTTCTAGGCGATTGAGGCGCATTTTAACCCCATCGAGGTCGAAACGGTCTAAATCAATCATTTCATTGAGAATTTTTCCTAGGGCTGTCATTAATTGTTGAGATGTCTCTTGCAAATCTGAGGGTACATCTTCCCCTTCAAATTTAATATCCTCAAACTTAATACGCTTTCTTTTTACCACATTGATTGTAGAGATAAAGCTTATAGGAATAATAGTGTCTCCCCAACTTGCTTTAGCTAAGAATTTTACTCCGTTATCTGGTAAAAGTTGCAACTCCACATCAGAAAAAGAAACGGGTTTACCCCCAGATATTTCGGTTAAAGCTGGTGCAGAAAGATTCTCTAACCGCTTTCTCACTAATTGTGCGTGAAAAGCTTGGTTAAGATCAGTTTCAGTTAGTTTGACCTTAGCGATCGCCTGAGTTGGTTGTTTCAGAGAAATTTTCCCTTGCATTACTGAGCTAAAGTCGAGGGATACAGCATCAGTCTCAAAGGACATCTCTTCTGTACGAAAGTCACGGCGAATGACTAAACCACGCCCATCCATCTTAAAGCTGTCTATAGTACCTTGTAGAAGCTTACTAGAAGGATTACACCGTACCTTTACCTCTACTGATTCACTAGTGGTAAATAGGTGGCGTATGGTATTACTAGCCACTGTATTGAGAAGATTCTCTCCCCAATCACCGCCCTGATTGTTGTTAAAACCAACGAAGCCACCAAACATAAAGCTAAAAATCGAGTTAGATTTCTCTCCCTTTGTAACAAAATATTAAGAATCTTGCAATTCCTGACTCCGATCACTGACAGATAAGACCCAAGATTCTATGAGATTATTGACTTGTTCTGGGATTTCATCGTGGGGACAATGACCAGCCTGTAGATAGTACTCTACCAAATTAGGGTAATATTGGAGAAATTTTTTACCTCTTTCCCTAGCATTTATCCAAGGATCCCCCTCTCCCCATAACATCAGTAAAGGACATTGCATCTGCTGTAGTAACACATCAATTTTTTCTCCTTGAGGGCTTTTAAACACAGAAGCAAATACTTGGGGTGCGCCTGGATCGCAGGATGGGAGATAAATCTCTTCTACTAGGCGATCAGTTACAGCATTGTGGTCGAGATAAACTTGTTTTAGGGTTTTACGAATGATACTTTTGCGACGCACATACTGAAATAGTAAATAACTAGCCCAAGGCTGCAACAGTACAGAACGAGTTATATTACCGATAAGTTTTTGTAAAGAGTTTTTTTGAGCTTGTGGCTGACTATCACTAAAAGGTCCAGCACTGTTAAGTAAAATTAAGCCTACCGCAGATTCGGGTTTTTGTGCTGCTACGCACAAAGAAGCATAACCCCCAAGGGAATTACCAGCTAAGACTACTGGTTGACCAACAACTTCGGTAATAAAGTCATGAAGTTGATCTCGCCAGAGGCTACCACTATATTGTAAATTGGGTTTTTGCGATCGCCCGAAGCCAAGTAAGTCGATCGCCCATACTTGAAATTGTTGCTGAAGTTGGGCAATATTTTTACGCCAGTGATCTGTAGATGCACCAAAGCCATGAATTAATAACAATGGTGGTTTAGTGGATTGGTCTTCTCCAGCTTTAACATAATAGATGGAGTGTCCTTGCCATTGCCAATAGCTACCAGAAATTGAAGTTGCAGAAGTTACTTGCATCAGTTGTAATAAAGATTAAAGGATATTAACTTTTTTTACTGTACAGTTTACATAAAACCACAGTATCCTGGCAGTTAGGACAAATATCAAAACCAGCAATCGTATTTCTAGATTTTAATTATAGGGAGAATAACTGTGTCTGTTGGAATTTCTACAATTGAGAAAAGTTCTACATCCACAATTCGTAAACCAGCACCCCGATATCGGGTTTTACTCCATAACGATGATTTCAACTCGATGGAATATGTGGTGCAAACTCTGATGCAGACAGTAGCAGGAATGACTCAACCTCAAGCTGTCAGTATCATGATGGAAGCTCACACTAATGGTATGGCTTTAGTAATTACTTGTATTTTGGAACACGCTGAGTTCTATTGTGAGACTTTATGTAATCATGGTTTAACCAGCACTATTGAACCAGATGAATAAATCCTATCTCACCAAGAGTTTTTAAGATAATGTTTCGAGGGACTAGAGACTGAGGAATAAGCACTGGGAATCATAACAAAACAGAAAATCAATTATTGTTATTAGTAAAACTCCAGTTATTCCTTAAGCGATGAAGGTTAAACAGCAAATATGTGTTAAACAGCAAATATATATTGCAACAGATCAAAAACAAATCAGTTATTTGGAGACTAGGGGCTTTTTTAATCTGTCTCTTATTTCTCTGGTTGCCTTTTGCCATACCAATTTATTTAATCTTTAATAGCGACCCTAATTTAACTACCATCTTGACGATGGGATTGTTATTTATAGTTTTTTTGTTGTTACAAAAATTTTGGGGTCGCTATATTTATCAACAACCAAATATCTTGCAAGAGTATGGTTTAGTCAGAGAGCGTAAGATCTTACTAGAATTGTTTGCGGGTTTGGCGATCGGATATTTTTCTAGTAAATTACTCTATGTTGTACAAGCTATTTTCGGATGGGTAATTATTCAACCTACTTCTAGTAACCCCCTAAAGTTAGTCATTGAAGGATTAATTAGTGCTTTAGGAATTGGTTTAGCAGAAGAGTTGGTTTTTCGGGGTTGGGTATTAACCGAATTACAAAGAGACTATAGTAAGAATACTGCTTTATTAGTAAGTTCGGGAATTTTTGCAGTTGCTCATTTTATTAAACCAATATCAGAGATTATTCGGACTTTTGTTACATTTCCTGCTCTATTTATTTTAGGTTTAACTTTAGTATGGGCAAAAGGTCGCACGCAAAATCGTCTAGGACTTTCTATTGGATTACATTCTGGTTTAGTGTGGAGCTACTATATCCTTAATGTAGGAGAACAAATAGAATATACAGGAAAAGCACCAGATTGGGTGACAGGAATAGACGGAAACCCTATTGCAGGAATTTTGGGGGTAATATTTTTAGGGATATTAGCAATCTTGATGAGGAATAGCTTTCTTGAGACTCCCTTGCATAAATGACAAGGGATTCCAGTTCTTGAGTCTATCGCAAACGGACGGGGCGTTTAAAGTGCGGAAGTAAATTCCGCACGCAGCCCCTTGTTAAAACCACGTTTGCTTAAACCCTTACCTGGTTAAGGGGTGTCCCATTCGCCCCACTCTCTTGAACGGACATATCCATTACAGACAAATCTTTCTCAAGCACAATTCTCGCATTTTAAGCCCAACCATTTGCCGATATTTTGGCTTGCTCCCCAATCAGCATGATGTTTAGCATTGCACCTCTTACACCTATAACTATGCTTGTTTCTATTATTGATAGAACCGCATTTACAGCAACTTTTGCGCTTTGTATGGTGCTGGCACTTTCTCTACTGGTATTCCAGCTATTTGTGCTTTATATAAAATGAAATTTTCAAGCTGAAAGTAACACCAAAAATCTCGGTTAAAAGCAGCATCCGACTTGTTTTTCTGCCTCTGCTTAGAAGTTTTTCTCATATTAGATAAGTCTTCCAAACGAATTCCGCAACCATAATCTACAGCTAATTGAACTAGCTGTTTGCTGATGATGTGGTTGATATGAGTTATAGTCCGACGCTCTTTAGACTCTAATCTTTTTAAAGTTTTTAGTTTTTTAGCTTTTTGTAATGACTTTCTTTGTTTTTGATACTTTCGTCTGATAGAAGCGAATATTACCAAAAGTCCAGAACTTAGCCATTCCATCCGGTAAACTGGCAACACACAAATGATTTTGCCCTCTGTCTGCACCAATCCATTGATTAACTCTTTTAGCATCGGGAACATCCATCGACACTGAAAGCAAGCAGTCCCAAATTCCTTTCTTAGACTTCCATAACTTCAAAGAACCTTGCTTCGCTTCAGAGCTAATTATTTTGTCTAAGACGACTTGGTGACTGGCTTGATGTATTGCTAGAGGAATCCTTTTCTTTCTCCCTCGATAAATGCTAAAGCCTATAGAATAAGTTTCTCCAGTTTTAACAATCTTCCATCCCTGATTATTTACTTCTAATGGCAATCTTTTAAAGTGTTTTACTTTTGTTGCAGCTAAGGTATTTCGGATTGTTTGATTAATCCACATTGAGCCTATTTCGATATGCCTAAAGTCTTTGGATGTATATTTACTCCTTTCTTTTTTTGGCATCTCTAATAAGCTGTTAGCTACTTCAGTATTCAAGCCCGTTACTCGTTCAAACTCAATAGCAAAGCAGCTGATTTAGCTTTAGGAATGGAAGTTTTAAAGTGAAAGAAGTTGTTACCATAAAAATATCCTACAGCATCTCGCAGGATAAATCAATCCAAAAAGATACAGGGGAATAAATTACCGATCTTGTTTTCATCCAGGGGATAAATCCACCAGGCTCTCAACTGTTAGAATTTTGGTAGGATGGGTTAGTACGTCAAAAACCTTAATTGACCTAATTGGTAGCAAGTCACAAAAATCTAAAGCATATATAGTTTATTGTCTTAAGGGATGCAAGTAAATATACAATTATGAGAAAGAGGCTTGATCGGCTATGTCCTGCTTTAGATGAATGACCTACACAACCCAAGAATTAATAGAAATACTCGATCGCGAATTAAAAGCCAACTGGAAGGGTCAACGCGTTGTCTTGTCATCAGAAGAAAGAATTAACGATCCTGTTGTATCCAAATTACTGGATATGGAGAAGGTAAGTAAAGTTTTTGCTTATCAAGATTTTCGCCGTCAAATTCACCAATATCAAAAACAGCATCAAGTCTCTGGTATTATTTGGCGTGAGTGTAGTTTTCAGAACCAAGTCATTTGTTATCCAGAAGTTTATAACCAGCTAATACCTATAGATGGAGATAAAGAAACTTTAGTCCAAGCAAAAAACTCCGTCATTGATTTTTGGCGGGAAACTACAGCAACCATGAAATATTGGTTAGTTAATGCACCAGGAACAGGGAAAAAGAAAAATAACGATAATACTAGCTATCATCAGCAAATTAGCCCAGAATATGTTGATAAACTGATTAATCAAACAGAATGGGCAGAAATTGACGCAGCTTGTACCGAAATTTATCTGGGTTTATGTTGGGGAAATCCCTTAGAATACCGTTATCAATGGGCAAAACCGAAATCAGGTTGCGATCGCATTATTGCTTCTAATACTGAACCAAGTTCGATCAAAATATAGTACAGTATTGTCGATAAGAAAATTTCCCGCTAAATGGCGCGATGGGCGATTAGTTTGAGTTTACTTAATGATTAAAAACTTAAATCTAAATTTGCCAAACTTTTCCCAATTTACTAGGAGAAATATTATGGCTCAACAAGAAGCAGTGGGAGTAATTGAAACTTTAGGATTTCCCGCCGTCTTGGCTGCTGCTGATGCGATGGTCAAAGGTGGTAGAGTCACTATAGTTCATTTTGATAAAGCAGAAAGAGGCAACTTTATCGTAGTGATTCGTGGTGGTATATCTGAAGTGCAACCCGCTATGGAAGCTGGTAAAATGGCAGCAGAAAACACCTTTGGTGGTAAAGTGATGACCCACTATACTGTACCAAATCCCCCTGATAATGTAGTAGCAGTCTTACCCCTTGAATATACAGAAAAAGTCCAGCAGTTTCGTTGACATCCCTATATTCAAAAGCGGTAAGAAAAGCTAAAATTAAGGGTCATAAACTGTAATCTTAAGCTTAGTCTTAAATTTATTTAACTTTAAACTGTCTGCAAAAACTGGCGTTGGACATCGTGTCAGTATAAAATGCTTGAATCGGCGACTAGCATTGCTAGCGATTAAATTCTATGCCGTGGGAGAAACCACCTCTTACCTCTTGCGGAAGAGTGTGGAGTATGTCACTAATTTATAATTGAGCTAAAGGAGATATTCTATGCCAGCGCAACCTGCGGTTGGATCTATTGAAACAAAAGGCTTTCCAGGCATACTCGCAGCAGCAGATGCAATGGTAAAAGCAGGGCGAGTTACCCTTGTTGGTTATATCAGAGTTGGTAGCGCACGCTTCAATATTAATATTCGTGGTGATGTTTCTGAAGTTAAAACTGCTATGGATGCTGGAATTGAAGCAGTTAAAAAAGCAGAAGGCGCAACTTTGGAATCTTGGGTGATTATTCCTCGTCCCCATGACAATGTAGTAGCAGTCTTACCTATTGATTATAGTGAGGCTGTTCAACCCTATCGTGACAGAGTAGAAGGAAGAGTTATTCCTATTGCTCGCAGTAGTAGTTAAATATAACCCGATAGAGTAGGGTGGGCAATGCCCACCCTACTATTTATTTGGCAATTACAAAATTAACCAGTTTATTGGGAACAACAATTACTTTCCTAATTTCCTTCCCTTCAAGATGGCGTTGAGCAATATCAGATTCTGTTGCTAGTTTTTCTAAGGTTGCTTTATCTGCATTAGCAGGTGCTTGAATTGTGCCACGAGTTTTGCCCATAATCTGAATTACTAAAGTAATCTCATCAACCACTAAAGCATCAGGATCGACTACAGGAAAACTTTGTTGATGTACAGAATCAGTTTTACCCAAATGTCGCCATAATTCTTCCCCAATATGAGGTGCGAAAGGTGCAAGCAACAGCACTAAAGTTTCAATTCCTTCTTGATATATAGGAGAATCAACACATTTAGCATCTTTAATAGCATTACTGAGCTTCATTAACTCTGCTACGGCGGTATTAAATTGATAATCTCCGTCTAAATCTTCAGATATTTCTTTAATTGCTGTGTGGATAGCTCTACGTAAGTCTTTCTCTGTTTTACTTAACTTTTCAGATTTATCAGAAGCAACTTGAGAACTATCGCATTCTGTAACTTGTGTCCAGACTCGGTTTAAAAAGCGGAATTGTCCCTCCACATCAGCATCATCCCATTCTAAATCTTTTTCGGGAGGTGCTTTAAAGAGAATGAACATCCGCGCCGTATCCGCACCATATTTCTGAATTACGGCTTTTGGATCGACACCATTGTATTTAGATTTGGACATCTTAAGATAGAACACATCCAAAGCTTCTCCTGTTTCTGGATCTTTGGGGTCATCAGGATTTACATCTGCGGAAGGAACATATTTATTAGTAGTAGGATTTTGATAAGTTAAACCCTGCACCATTCCTTGAGTTAATAAGCGTTGGAAAGGTTCATCAAAATTGAGTAAGCCTCTGTCTCGTAATACTTTAGTGAAGAAACGAGAATAGAGTAAATGTAAAATAGCGTGTTCGATACCTCCCACATATTGATCGACGCTCATCCAGTCATTAACTTTACTCTTATCAAAAACAATGTCAGGATTTTTAGCATCGGTATAACGCAAGAAATACCAAGAAGAATCAATAAAGGTATCCATCGTATCAGTTTCCCTTTTTGCAGGTTCACCACAACTAGGACAAGGAACATTTACCCATTCTTCTAATTTCGCAAGAGGAGAAGCACCTTTGCCACTAAATTCTACTTGTTCTGGTAATTTTATGGGCAAGTCTGCTTCTGGTACAGGGACTTGTCCACAACTCGGACAGTGAATAACAGGTATGGGACAACCCCAATATCTCTGACGGGAAATTAACCAATCTCTAAGACGATATTGAATTCTAGCTTTACCATAACCCTTGTCTTCTGCATACTGAATAATTTTTGTTTTACCTTCTTCTGAAGGTGTCCCATCAAATTGACCAGAGTTAACCATAATACCAGGGTCAGTGTAGGCATTGTCTAATTCTGGTTTTGTTTCATCAGAGTTTTCAGGGACAACTACTACTTTGATGGGTAAATTATTTTCCTTAGCAAATTTAAAATCCCTAGTGTCGTGGGCTGGTACACCCATGACTGCTCCTGTACCATATTCATAAAGTACATAGTCCGCAATTAAGATGGGTATTTCCTCGGCATTAAAGGGATTAAGAGCCATTCCCCCAGTTTTAATGCCTCTTTTGGGTTTATCCTCTGCGGTTCTTTCGATTTCGCTCTCACTAGCTACTTCTTTGATAAAAGCTTCTACTGCTGTTTTTTGTTCAGGAGTAGTAACTTTAGGGGTTAAAGGGTGTTCGGGAGCAAGTACCACATAACTCACCCCATATACAGTATCAGGACGAGTGGTAAAGACTCCGATCTTCTCTTCCTTCCCTACAATAGGAAATTCTAAATAAGCTCCTACAGATTTACCTATCCAGTTGGCTTGCATCGTTTTTACCCGATCTGGCCATCCTGACAGTTTATCTAAATCTTGTAGTAACTGTTCTGCATAGTCAGTAATTTTTAAAAACCACTGCTTCAGTAATTTCCTTTCTACTTTTGCGCCACTACGCCAAGAATATCCCTCACTGTCAACTTGCTCATTGGCGAGTACTGTCTGATCTACAGGATCCCAATTAACGGCTGCTTCTTTCTGATAGGCTAACCCTGCTTGGAAAAATTGTAAAAATAACCACTGTGTCCATTTATAGTAATCAGCAGAACAAGTAGTAACTTCTCTATCCCAGTCTAAGGATAATCCTAACTCTTGTAGTTGCGATCGCATTTGCGCCACATTTTCATAAGTCCATTTAGCAGGAGGTATCCCCCTTTCTATGGCTGCATTTTCTGCTGGAAGCCCAAAAGCATCCCAACCCATAGGATGTAATACTCGATAGCCTTGCATTCTCTTGAGACGAGCAATCACATCGGTAATTACATAGTTACGGACATGACCCATGTGTAGATTTCCCGACGGATAGGGGAACATTGATAAAGCATAGAACTTGGGCTTGTCTGTTTCTTCTGGTGTTTGGTCTATACCTGATGTTGCCCAGGTTTCTTGCCATTTTTGCTCTATTTCTGTTGCGTTGTATCGGGAATCCACGACGAAGGTACTCCTACTGGATATCTAAAATTTGTCTTGTTTCTCTAGGCTTTTATTATTGTAGTTTATGAACAATTATCAAGGAACAAATGCTTGATTTTACCAAAATAGCAGGACACATTCCCGCTATTAGCCAACATTTACGAAAAGAAGCTTTAGCATCTCGTCAAAGAATTGAAAAAGCACAGATTCTTCAACAGCAAGGGATAACTCAGCAAGAAATATTAATAGATAAATTAGAAACTTGGCGCGATCGCCTGATTTTTGCAGCAGCTACCCCAGTAGAACCTCTCGACAGTTGTATTAATATTCCTTCAGTAGCCTACAAGCACAGTGTTTTTGCTACTGATGGTTCACAAATTTCTCCTTCTCATCATGAAATAGCCTATTGCTATCTCATTAACATAGGAAGAGTGATGTTACATTATGGTCAAAGTTTACATCCTCTGCTAGATAGTTTGCCCGAAGTTTTTTATCAAGAACAAGACCTCTATGTGTCTAAACAATGGGGAATTCGCCTCGAAGAATGGATGGGTTATCGACGCACTGTCTCAGAAGCCCAAATATTAGCAGATATGGCTTGTCAATGGGTTTTACCCCCAGGAAATCATCAAGATGTTCCTAATTTAGCGATGGTGGATGGCTCTTTAATCTACTGGTTTTTAGATGGTTTACCCCTAGAAGCTAGAGAGCAAATCTTACCTTCTATTTTGGCAGCTTGGGAACAGTTAAGAGCCACCAAAATCCCTTTGATGGGTTATATAAGTGCTTCTCGCAGTACAGAAGGAATTAATTTTTTGCGCCTACAGACTTGTCCCTATGACCATCCTAATTGTGTTATTCACTGTGGTCACTTGACAGATAAGTATCCTTGTCAGACAGTAAGTCCTCTAAGAGATGCTACTTTTTGGAGTCATTGTTTGCAACCTGGTCAAAGAAGTCCTTTATATAGAAGTAATTTAAGGATTCTAGAACTCTACGAAGAATCACAAAAGGTCTATTTTTGTTACGTCAACGTTGGTTCAGAAATAGCTCGTATTGAAGTTCCTCAATGGCTAGCAGAAGATTCCCAACTATTTAACCAATCTCTCAGTATTATGTTGGCACAGGTACATAAAGGATATGGTTATCCTGTTGCCTTAGCAGAATCCCACAATCAAGCAGTAGTTAGGGGTAGCGATCGCGCTCGTTTTTTTGCCCTTCTTGAACAACAATTAGTTCGTGTTGGACTTAAAAATGTGGGTACTTCTTATAAAGAAGCCAGGAAAAGAGGGAGTATTGCTTGATGTTGTAGCAAGTAGGGAATGGGGACTGGGGAATGGGGACTGGGGGACTGGGATACTGGGGGACTAGGGGACTGGGGAGAGTCGGGGGACTAGGGTAATGGGGAATGGGGAGAGTCGGGGGACTAGGGGACTGAGGAATAGGGAATGGAGAATGGGGAATAGGGAATAGGGAATGGGGAATAAGTAGTGAGTAATTGGCTTGTCATCAATCACCAATCACCAATCACCAATCCTGATTTAGGGCAAAATTAATTCCAAATCCCAGTTAGAGACAAGCACAGCTAGTTTATCTTGTTCCTTTAAATCCTTAATATGGGGCAAAACTCCTAAAATCGGGGTTTGAGTTAGAGATTGAATTAAATTAATAGGAGCTAGTTGCTCTAGTTCTGTGGCATCTTTTTCAGAAGTACAACTCAGAATAATTCCCCTCAGATCGATATTAAGACTGCGTGCTAGGGCTACATTAGCTACAGCTTGGGCGATCGCGCCTAGCTTGATTGGTACAACTAAAACCGTGGGTAAACGCCACTCAGCAGCTAGATTCCCTACTACTAGCTCATTAGTTACAGGAGAACCCAAACCCCCCAAGGCTTCTATCAATACAAAATCTTGTTTTTGCTCTAAAGTAGTAAGGGAGTTCCAGACTATTGCTAAATCAATATCCTCTCCTGCTAATTCCGCAGCGATGGGTGGAGCGAGGGGCGCATCAAAAGTCAAAGGAGTTAGTATCTCCACAGAATCAAGATGATCAAATAACTGCTGATACAATTCGCTATCGCCTCTCCCTGTCTGCATCAATTTTAGTAAGCCTAAACTAAGATTGGATTGATATTTTTGCCAATAAGATACTAAAGAAACAGTTACAAAGGTTTTCCCTACATCTGTGTCTGTCCCAGCGATCAATAAACTATTCCTACACTTTTTTGGTTCAAAGTTTCTCATAATTCAATAAATGAATAATTATATCCATCTTTGCGATGAACAGGGATAATAGGATTTCTTGACACAGAAGCTACGGTTTTATCTGGTCTTCTAACGTCAAAATTACCTTTAGTCCTAGACTTTTAGAGCCTGGAGCTTGCCACGTACCCCAAGGTAAGAACTTAAACACTTGCCAATAACTTAGTCCAATAGGACTTTAACTTGACTTACCTGTCAAAGTGAATAACTTTGGCGCTTGTTTTTGGTAAGTCATTAACTTAGTGATTTTTGCATTTCTTATTTTGGGTTCTTACAATTACTGTAGATTAATTTGTCTACAAATATTATCCAAGCTTTATAATGCTCGATTTTGGTATTTGGTGTATAGAGGGGATCAAACTAAATTATCAAGAATTTTAAGTTCTCCCCCTAAGATAAATACTTTAATGTTTTAGTTCTCAATTTGGGTTATTTTTACCGTGAATCTTGTTGATGAGCAACACTATAGTAGTATTTAAGCTACTAAATAAGACCTATTTAGGAATATCTACTGATGCTATTATTAGCTCATAATTTACAATATAAGATGATTAAGTCTAGGGAAAATCAGCCCCAAAAAATTAGAATGTAGAAGATTAGTTTAAACTCAAACTCGCCCTCTTGAAACTGCGAGTCTATATCTAGTACTGGAAAGCAATCTATTAGGCTACCAGTAAAACTAAGCTCAAAATGATAATATTGCCCTGAAGTGAATTAAAGTCCTGTCGTGAATCATACTACAATATTACCGCTTCAGTCTGTATCACAATCAACCCTGTTATCAGACTCGAATAGACTTCGTTTGTTTGCTGGTTCTGCGAATATCGGTCTATCTAAAGAAGTAGCCCGCTACTTGGGAATGGATTTAGGTCCGATGATCCGCAAACGGTTTGCTGATGGAGAACTATACGTTCAAATACAAGAGTCGATTCGTGGGGCTGATGTATATTTACTTCAACCCTGTTGTCGTCCTGTCAATGATAACCTGATGGAATTAATGATTCTCATTGATGCTTGTCGTAGGGCTTCAGCCAGACAAATCACTGCGGTTATTCCCTACTATGGTTATGCTAGAGCGGATCGCAAAACAGCAGGAAGAGAATCCATCACAGCAAAATTAGTCGCCAACTTAATTGTACAAGCAGGAGCTAACAGAGTTTTAGCCATGGATTTACACTCCGCACAGATTCAAGGTTACTTTGATATTCCTTTGGATCATGTCTATGGTTCTCCTGTCATCCTAGATTATTTAGCAAGTAAGAACCTCTCTGATTTAGTGGTTGTTTCCCCTGATACTGGTGGGGTTGCTAGAGCTAGAGCTTTTGCCAAAAAGTTAAATGATGCGCCTCTAGCCATTATTGATAAACGTCGCCAGGCTCATAATGTTGCAGAAGTGATGAACGTTATTGGTGATGTCAAAGGAAAAACTGCGGTATTAGTAGATGACATGATTGATACGGCGGGAACTCTCTTAGAAGGAGCTAGACTACTCAGGGAAGAGGGAGCTAGACAAATTTATGCTTGTGCTACTCACGCAGTATTTTCTGAACCTGCTGTATCCCGTTTGTCTAGTGGAATGTTTGAGGAGGTGATTGTCACCAACACAATTCCGCTTCCCCCATCCAAGCAATTCTCCCAACTTACTGTATTATCCGTAGCTAATTTATTAGGAGAAGCTATTTGGCGAATTCACGAAGACAGTTCTGTAAGTAGTATGTTTCGTTGACGCTCCCGCCAGCATAGCTGGGGGATTCTTGAGCTAATCACTGCCCTTTTGGGTTGCCCCTACTAAGGTCTTACACGATTATGTCTGAACCGAGCTTGCTAGTAGATTACGTGTTTAACTAGGTGCATCGCTTATGGCTCACTCTCCAAGCGTGATACGGGCTTTCACCGACCATTTCCGTCCGCCGGACGGTATGGGGATTACTCCCAAAAACTTTTCTTTGTTTCAATCACCGTGTTATCGGTTACTGCACTATGTTTTACGTGGTTTTCGTTACCCAACTTTTTGCTTCTTATGCAAGCTTTTCGGTTCTAGGGTTCAACTCAATTGAGTCATTCACAACCGCCCAAAAGGGACTCCCACCGAGAGGATTCAAACTAACACTATTGTAAAACGCTTCAAAACCTCTGAGAACATGAAGATTTTAAGTCTAAAATGTAAACCTGAAACCATGAGAGAGTCGAAAAAATCCGAATTTTGATTCCTTTTATGAGACTGTCGCGCTCGTTTTCATCCCTACGGCATAGCCGTGGGTCTTCTCGCTCGCCAAGATAAACTTTATAATTAAGACGTTCACTTGAACGTCTTTTTTTATAAACTAATGGTGAGCCAGAAGAAGCTAATTCTTCTGATACACGGGGGTTTCGTCGAGAGAGCCTAAACGGTCAATTGGCCAAAAACGGACAATGGCTCGCCCAATCAAGTTTTCACGAGGTACAAAACCCCAGTAATGAGAATCATAGCTATTATTGCGGTTGTCCCCTAGTACTAGATATTGATCTGGAGGAACAGTCTCAGGACCATAGGTGTATTCTGGAGCTTCGTCGATATATTTTTCTCTTAAAGCCTTACCATTAACATATACAGTTCCCCCCTTAACTTCTACTGTTTCCCCAGGAAGACCAATGACTCTTTTAATAAAGGCATCTTTAAAGTTCTGCTCTCTCAGTTTATCCGTAGGAGAAAAAACTACTACATCTCCTCTTTGGGGAGCTTTAAAACGATAACTAATTTTTTCAATAATTAGGCGGTCGTTAATTTCTAGAGTAGGCTCCATAGATGAAGAAGGAATATAGCGAGCTTCTGCTACTAAGGTTCTAATTCCAATTGCTAAAACAAAAGCCGTTGCTAAAGTTTTGACAATTTCTACAACTGGATTTTCTTCGTTAGAAGTTTTTACAGTTTCTAATACTGAATTTTTTTCCATTTCGGTCATAAGCAAATGTCCTCCACTACTACATTGTTAATTAAGCAAGCTCAGATTCTTTTACCTGATGGCAATTTATCATTAGGAGATGTGCGAATTGAAGGGGATAAAATTACCCAAATTGCTTCTGAGATTGTTCCTAGGGAAACTGATAAAATCATTGACGCGACTGGATTGACTTTGTTACCTGGCGTTATAGATCCTCAAGTTCATTTCCGTGAACCAGGATTAGAACATAAAGAAGATTTATTTACTGCTAGTCTAGCTTGTGTCAGTGGTGGAGTTACTTCTTTTTTGGAAATGCCTAATACTAAGCCGTTAACCACTACCCAGGCTGCTTTAGATGACAAGCTGCAACGAGCAGCTAGCAAGTGCTTAGTTAATTATGGCTTTTTTATTGGGGCAACGGCAGAAAACTTAGAAGATTTGCGCTCCGCAAAGCCGGCTTGTGGCATTAAAATTTTTATGGGTTCGTCTCATGGTGCTTTATTGGTCAGTACAGAAGCAGAAATAGAACCAATTTTTGCTAAAGGAAAACGTTTAATTGCAGTTCACGCAGAAGATCAAGGACGTATTATAGAGCGTCGCCGACAATTTGCTGGTATTAGCGATCCTGCAATTCATTCTCAGATTCAAGATGAACAAGCTGCTCTGAATGCGACGAAGTTAGCGTTAAAACTTTCTAAAAAGTATCAACGTCGCCTACATATTCTCCATCTTTCGACAGGGATAGAAGCAGAATTGTTACGTCAGGATAAACCAAGTTGGGTAACAGTAGAAGTCACACCACAACATTTGTTACTCAATACTGAATCTTACAACAAAATTGGCACTCTTGCCCAAATGAATCCGCCATTGCGATCGCCTGAAAATAATGAAATTCTCTGGCAAGCTCTATTAGATGGGGTAATTGACTTTATTGCTACAGATCACGCACCCCATACCCTAGAAGAAAAAGCCCAACCTTATCCTAAAAGCCCTTCAGGAATGCCAGGGGTAGAAACTTCTTTGGCACTAATGCTAACTCAAGCCAAGTCCGGAAGGTGTACTGTTGCTCAAGTAAGTAACTGGATGTCCACGGCTGTAGCAAAAGCCTATGGTATTCCTAATAAAGGGGCGATCGCAGTAGGTTATGATGCAGACTTAATCCTAGTCGATCTTAATAATTATCATCCTGTGCTACGAGAACAACTTAAAACTAAGTGTGGCTGGAGTCCCTTTGAAGGTTGGAACTTAACAGGATGGACACAAATCACTATTCTAGGTGGTCAAATTGCTTATGAAAGAGGGAAATTTAATACAGAAGTTAGAGGCAAAGCTCTAAATTTTACAGAGTAAATATGAAGCTTGTGTAGTAAATTCACCAAAACTTTAAAAACTACAACAAGTTGACATGATATTATTACCTAAGTAATTTTACTGTTATTTTGAACAGCAAGAAATAATTTCCCCAATATTATTTTTAGTCTGCTATATTATTAACGTTCTATTGTTTTTATTACCTAATTTTTATTTCTTCTTTATATTGTGGAATAATAAGAGAAGAGAAACCCAGACAAAGTTTGGAGTATGGCTTGTTTGTTGCGAGAACTTCTGTTGAGGTTGATAGGGATGAACTTGATTGATAAACTAGTGAGACTGAAGTATTAAATCTAAGATTCATAAGGTTTTATCGGGCTAAAACTTTGTGGTTCTTTAATTAGGTAATAATATAAACGCCCTCGCAGGTTAGATAGATGAAACTATTAATAATAACCCGCTAAAAAGAATCTAAGAATTCTTACAGAAATAACGTTAAATTTTAATTCTAAGTTAACCCAACTATTGTACCAAAGATGCCTGAAACTAATCAAGGAACTATTGCAGAAAAAATCGACTACTTACACACCGAAGCAGTTACCAAACATAAGGAAGGAAAATTAGAAGAAGCGATTTCCTTTTATTTAAAAGCTATTGAACTTGATGAAAATCAGCCAGATTGGATCTATAGTAATGCTATTATTTTGTTGGCTCAAACTGGAAAAGTAAGCAAAGGATTAGAACTAAAAGCTAAAGCAGAAACAATACACTCTGACTCAGATACTATTTGCCGTTCTATCGCGGTAGCTCTAGATGTAGCTCATAAACTTGTTGAAAGTATTGAATATTATCAAAAAGCCATTAGTTTTAATCAGTATCAGCCAGAGTGGGTATATGTTAAAACCATCACTAATCTAGTTGCGACAAATAAGTTAGACGATGCTAAATCTCTGTGTGAATTAGCTCAGAAAGTATATCCTGAAAGTTTAAAAATCAATTCTACCATCCATTCGATTAATTTTTTAAAAAATGACCAACCTCAAGTCAATAATGCTCGCAATCAAGAAATAATAAATAATGAGGAATTAAACTATAAACAAGAAGGAATTAAGCTTTTAAATGAGAAAAAACTGTCAGAAGCAAAGTCGGTTTTTGAAAAAGCTTTAAAAGTAAATCCAGATGATATTGAAATTTATTCTTACCTAACTAAAATTAGTATTGAATTAAAAGATGTTGTTTCTGCGGAATTAATGATGCAGAAAATGCTTGAATTAGAAGAGCATAAAGAACCAGAAAAGTCCGTAACAGCTAACAATCAACCTCAAGTAACATCCGAAAATAATCTACATGAATCCGAAGTAGAAAAAAGTATTCAAAGCCAATTTGAAGCACAGGATTATTTGGGTGTATTAAACACCATAGCAAAAGCGGAGCAAAACAGAGAAAGTATCCTGCCTCAAGACCTTCGTTTTGCTGCCGATTCTGCATTTAGAATTAAAGCCTATGATAAAGCAGCAAAATACTATTCAGCATACCTTGAGGGTCAAGAGTGTTCTTGGTGTCGTCATCATTTAGGTCAGTGTTTAGTGAAATTGGGGAAACCAATGGATGCAACACCCCAATTTATCGAAGAATTGAAAGTGTTTCCCGATAGCTTTTGGGCTTATCATCAAATACGAGAAATCCAGTATAAATCTGGACATTTTGATTTAGCAAGAGCTATAGTCAAAAACTATTCTAACCACAGTAACCAGAATATAGAAGAACTCATAAATCAAGGATATCGTCCTAGTAACAATTACCATCGCGAGCAAAAGATATTACCGCCTTTCTTGGGAGAAATGGGATTTGAAATTAGGCATTTTCTAGGTAGTGTTGAAAATTGGCTACAAAAAGGTTGGAAAATACTAGCCAAACGACCAGATTTTTATCCACCAGGAACAGCAATTTACGATGAATCTTTTTTTAAAGCTCTTAAAGCTATTCTTAACAAGTATGTCCCTTATGGCGTGATTAGTTTAGGTTTTGGCTACTATATCCCTCCTCAAAACCCTATCAACAGGGGAGGTCACGTGGACTCTAATTTAGCTCCTACCAATACTTTCGCAGCAGATATTCAGGCTCTGACGATTGCTAAAAATTTAGAAGGAGAATTACGCGCTCTATTTAGTCCTTTTTTATTAGAAAATAAAGACCGTCCTCTGACTATCTGGGATCAAAAACTTATGTCTTGCACTAATTCAGTTAATGCTACTAACGAGTGGACTTCATTTGATAGATATGTAAGATATTCTATTCCTACAAGCTATAAACCTCATTACTTTGAGAATCCAAGCTATACTGTAGGGGAACACATAGGAGTACAATTAAGAAATATTGTACAAAAAAAATATGAGCCAGTTCAGAGAAACTCTGATGTAGAACTGTCTCTAAAATATTGTAAAGAACTATCTGAATACTACAACTTACCCATCATTGTATATGGTCATCCTAATGGTACATATCAGCCTGATGGTTATGAGAAGACAAGCGATAATATTCCAGTTAATAAACTCCTACAGAAAGAACTTGGTTATTTACGTAGCTGTAAATTGATGCTAGCTCCCAATAGTGGTTGGTGCGATCTAATGGCTTGGTTGCAAGTACCAACTCTAATTGAAAATAACGTTACTTTCGACTATTTTTCACTTCTAGAAGATTTTTCCCCTGTAATTGGTTTGATAGATCCTTCTTTACCAATAACCAAACAAGCTGACGAGTTATTAAGAAAAAGATCTGGTAGCACAGTACATCTACCTCCACACATTGCTTCAGCAAAAGATATTAGTTATTCCGATAAACTTGAATTTATTGTTTATGGATAATTGAATTTTTGATGGTTTGATTTTTTGAGCAAATTTGATAATTAAGTAGTGAAAAAAGCATGGAAAAAAATCTGGAAACCCAATTAGCAAAAGCCTGGGATCTATTTAATAAAAATCGAGCTTATTACAAAGCTATTGCAATTTTTAAAGAGTTAATAGAAGAATATCCTCAAGAGATAAGGGTCTATATAGACGGCGCTAGATCTGCCTTAATCGCTAACGAGCTTGAAACTTGCAAAACAATTACCCAAAAAGGTTTAAAAGTTTTTCCTGAGTCTTTAGAATTACAATCTTTTGTTATTGCTATCATCAGATTAGAAGGAAATGTTCAAGATGCTTTATTAAAGGTAGTAGAATTACAAATTAAACATCGTAAACTTCCTCCATCTCTAGAAACAGAAAGATATCGTGCTTATTTTCAATTGACGCAATATGATAAAGCCTTAGATTCTGTGAACAAAGTATTATTGATAGAACCTACCAATTCTATTACTTTAAGAGATAAGTTAGAAATACTAATTAACAAAGGAGATTATGATGAAGCCAAAGATTTATTCAAATATTGTCTTGATAAAAATGCAGTTCTAGACAAAACCGTACTATTCTACTCAGAATTGTTGATGAAACTGGGTGATACAACAGAAGCGAAGAAGTTGTTAAAACAATATCATCCACCACTCTGCAAACATTATCTGGCCCGTTGCGAAATCATTGAGGGAAATTTAGAATCTGCTCTAAAGATATACGAAGAGGCTATTGAGAATAAATCTATTAATCAACCTTGGATTCGTTACACTCAGAGTAGTATATTACAACATTTAGATTATCCAAAGCACGAAATTTATAAGCATTTAAGACAAAATTTCTTGGTCAATCATAACAAACAATCAGATCATATTTTTCTTAAAGGTATTGCTAAGTTAGGTTATGGCAATGATGCTCTTAACTATATGTTAAACTTAGGCAAAGTATATGGTAAACACAAGAAAGACAATCATTATATTTGGAATAGTATTAGAATAAGTTACTTTTCCCGAGAAAATTCTTTAAATATTACTGACATTTCCGAAAGACTAAATGTTTTTGAACCTCAAGAAGCTAGTCAGTATGAGAACAACCCAATAATTGTTTCTGGATGGTTTCGTACAGGTACTACATATACTTTTTCTTTGTTTAGGAGTATTAATAAACATTGTACACCTTACTATGAACCATTACATCCCCTTATTTTTGAGGCAATTGATAAGTTTGATGTATATAACCAAAGTAAACTTGGTCATGAACTAGACTTAGGTTATTTTCATGAATTTCAGTTTATTGATTATAAATCTCTTAGAATGAGATATCTTGAAAGATTTGAAGTAGCTAGCTCTTTACGGTACGACTTTGCCAGTACCTTACCTTTATTTGATTATGTAAACTTCATTATCGAACAAACTTCAAAAGATAAAATTCCTGTACTTCAGTTCAATCGTATTTCCTTTATTTTAGATTACTTCAGACTATATTATAAAAACGCTACTATTATTTCCATCTTAAGAAACCCTCGGGATGTATTTTCTAGCATCGTAAACCACTTCAATCGCTCTTTCGATACTTTTCCTTTTGATGCGCCTTTTCCTATGTTGGGTAATCCTTTAGAATTGTCTAGCGGTGATTGGGAAGTTGTAGATACTTTTTCAGGGTTGTTAAAAATATTTGATATTTCACTCAAACAAGATTTCTCCTTTTACTCAAAAGTTTATGTAATTAATAAGACTGCTGAATTGTTTGCCAGAGAATTTTCGGATGCAGTAATTGAATACGAAGAATTAGCAAAACAAGGCTCAACCCTATTAACAGATATCTTATTACAAAAAGGGTTGATAGAACCCGAAATAATTGAAAAAACTGAATTCCCTGAACCTCACCAGAAAAGTATTGGTTCTTGGAGAAAATTTGCGGATAAAGTTGATTTTGACGCAGAAGAAGCGAAATGTACTGAAATTCTACAAGAGCTCACAGCCAAATTTAGTAGTTATGTTCAATCGTTTGTTCATATAATCAAATAAAACTACAGATTATTGAAATCGATGTTTCATGTTGAGCTTGTAAAATTAGCAGAACTACAAATTGAGCAAGGTGATTTAGATAAAGCCAAACAAACACTGACACAAGCTCTCAAATATAATCCTAATTATCCTT
Source organism: Xenococcaceae cyanobacterium MO_167.B27 (assembly GCA_030065935.1). GTDB lineage: Bacteria > Cyanobacteriota > Cyanobacteriia > Cyanobacteriales > Xenococcaceae > JASJCP01. Next base: position 101,931 of record JASJCP010000010.1, read on the forward strand.
GGGCTAACCTGAGAATGGCTAGCTTATTATTGAAAGAGAACGAGATTAAAGGTGCAGAGCAACATCTTGAAAATACGATAAAAGCAAATATCGAAAATGATGGTAATTTTAGAGATGCTGTAATTGTCCTACAAGGAGATGTTGCTCGCTTTAAAGGAGAATATCAAAAAGCAATACATTATTATGATAGAGTTTTAAGCTCTTCAACCAACCTTCAAATACTAAAATCTGCTCTACAAAAACAGCTACAAATACTAAAATCAGTATATTATCATGATACAGAGAATTTAATAGGCAAATACATTCAGATTAATGAAGAAATAACGATTTTTTTTATTACCCTTTTTTACCAAATTTGCAAAAAGTATAAATTGCAAAAATATATTACTTTAATTAATGATAAATATACTTATTTATCTGATGAATTACTTAGCTATAGAGTTAATAACTTAATTATTTCGGGTGGGTTTTCTCAAGCTTATGAGATTATATCTGCTATTGATATTTCTCTACCAGATAAAAAGTATCAATGTATGGTGCTGTATGCTGAAATTAATGAATTTTTAGGAAATACTTTGTTGTCAATAGAATGTCTAGAACAAGCCTTAGCAATCGAAGAAAATATTAGTTTGAGACTTAAAAAAATCTTAATGCTGGCTGAATTTGAATTTGACACTGCTACTGAAAAACTCAGAATTTTATTATCACATAATTTAACTGAATTTAAAACAGAGGACTTTCAATTACTACTAAACAATATTAAATATAAAGGTTCTCAATTATTTGAATATGTTTTAGAAAAATATGACATAACATACAATAATTCTCAAGGTGAGGATGCTTTACCTATTTTTGGCATAGAATACCGAGCAATATTAGTTATACAGAAATATTTAACTGGTATAAGTCAAAATAGGCTTGATATTAATCGAGTGTTTCAGTTTTTAGAAAACGTCAGCTTGAATAGCTTACTTAAGCGAGAAATTTTAATTCAAATTTATAATGGTAGATATAATATTCCCCTGGAGCATTTTTCATTTATTGATCAGCTTAATGAATATATATCAACAAGTGATATTTACTATAAACAATTAATTCTCAGTAGATTAAATTATTCAAACCAAATTGATTTTAATAATCTGTTTATTGTAGTTTTAAATTCAACTAATATAGGGGATACTATATTGTATCTGTATTCTTTATTTGAATTATGTAGTCTTTCTGCAAAAAAAGTCATTTTAATTACTTGCTTTGAAAATCAGGACACTATTAATTTGGTTAAAGGAGATTGGATTAGCTCAATAATCTATCTAGTAAGACAAGATATCACTAGTCGCTATTGTCCTTACCAAGAGATTAGACCTGTATTACCAGGTAGTATTACATATTTAAGTCAGGGAGGAAAAGATAGATTAAAAGTATCAACAAAAGATGGTGTCTGGTGGGGAAATTTCCTAAATTTTAGGAGACTAAATGTAGTAGATTATTACTTAAGAAAATATCATGAGAGTCACAATAGTCTTTGTCCTCCCCAAAGTATCCATTATAGTTTTAGTCAGATAATAAAAAATAATATTGCTTCATTATCTAGTGAAGAAACTAAAGATGAAAAAATAGCGGTAATTGCACCAATAGCCAATTCATTAGGTTATTATTACAATCTTTCGGAAATGAATTATCTTTGGGTAAGCATAATTGATTGCTTAATAGCTGCTGGTTTTAAGGTTCGGGTACTCAAGAGTAATAAAGAATCTTGTAAAGAAACAGATGATTTAGTCCAAAGTATAGCTAAACATTGTAATAATCATCATAATGTTGCGGAATTAGATCTTAATATAATAGACTTTGTTAAGTATGTAGAAAGTGTAGATTGTTTCATTGGAGTTAGATCGGGAATCTGCGATTTAATCAATTTTGTTGACAATAAACACCAAAAAAAGTTGTGTATATATCCGCCCAAAGTTAATTATTGCTGTGGTTTGGCAAATTGGAAACATTCTAACTTTATAGAGTTTCATTTACCAGAGAATTACAAAATTCAAATCAAGAAAACTACAAAAGAAATTTATGCGTTGTTATGGGGGATATATTGACTTATTTTTTTATAGTTTTGGCTTGGGTTTTTAATCAAGCACGATATATAGCCAGATATGGGTGTGGGGGTTAATCTTCATATAAATGAACCGTATTAGCTTGTTTGCTAACTATTCGGTTTTTCTAAAAAACTCAACTCTATTGATAATTTTATCTTAGAGTTTGAGAGATTATTTTCAGCAATTTTTGCTCCGCTTTATTTCTGACATTTAGTTGTGGTTATGCCAAATATTAATTATAATTATGCTGGCAGCACTCCAAAAAAAACTTTACCTAAAAGTAGTATGGTCTGCTCTCAAAACTGAGTAAGAAAAACTGTAACCTAAATCAGTTTGATTGATTAAACAGAAACCAATATTTAATGGGAAAGCAATATTATGTTGAAAACTGACGAAGTAATATTATCTTTGAAAACAGTAGTAGAGCAAGAAACTGATGCCTTAATTAAATTAAGTCAAACCATAGATGAATCATGGTCTAAAGCAGTTGAGATAATCCGAGACTGTAAGGGTAAACTCATAATTTCTGGAGTGGGTAAAAGTGGAGATATTGGCAATAAGATTGCATCTTCATTCACATCTACAGGTACTCCTTCAGTATTTATGCACCCCACAGAAGCTAGTCATGGTGCTTTGGGTTTACTTGAAAGCAGAGATGTACTTTTAGTTCTTTCTGCTTCAGGAAAGACATCAGAACTTGTAGAAACTGTCAGATATGCACAACAAGAAAAAATACCCATTATATTGATTACGAAAAATCCTTCTAGTCCTCTGGGTCAATTATCGGATGTTGTCTTGCAAATACCGAATCTTCCAGAAGCTTGCATTAATGGTCTTGCACCTACTACTTCCACAACCTGTCAACTAGTTGTTGGAGATGCGCTAGTGGTAGCCGTGATGTCATTGCGGAACTTTACTGCTAATGACTTCAAAAAATTCCATCCAGGGGGTAACTTAGGAACGCTTCTGTTACCCGTACAAGACTTTATGTATCAAGGAGAGCAGATTCCCTTAACTGGTTTAGATTCGTCTATTAAAGAAGCTATCATCGAGATGAATTCTAAGAGCTTGGGATGTGTTGGTGTTGTTAATAAGCGAAATCAGTATATTGGCATATTTACAGATGGAGACCTTCGTAGAGCCTTAGAATCAGAAGTTTCTTTACAAGAATCTGTCAGTGAATATATGACCCCATCGCCACTATCGATCGCTCCAGAAATGATAGTATCAGACTTGATAAGATTCCTAGAAACCCACCACATACCTAGTGTTTTTGTAGTTAAAGAGGGAACGCCAGTAGGCTTAGTTCACGTTAATCAGCTTACTTCCAATGTTTGGCAGAAATAATAATTGTAATTATTTCTATTGTCTTATCCCAGTCTTAATGTAATTTTGTTATGAAAACACCAAGTCAAGTTATCGTTCAAGCAGGGGGTAAAGGTACTCGCCTGGGTTCTCTGACACAAAACAAACCAAAATGTTTAGTTTCTGTCCAAGGTAAGCCTCTTTTATATCATCTTTTTAGCCTTTATCCCAACAGTACTTTTCAGGTTATTGGAGATTACAAAAGCGATGTTTTAGAGACATATCTTTCTGTAGTATCTCCAAAGTGTAATTTTAATTTTATTAAGGCAAGTGGCACAGGTACAGGTTCTGGTATTAGTCAAGCATTAGAAAATATTAGCGACGATGAGGATATTCTCTTAGTCTGGTGTGACCTGATATTGGGAGGAGATTTTCTGAATGTTGAAGGCTTGAAACTAGATAGTCCTCAAATTGGCTTAAGTCGTTCTTTTCCCTGTCGTTGGTCTTTAAACAACGATGGAAAACTGGTACATGAAGCCTCTGACCAACGTGGAGTAGCTGGATTTTTCCGTTTTCCTAACAAAAGTTTCATCTCGGACATTCCTGAAAGTGCAGAATTCGTCCGTTGGCTTTCACACAAAAACCTAGATTTTCAAAAGGTGTTTCTAGAAAACACTTTGGAAGTAGGAACAACAAAAGCCTATGAAGCAGCACAAGCCACTCAAAGCCACACTAGATTTTTCAACAAGCTAGATTATGAGTCAGACCGAGTTGTTAAACGCTGTGTTGACCCTGATTATGACCATTTAATCTCTAACGAATGTCACTGGTATGAATATGTGCAGTCTCAGAACTATGAGCAGATTCCTAAAATTTATAGTACTGAGCCTCTCACTTTAGAAAAGATAGGCGGTTATCATCCCTTTGAAGTAGAAAGCCACGATAAGGAGCAAATTCGGAAGATTTTAGATTCTGCAATTAATGCTCTGCAAACACTACATAAACTTGATGAGCAACCAGTTTCGGTAGAATGTATTAAATCTAACTACATTAATAAAACCAGAAACCGTGTTAAGAGCGTTGCACCTTTGATTAAAGGTTTTGAGCTTGAAACTATTACAGTCAACGGATTAGAATGTCGCAATCCTTTTCACGAACGCTACTCTTGGATATTTGAACAAGCAGAGAAGTATTTATTAAAAACTCAAGGTTCATTCAGTCCCATCCACGGAGATCCTACCTTTTCTAATATGCTTTATTCAAATCATAGAGAAGAGGTAGTTTTATTTGATCCTCGCGGATACTTTGGAAACACCAAAATTTTTGGCGACCCCGACTATGATTGGGCAAAACTCTACTACTCTGTTGTTGGCAATTACGATGGTTTTAACCGCCGTAAGTTTATCCTCCACGACCAAGGAGAGGGGGATTACACTGTCCAGATGAAGCCTTCCGTGTATCGTCAAATTGCTTCAGAGCTTATCCAACAGTTATCAAGTCCTTGTAGAGTAGAACTTTTGCACGCTTTAATTTGGTTGGCTCTTACCAGCTATGCGTCAGATGATATAGACTCTATTAGGTCTGCTTTTTATCTTGGTGTTTATTATCTGGAAAAAACACTTACCAAATACAACTGGTTTGAGACGAGTTGTTTGTCTAAAACCTGGTTTTTTGATGTTGATGGGGTACTAGTAAAACATAACGGTCATCTTCATGGAGCAGATGTATGGCTTGATAGTACTCTGGAATTTCTTAAGAGTCTATCTTCAGAAGATAAAATAATTTTGACAACATCTCGCAAGCCAGAAGATGTTAACTTTCTGATAGAAGAGCTTAAGAGTAAAGGAGTTCAAATTTATTCGGTAATTACAGAATTACCTCATGGTGAAAGAATAGTTGTTAATGATAGCAAACCAAGTGGTTTGAGAACAGCCTTTTCAATTCCTCTAGAAAGGGATGCTGGAATGACAGATGTTGTTGTTAGTAACAACCCAGTTTTGTAGTAACCAAAAATACAATAAGTAGGTAAAAATCATGCTGTCTGAAAAACCTTGAGAAATTGCCATAAACTATTAATGTATATAAGAGTATTCGTTAGCCAAAAATAGCGATTACTCTTTTTTTTTATTTTTTATTACTAACAAGATTTAAAATATTTAACTAACTAGTTCATTTTATTGTTTATTACAGACTTTTTTAGGAAATTAAATTATATTGTTTGTCTTTGACAGCCGACTGGTACACTGAGCAACTGTTAATGAGAATGAAGTTCCTTCATTCTTTACAAAATCGATACATTATCTTCAGGATAAATTAACTAAAACAAACGTATGTTAAGTTGATTCGTGATAATATTACCTCAGTTTAGATAAGCACTATTGCTCTCTAGTAAGAGGGTAAAAGACCTGATTTAAAAGGATGAGTTTTGGGAAGCATCACATCTCGAAACAAGTGATGAAAGCTTGATAAGTGTTTTGACATTGTCTTGGTCAGACAATCTAACAAGGAAAAACTAATTATGGGAAAGATTTAGCAGCACAAGACAGTAACAACTATTTGAGTTTGACAAAAAAGCCAGAACTTAAGTAAGGCTTAAGTACAAATATAAATCTTTCTAGAATATAGCCGGTTAACAAGTATTATTTATCAGCATAAATAATAAGTATTAAACATAGGAAATAAAACATTAATATAACTCAAGAAAAGTATATGTCAACTAATACAGAGCAACTCAAAGCCAATGAATATTTGGGTCAAGGAAATAATAATCAACAACAGGGAAACATGGCTAAATCTGTTGAAAGCTATCAAAAAGCTCTTGAGCTTAATCCCAATTCAGTTCCAGCTTTATCTGAGTTAGCCCAAATTTATAAAGAGCAGAAGCAATATGAACCAGCTTTTACTTATTATTTGAAGCTTGTGTCACTGCGACCGAAAAAGCCAAGTTTTTTTCAGAGTTTGGCTAGAGTGTCAACAAATTACGCCAAAGTTTTACTCAAGAAAAATGACCTAGAGACTGCGATCGCAGCTTACCAAGAATTTCTCAATCAAAAACTCCCTAAAAATCACAACCTAGATAAAATAGACCGAATTTGCCAAACTTTGGGAGAATCAATCCACAAACTAAGTATCAGACAAGGGGAATTTAGTTCTGCAACTACCTTTTTCCAAGAAGCTATAGAAAAATCCCCCTATAAGCTATGGAGTTACTACTATCTAGGGAATATTTTAGCTAAACAAGATAAGCTGGATGAAGCCATTGCTTGTTATGAGAAAGCAGTGGAAATTCGACCCAAATTCCCTCTGGTTCTTCTATCATTGGGAAGACTACTTCTGAAAAAAGATCGTCCCAATCAAGCTTTCCAATGTGGTCTTAAAATTCTTCAGAATCGAGGCAATTTTAAAAACACAAGATTAAATCATATTTTCATCGAATTATTATCAATTAAGTCTAACTCCACAAAATCGAAAGAAGCATTACAAAAAGCCATTGAACAGATCGAAACCTCTAGTTCTAACCAAGGCTTAAAATTGAAAGCAGCTACCTACAGAAATATAGGAAAGATTCTACGAAACCAAGGACAGTATTCAGAAGCAATTGAATTTTATCAAAAGTCACTTTATCATCGCTTACAACAATCCCGTCCTGAATTTGTCAATCACTATTGGGAACAGGGCAAACTTCAAGCACCAGATTTTTCAGTTATCGGATTTGGAAAATGTGGCACAACTGCTTTTTATGATTACCTAGGTCAACATCCCCACGTTTTACCAGCAGTGGGAAAAGAACCCATGTATCTCTATCATGGGTTAGTTAAGTCAAAAGATGTTGAAACCAAAGATTGGTCTTTGCCAAGCCCTGAAAAGGACTTATATCTGGCTCATTTTGCCCCAAGACCTGAAGGGAGTCACTTTATCACAGGGGAAGCTAGTACGACTAATGTCTTCCCAGGATGCGACACAATTATGTCCAGTTGGTTTCCCAATATTAAACTAATTGCTATTGTCAGAGAACCAGTCAGGCGTACTATATCTCATTACGAACAGCTTTTAAAAGTTGGAAGTCAAAAGGGAACTTTAGAAGAAGTAATCAACTCGGAACTGGATGAACTAGAAGCATCAACCGATATAGCTCAAACAGTTATCAGGAAATTTAGGAGAGGTTGGAAGGAACATATAGCAATGAGTTTATACGTTTATCCCTTAGAAAGATGGATGAACTTATTTCCCAGAGAACAATTTTTGATTTTGACCAATGAACAATTAGCTCAATATCCAGAGGCAACAATGAAGCAAGCTTTTGAGTTTCTGGGACTACCTGAGTGTAACTCCATTGGATACCACCCCAGAAATGTGGGGTCTTATCCTGAAGTCGATCCTAAGTTACTCTCCCGTTTATCTGACTTTTTTAGACCTCATAACCAGAGATTAGAAGAGTTGCTCGGGAAAAAATTGAACTGGGACGATAATTAATTGCTTGACATCCTCGCCCAATCCTTGAGGGGTGATTCCTATCAGCCTTAAGATCGAAGCAGACTTCAGCGTCGTGATGTTAGAGTACCTTCGGCTCGCCGTAACCCGACAAGATTGCGCTCTTTAATTAGCCTCGCGAGCTTGTAAGCCAAGACAAACCCTTAAAGAGCGGAACTAGGAGACAAATCACCCCAAAATACTCAATTCACTATCACTAAGACTCTTAGATAATTGGCGATTTTTAAGCAAGTTTTTGACTTTTAAGTGTTCATAGGCTACAAAATCGTTAGATCGGACAACGCAACCAGGAGATAATTATGTCAACTGATATAGAACAAGCTAAAGTCAGTGAAAATTTGGGTCAAGTAAATAAGCCTCAACAGCAGGGAAACATGGTATCTATTGAGAGCTATCAAAAAGCTCTTGAGCTTAATCCCAATTCGGTTACAGCTTTATCTGAGTTAGCCCAAATTTATCGAGAACAGAAGCAATACGATGGAGCTTTTACTTATTATCTGAAGCTGGTGTCATTGCGACCGAAAAAGCCAAGTTTTCTTCAGAGTCTGGTGAGAGTATCAACAGATTATGCCAAAGTTTTACTCAAGAAAAATGACCTCAATCGAGCGATCGCAGCTTACCAAGAATTTCTCAATCAAAAACTACCTAAAGACAACCTAGATAAAATAGACAGAATTTGTAAGATTTTGGGAGATTTAATTGTCAAACTCAGTGTCAGACAAGGGGCATTTAGTTCCCCTACTACCTTTTTCCAAGAAGCTATTGAAAAATACCCCTATAAGGTATGGAGTTACTATCATTTAGGGAATATTTTAGCTAAACAAGATAAGTTGAACGAAGCAATTGCTTGTTATGAGAAAGCAGTGGAAATTCGACCCAAATTTTCTCTAGGTCTTCTATCATTGGGAAGACTGCTTCTGAAAAAAGGTCATCGTAATAAAGCTTTTCAATGTGGTCTGAAAATTCTGGAGTATCAGGGTCGTTTTAAAAACGTAGGGCTAAATCAAAATCTACTTAAGTTGCTCTCAATGCAATCTAAGAATAAACAATCCCCAGAAGCTCTGCAAAAAACTATTGAACAAATAGAAACCTCCAGTTTTAAACCAAAGGTAAAGCTAGCTGTATATAGAAATATAGCAAAAATACTACGAAATCAAAATAAGCTAGATGAAGCGATTGAGTTTTATCAAAAGTCCCTATATCTCTCACTACAAAAATCCAAGCCAGAGTTTGTGGAAAATCATTGGGAAGAGGGCAAACTTCAAGCACCAGATTTTTCAGTTATCGGATTTGGAAAATGTGGCACAAGTGCTTTTTACGACTACTTATGTCAACATCCCCAAGTCTTACCAGCAGTGGAGAAAGAACCGATGTATTTCTATCATGGGTTAGTTAAGTCGAAAAAAGATGTTGAAACCAAAGATTGGTCTTTGCCTAGTCCCGAAAAGGACTTATATCTGGCTCATTTTGCCCCAAGACCTGAAGGGAGTCACTTTATCACAGGGGAAGCTAGTACGACTAATGTCTTCCCAGGATGCGACACAATTATGTCCAGTTGGTTTCCCAA
>JASJCP010000008.1 GCA_030065935.1 Xenococcaceae cyanobacterium MO_167.B27
AACTATTCAATTCAATCTTATTTGAATTTATATATAAATTTTTATTATATCTGACCTTTTTTTTAGGACAAATGTATTGCCTTTGAGGATGAAAAATCAAAGTTTTCAGTTAGCGATCGCCTGTTTTGTGATCTACTGACATTGGGTTTTATGAATCGGATCTGCTATAATTTATGATTGTCTATCCCTTTTCTGAGTTAAGTACCAAGGGCAAAATTATTGGTAAATTCCCTATTGCAAGAGTATCTATCTCAACTATCCCTCTTAATTTTGAATAACTACTTATTAATCAACTTAAAAATACTTAAACATTAATTAACTTGTAGTTACAGCTATCTTTAGAGTCATGAGGTACAGATCGGCTAGATGCTGCACAAGAAATAATTAGGTAAACTTGGGTATAGTTCTTTAATTTGAGAAAATGCCGAAGTTAAGTATATCTGAAGCAGCCTATTTGTTGGGAGTATCTACAGACACCCTAAGACGATGGGAAAAAGAAGGCAAGATAACTTCTAGCAGGACAGAGGGAGGACATAGAAGGTATGACTTAACAAGTATTTTAAAAGACAAAGAAGATGAAGGGCTGACTATTTTGTACCCTCGTGTTAGTACTCGCCCACAATTAAAAGACTTAGATCGACAAATAGCTGTTTTAGAAACCTATGCACAGATAAAAGGGTGGAAAAACTGCTTAACCCTTAAAGATATAGGGTCTGGAGTCAACTACAGAAAGAGAGGCTTGAACAAGTTATTGTCTTTGCTCACAGAGGGAAAAGCCACTCGTTTAGTATTAACAACAAAAGATAGGCTACTTAGGTTTGGCTCGGAATTAGTTTTTTCGATTTGTGAACTGTATTCCGTTGAAGTGGTGATTTTAAACAAAGACCCAGATTCTAGTCCTGAAGAGGAGTTGGTCAAGGATGTGCTAGAGATAATTACGGTTTTTAGTGCCAAACTTCATAGCATGAGAAGTCGCAAGAATGTTGCTGAACTTCAAGAAAACTTAAAGAAATTAGCTGAATTAGAGCAATAAACTTAGGTATAATAGGTTCATGCCAACATATATGACCATTATACCTAGCAATATTTATTCATTTCTCAACTCAATGGCTAATCTCTACTCAGCCATTGAAAAACATAAGCAAATATTATTTTTCAAAATTAAAAGTCTTTTTTGATTGCTTATTAATTATTTGATAGTCATTTCTTAATCTAACGGTGAAATTCTAGATCAGGGTAAGCCGAGAAAATACTGATGTTTAGAAATATCGAAAGAATAAAGATATCTCTAAATGTTTAGTGTGTCTTGGCTTCAAGCAGTTACTTGAAGCTTGTTGTTATCAAAAACCAGGCTTAGGTATCGGTAAATAAATAGCTGTTAAAAATAGTTAGAGCAAAAATAAATTATGAATTCTGATTCTATTCAGACTACCTTAGTGGGGTTTGCTTCTTTACCTGCGGATACTTTTGCAGAAGGTCCTCCATCTGGTGCAGATAATGGAAATGGAGAGCCTATCTCTCGTAATGGTCGCACAGGACCTTTTGAAGCGCAACCAGTACAAGGTTTTAGTGGTGTGCAGTTTGCTCCTAGTGGTAACGGTGCATTTTGGGTTTTATCAGATAATGGCTTTGGCGGACAGTCTAATAGTGCAGACTATTTGCTACGCCTGTACCAAGTCGATCCCAGTTTTGCTGGAGCAGAAGAGGGAGATGGTAGTGTTGAAGTACAAGGTTTTGTACAACTATCTGACCCCAATAATTTAATTCCTTTCGAGATTATCAACGAAGGTACAGAAGAGCGTTGGTTAACTGGTGGGGATTTTGATGTTGAATCTTTTGTGATAGATAGTAATGGTGATATCTGGGTAGGTGATGAATTCGGTCCTTATTTATTGCATTTTAATTCTGAGGGTGAGTTACTAAAAGCTCCCATACCTACTCCTAATATTACTAATTTTAATACTCTTAACGGTCAAGACCCTTTCGTTATTGGACACCGTGGTGCTAGTGGAGTTTTACCAGAGCATACCTTAGAAGCTTACGCAACTGCGATCGCCCAAGGAGCAGATTTTATCGAACCTGACTTGGTAATTACTAAAGATGGTGTCCTGATCGCTCGTCACGAACCAATGTTAGATGATACAACTAACGTTGCTGAGGTATTTGGTGAAGAACGCAAATCTACTAAAATTCTTGATGGTGAGGAAGTTACTGCTTACTTTGCAGAAGATTTTACCTTAGAAGAAATTAAAATGTTAAGGGCGGTACAATCTCGTCCTTATCGTTCTCAAGATTTTAATGGTGCGTTTGAAATTACTACTTTTGCCGAAGTAATTGAGTTAGTGCAACAAACTGAAGCTCAAACTGGGGTTAAAGTTGGTATATATCCTGAGACTAAACATCCTACTTTCTTCGATCTTCAAGACTTGTCTTTAGAGAAGCCCCTAATTGAAACACTACAAGAAACAGGCTTTACTGACTCTAACCGCATCTTTATTCAATCCTTCGAGTTTCAAAACCTCATTGAATTGCAAGGGATGTTAGATGAAGTTGGTTTAGGGGATATTCCTCTAGTTCAACTTTACGGAAACACTACAGAAGATGCTAGTCCTGATGAGGGCTTTTCTGTTCCCTATGACATCCGCTACAATCTCGAACAAGGTAACGACCTAGCTGCAATTTACGGTCAAGAATTTTTAGATGCGGTAGAAAATGGGATATCGGAGAATACTACCTACCGCGATTTAGATAATGCTGAAATTCTGCAAATTATCAGTGACAAGTATGCAGAAGGTGCTGGTCCTTGGAAGAATAATATCTTACTCCGTGAATCTCTAGATGAACCTGTAGATGGTAACGGTGACGGTGTTGCAGAAATCACCACTCAATTAACAGGAGAAGTAACATCTTTTATTGAAGATGCTCACGCTGCTGGTTTGCAGGTTCACCCCTATACCCATCGTAACGAAGAACGCTTTTTAACTTTAAATCCAGACGGAACACCCCAAACTCCAGAAGCAGAAGTTCAGCAACTCATTGAAATTGGTGCAGATGGCTTCTTTACTGACTTCCCCGCTACTGGTGCTGCGGTAGTAGATTCTCTTGCTGGGGAGTTTGTCCAATCTCCCCAAAATCCCGATTTAGGAGATGGTATTGCCAACTTATCTCCATCTCGCGGTTTCGAGGGAATGGCATTTAGTCCTGACCGCATGACTCTGTATCCTCTATTAGAAGGTACTGTAGAAGGTGATCCTGAAAACGCCCTCCGCATCTATGAATTTGATGTTGCAACTAGTTCCTACACTGGTTTGGTTGGTTACTACCCTACTACAAACGGTAATCCTATTGGTGATTTTACTCCCATCAATGATACTGAATTTTTAGTTATTGAAAGAGATGGCAGACAAGGAGAAGAAGCAGAATTCAAAAAAATCTTCAAAATTGATATCTCTAATGTGGATGAAAACGGTTTTGTAGAGAAAACAGAAGTAGTTGACCTGCTCAATATTGCTGACCCCAACGACTTAAACGGAGACGGAAGCACTACTTTTGATTTTCCTTTCGTAACAATCGAAGATGTAGTAATAGTTGATGAAAATACTATCTTAGTTGCCAACGATAACAATTATCCTTTCTCTATGGGAAGAGAAGGAGATATTGATAACAACGAAGTTATCTTAATTGAACTTAGTGAACCTCTAGACCTCGATCCTAATCTTGGTGGTAATGCTTTCACTCCTACTTTCCTAATTAATGATGGTGATACTGCTCAAGCTAGTCAAATGACTGGCTTGAATGATTATGAAGTCGATCCTTTCTTCACTATCGGGGAACAATTTGGTGATTATGCACCCCCTGGGATTCCTGATGGTTTGGGTGCTTTTGCTTTGGATGATGACACTATCCGTATATTAGCCAACCATGAATTAAGGGCTAATGCTGGTTACACTTACACTCTCGCTAACGGTACTGAACTTACTGGTGCGCGAGTCAGTTTCTTCGACATTAATAAAGAAACCCTACAAGTAGAAGATGCTGGTTTAGCTTACGACACTATTATTAACCGTGCTGGAGAAGTAGTAGATGAAGCTAGCGACCTAGAATTTCAAGGTATCCAACGTCTTTGTTCTGCACAATACATTTCCGCGCATCAATTTGGTGAGGGTCGTGGTTTAGAAAATGCTATGTTCTTCACTGGAGAAGAAACCTTTGGTGGTACTGAATTTGTTATTGATTCAGAAACTAATACTATGTACGCTGTACCTTGGATGGGTCGTGCTGCTTGGGAAAGTGTTACTGAACTGGATACTGGTACTACTGATAAAGTAGCTCTTCTAATTGGTGATGACCGCGAAGCTGCTCCCCTACTTATGTATGTGGGTGAAAAAGATACTAGTGAAAATGCTGACTTTTTGGCTCGCAATGGTTTAAGCAATGGTAAACTCTACGCTTGGAAACCCGATGGAGATGTAGCTGATACTCCAACTTTTTTTGATGAAGATGGGGATGAAGTTGATGCTGATGATGCACCGGATCCTTTTGGGTTCAATGGTACTGGTAACAGTCTTTCTGGTACTTGGGTAGAACTAGATTACTATCGTCTCGACCTTGCTGGTACAGCAGTGGATACTGATGATGATGGTAGGATTCAAGATGAGATGGGTTACGACGACATGGGATTTGCTACCCAAGCTCAACAAGACCAATTATTTATAGATGCTGGTGGATTCCAATTCTCTCGCCCTGAAGATGTTTCTACCAATCCTTCTGATGGTACAGTTGCAGTCTTAGCTTCCACTGGAAGAGATAGCCGTTTCTCTGAAGATAGTTGGGGTACTACTTACAAAATTGATGTTGACTTTAGTACTGAGGGTAATCCTGTCACTGCACAAATTGATATTCTCTATGATGGGGATGATGCTGGTGCTGGTAAGTTTGAAGGGTCTGATTTTGGTCTTCGTAGCCCTGATAACCTTGATTGGGCTGATGATGGTCAAATTTATATCCAAGAAGACCGTTCCTTTAGAGAATTTGGTTTAACTTCTGGGGAAGAAGCCTCGATTTGGCGTTTAGACCCTGAAACTGGCGCATTAACTCGTATAGCTCAAATGGATCGTTTTGCTGTTCCTGAAGGTCAGACTGATGGCGACCCCGACGACATTGGTGATTGGGAGTCTTCTGGTATTTTAGATATATCAGAATTATTTGGTGAAGACCCTGGTACTCGCTTTATCTTTGGTGTTCAAGCTCACAGTCTCCGTGATGGCATTATTGAAACAGAAGGACTGGTAGAAGGTGGTCAATTAGCTTTCTTAACTCAAGAAGAAGATGATAGTTCTGAGTTATACGATCTGGTATTTGGTACTACAAAACCTGACATCATTGAAGTAAATGATAGTAGTCAAATAATCATTGTTGTAGCTGGAGAGGGAGACGACCTAATCGATCTTAGCTTTGATGACGGTAATAATCGTGTCTTTGGTGATGGTGGTGATGATACTTTCATTTTAGGTACAAGCGATCGCCTTTCTGGGTCATTAGGCAGCGATCGCTTTTTTGTTGGTTCTGGTGGTGACAACACCATTAGCGGTGGTGAAGGCGCAGACGAATTCTGGATTGCAACTGCTCAAATTCCTGAATCTGCTAATATCATTACTGACTTTACGAGTGATGAAGATGTTATCGGTATCGCTGGTTTAGGTATTGGTTTTGAAGATTTAACCTTTACTGACAGTGAGTTGGGGGCAGTGGTTTCTGTGGATGGTAATGAGTTAGCTGTGTTCACTAACACCAATGCAGATTTTATAAGCAATGGGGAGTTCTTTGTTATTGTTTAATTTTAAATACCTCTAACTTAAACTTTAGGGTGAGCATTGGCTCACCTTTTTTTCTGTAATCAGTATTTTTAATTGATCTGTGATGTTTAGGGAAAGGGAATGGGGAAAGGGAATGGGGAAAGGGAAAAAGGAGATACTAAAACTGGTAAGATTACAGAGAATAAAGCTGATAAATTCGGTCTTCTGTCGTAGTTTATCCCCAAAAAGAATGTCTCTTCAGCAAAGTTTCCGCTCTATCTTTCCATTGCTATTTCTTGCCACCATCAATGGGGGAATTTCTCAAGCACAGATAACTCCAGATGGTACTATTCCTACTGTAGTTGAAAATTTAGGAAATATGGACAAAATCACTGGTGGTGAAAGAGTAGGTAATAACCTCTTTCATAGTTTTGAGCAGTTTTCAATCCCCGCAGGAAGGTCAGCGGTTTTTGAGAATGCTGCGGATATTCAAAACATTTTTACTCGCATTACAGGTAGTGAAGCATCTTTTATTGATGGTTTACTTAAAACCGCAGGAGGAGCTAACTTTTTCTTGCTTAATCCCAATGGGGTTATTTTTGGGGAAAACGCTCGGTTAGATGTGGGTGGTTCATTTATTGCTACTACGGCAGATAGTATTGTGTTCGCTGATGGTACAAGATTTGCTGTTACCTCACCCAATCAGAAACCACTTTTAACTATAAACCTTCCCATAGGGCTAGGCTTTTATGGTAATAATGGCAGTATTACTGTTAATGGTAGTGGTAATCAAATTACCAATGACTCAAATTTTGCGCGGATAGAATTTGGTGGAACACCATCCCCGCTTTCTGTAAATGATGGTCAAACCCTAGCTCTAGTAGGAAACGGAATCAATTTTAATGGTGGTGTAGTTACCACTGAAGGTGGTCAAATTTATTTAAATAGCGTTGAATCTGGTGAGGTTAGCATTAATCAAACCGAAACTGGGCTTACTTTCAGCGATGATGGTGTAACCAAATATCAAGATATCAACCTTAATCAACAATCTTTGATTGATGCAAGTGGTGAGACAGTAGGGAGTATTTCTCTAATTGGAGAAAATATTAACTTTAATAATGCTTCCTTCCTTTTGTCTCAAAACCAAGGTGATAATCCTGGTGGAGAGATCAACATCAAAGCTTCCGAATCTCTAACTCTTTCAGGTAGTTCTCCCGATGGTGAGATTTCCAGTCGTATTCGTTCAGAAGTGCTAAACACAGCAGGGGGAACAGGGACAAATCTAAATATTTCTTCTAACCAATTAATTCTGCAAAATATAGGCACAATCCAAACAGCTACATTCAGTAGTAGCGCGGATAGTGTTGGTGGTGATATTAACATCAAGGCAGTTGATGTTGTTAATTTAAACGATAGTGTTATTAGTGCTGGCACATTTGCAGAAGGAAATGCTGGAAATATTAATTTATCAACATCTGTGCTTCAAATCAGTAATACGGGAAGTATATTTTCTTCTACTGCAACAAGTCCAAATTCTCCTAATGTTGCCACTGGCAATGGAGGAAATATAACTATTACTGCTGATTTAATAAAGCTTAGTGGAAGTAGAGGAGACGCTAGCTCAACTATATCCTCATCATCCCTAAGTGATGGAGATAGTGGGAATTTAACAGTTACTACTAAGAATTTACAAGTAGAAGATGGGGGAGCTTTTTCTGCTTCTTCTTTTGGCAGGGGGAACGCTGGAAATATAACTATTAATGCTTCTGATTCAGTTAGTGTAAGCGGAAAAAATAACAATTTAGTTGCAAGTGACAATCCTGAAACTACTATTCGTGCTGCTGTTGAATCTGCAAGTCCGTCTGCTCAAAGAATATTTAGATTACCTGAAGTCCCGACTGGAAATGCTGGAACCTTAACTATTAAGACCCCTTTGTTAAACATTTCTCACGGAGGAGTAGTCAGTGTTAGAAATGAAGGCACAGGCAGTGCAGGAATACTAACTATCAGCACCAACACTCTAAACTTAGATGAAGTTGGAAGAATAACGGCTGCTGCATCTTCTGGATTGGGTGGTAATATTCTCCTGAATACTGATTCCCTCAATATCAGCAATGATAGTAAAATTACTACCACTGCTGCTGGCAATAATGACGGTGGGAATATTACTATCAACACCACTAATTTAAGCGCAAAAAAAAACAGTCAAATAACTGCTAATTCCTTATCAGGAGATGGAGGAAACATTACTATTAATGCTGACTCCATCTTTCTCAACTCACGAGATAAAATTGCTGCTCAGTCTTCTTCAGGTGATGGTGGCAATATCAGAATAAATGCAGATCGCATCCAGCTAGAAAACAACAGCAATATTTCTGCTTCAGCAGGAGGACAAGGTGATGGTGGCAATATCACCATCAATACAGATTTTTTAATTGCCAATCCATCTGAAAATAGTGATATTACTGCTAATGCGGAATTTGGTACTGGTGGAGATATTAGTATTAAAGCTATAGATGTTATTGGGATTCAATTTAGAGAAGAACTTACAGAATTGAGCGACATTACTGCTTCTTCTGATTTTGGTTTAGAGGGAACAGTTGCTATTAGTAGTCCCGACAATAGAATTAATCAAATTGAATTTAAACCGACTCCCGATTTTATTGATGCTAATGCTACTCTTGCCAATAGCTATTGTAAAGCCGTTAGAGAAAGTAGTTTTATCGTAACTGGACGTGGTGGTCTTCCTCTGGCTCCTGAAGGAGAAATTTTACCAGAATATATCTGGGAGGATTGGCGAATTATTGATTCTGAAACAATTGACAATGCTCCTGTTTCTGATGATAATTATACCCCTGTAACTGCAACTCCCTACAATCGAATTCAACCAGTTCAAGGATGGTATGTTAACTCAAGGGGTCAAGTCGTATTAACTGCCGAGCCAATCATGCTAACACCTCAAGCTGCTATGAATAAACGTCCTGGTTGTAGGTAATAAGCTTCTCTGTCGAAAAAAAATCAGTGGTCAGACAAATAATACCACTTCTTCAGGCAACTATCTTAACTTCTACCATCCCCACCCCCTATTGATTCTTAAGAAATGCGGTGCGCGATATCGCAACAGCTTCCCTAGTCCCATCCCTTTCTTGACCTTGATGGCATTTCTTAACAGAAAGATAACCATTCTCTTTGTATTTCCTTAATATTCCTTTGACAACATCAATAAAGAGCTTGAAAAAAGCGATCGCAATATTGTGACGCTCAAAAACTTAAATCAAGAGGAATTATGGCAAGCAATAATAGCGTAATTTTCATTCACCCAGACGGTACAAGTCCTTCTCATTTTGCAGCAGGACGTTTGGTTTCTGTTGGACCTGATGGCAGACTCAATTGGGATAATATGACCAATGCAGGGGTCTATCTCGGACACATGGACGATCGCATTACAGCAACTTCTAACGGCGGTGCGGTAGCCCATGCTTTCGGGATTAAACCCTTTGCTGGTAGCTATGGTTTAGATGAAGAAGGTAATCCCTACACCTCCCTATCTGGTCAAGAAGGCACAACTATTATGGAGGAGGCGATCGCAGCAGGAAAAGCTACCGCCGTAATTAACTCTGGTTTTATTGCCGAACCTGGTACAGGTGTTTTCTTGGCGGATGCGGAAAGTCGTCGCGATGTTACCGAAATTACGGCAGAAATTCTCGAATCGGGAGTTAATGTCATTATGGGTGGGGGCGAAATTCTGTACCTACCCGTTGGGACAGTAGGACGCTTTGGCTCTGAGGGTATCCGAGAAGATGGACGCAACCTAATTGAAGAAGCAGAAGCAATGGGTTATACCGTTGTTTATACTCGTGAAGAATTAGAAAGCTTACCTGCTGATACCGAAAGAGTTTTAGGGATTTTTGCTGCCGAAGATACCTACAACGATACCACTGAAGCTAATTTAATAGAAGAAGGTTTTGTAGATGAAAATGGAGAGCTAATTCTCTATGGTCAACCAGGAAACGAAAATCCTCCTACTGTTGCCGAAATGCTACAAGCAACTCTAGAGCTTGATGCTTTCAGCAATAACGAAAATGGAATGTTTGTTGTCTTAGAAGAAGAAGGCACAGACAACTTTGGTAATAATAATAATGCTGCGGGTACGATAGAAGCAGTTTTAAGGGCTGATGCTGCTATTGGGGTAGCTCAAGACTATATCGACAATGTTAATCCTAATACTCTACTAATCACTGCTGCTGATAGTGATGGGGGTGGCTTAGAAATAGATGATGTATCAGGAGACACCGTTGGTACAACTGGAGTACAACCCCCTTTTGATATCGAAATTCCTCTTGATGGAACTACTGGTAACGATACCGCACCTTTTGTAACTGGTGCGCCCGATGCTAATGGTGACACTTTTGAATTTGGTGTTGGTTGGTCTGGTGTTCCTGACTTTGCAGGTAGTATTGTTTCCAAGACCTATGGTTTGAATGCAGAAAAACTCCCTGCAACCGTAGATAATACTGGTATCTATCGCTTAATGTATGAAACTCTCTTTGATGTAGAGTTAGCACCACCAGAAGGCGTACCTGATAGTATTACACCACCTCCCGAACCTACTCAAGACACTGGTAACGTCATTTTCATACACCCAGACGGTACAAGTCCCTCTCACTATGCTGCTGCTAGATTTGCTTCTGTTGGACCAGATGGCAGACTCAATTGGGATAACATGACTGATGCGGGAGTCTATCTCGGACACATGGAAGATCGTATTGTAGGGACTTCTAATGGTGGTGCGGTAGTTCACGCTTTCGGTATTAAACCTTTTGCTGGTAGCTATGGTTTAGATGAAGAAGGTAATCCTTATACTTCCCTTTCTGGTCAAGAAGGCACAACTATTATGGAAGAAGCGATCGCAGCAGGTAAACCCACTGCGGTGATCAACTCTGGCATTATTGCCGAACCTGGTACAGGTGTTTTCTTAGCAGATGTAGAAAGTCGTCGTGATGTTACTACTATCACAGCAGAAATTGTTGAATCTGGTGTTGATGTAATTATGGGTGGTGGTGAAATTCAATATCTACCCGTCGGGACAGTAGGACAGTTTGGTGAAGAAGGTATCCGCGAAGACGGACGCAACCTCATCGAAGAAGCAGAAGCAATGGGTTACACCGTTATATATACCCGCGAAGATTTAGAAAGCTTACCTGATGATACTGAAAAAGTATTAGGTATTTTTGCAGCAGAAGATACTTACAATGACGAAAATGAAGCAACTTTAATCGAAGAAGGTTTCGTTGATGAAAATGGAGACTTAATTCTTTATGGTCAACCAGGAAACGAAAATCCTCCTACTGTTGCCGAAATGCTACAAGCAACTTTAGAGTTAGATAAGTTTGCCAATGCCGAAAATGGCTTCATGGTAGTTCTAGAAGAAGAAGGATCGGACAACTTTACCAACGATAATAACGGTGCTGGCGCGATCGAAGCTGTGTTAAGGGCTGATGCTGCTATTGGTGTAGCCCAAGACTTTGTCAACAACGTCAATCCTAATACTTTAGTTCTAACTGCTGCTGATAGTGATGCTGGTGGTTTAGAAGTAATTGATGTTAGTGCAGATAGCGAAACCACAGGTACAGTTGACGTACAATCTACCTTTGTTTCCTTTGGCGAAGATGCGGATGGTATTCCTGTTCCTCTCGATGGCACTACTGGTAACGATACAGCACCCTTTACCACTGGCGCACCCGATGCTGATGGCGATACCTTTAACTTTGGTGTAGCTTATGTCACTACTTCTGATGTTGCAGGGAGTATTGTTTCTAAAGCCTACGGTTTAAATTCCGATTTATTAACATCCACCGTTGATAACACCGATATGTACCGTATCATGTATCAGACTCTCTTTGGTGTCGCCCCCGAAGATGTAGCCAATCAAGATCCTGGTTTTGACCCTGTTTTCGGTAGCGTTGAAGCGGATATTACTGAAGTAAGTGGTAGTAATCAGTTAGTATTTGCTGGTGCAGAAGATGACCTAATTGACGCTTCCATTGCCAGTGAAGGTGGTAATCGCATCTATGCTAGTAGCGGTGATGATACTTTAATCTTAGGAACAGGCGATCGCTTAGTTGGAGGAGATGGAGGCGATCGCTTTTTTACTACTACTGGTGGTGATAATACTATTACTGGTGGCGAAGGTGCAGATCAATTTTGGATTACGACTGCTCAAATTCCTGAATCTGCTAATATCGTAACCGACTTTATGAATGATGAAGATGTTATTGGTATCGCTGGCTTAGGTATTAGTTTTAGCGATCTCACCTTTACAGACAATGACTTAGGTGCAGTAGTTTCTGTAGATGGTAATGAGTTAGCTGTGTTCACTAACACCAATGCAGATTTTATAAACAATGAAGAATTTTTTGTTATTGTTTAATCTTAAATACCTCTAACTTAAACTTTAGGGTGGGCATTAGCTCCCCTTTTTTTCTGTAATCATTAATTAGTAGGGGTTTAGCGATAAATTACTTGCTGCTGCAATAATTTTAATTCTTGTACAGAAATATCTGGTATTTCTGGAAATTCTTTTGAGTAGCGATCGTACATCTTAGTAATTTGTTTTTGCTTCCATATACTAGAATAAGTTGATACTTGACGATACTCAGCTACAGTTAACAACAAAAAACTTAAAATAATTACAGCCCAAATTTTTTTGGGAGTTACAGAAAATTTATTAGGAAGCATTTTTTAAATACCAATACAGATTAGTAATAGTGATATTAGGTAATTCTAACAAATGAGAAGGCACTAACCCAGGACGATTAGATTTTATTAATTCTTGAGTAATATAATTTTCATAATCTGTTCTTAATTCTGGTTGCATTGCTAACTTCAGATTATCTTGTAATGCTGCAAAGTGAGACATGGCTTTTAGCTCTTGATAATAAACTACTTCTGGTGGGAGAGCTTCTATAACTATTGCTTGTTCTTTAGTTATAATTTCTGCTGTGTAACTTTTTAACATCTGTTTTTCTGCTGGAGATCAAGATATCATCCAATCTAGATTATGTTGCCAAGTTTCTAAAATTAATAAATCATGATTTTGAATACAGGTTAATTCAGAAAATAGAAAATATAGTTCAGTTTCCGAGTTACAATCATTAATAATTTCAATAGCATCTTGACGAATATTGTTTTGTAATCTGGTAAGGCGATCGCTTACATTTTCATAAGTCATAATTAAAGTTTGTTTTATCGCCCAAGAAAATTTTTTTCTCTGTAACTTTAGGCAAGAGTTGTATTTATCATCATGAATATTCATCCAAAATACATATTTTTATTAATAACTAGTACTTATCATCTCTTTGCGAGCCTAAGAGAAAAAAAGAAGCAACTGCCTCCAGGTCAATTAATCAATCTTGGTGGATATCGCTTACATTTATATACCCAAGGTCAAGGTAATCCCACAGTAATTTTAGATCATAGTTTAGGAGGAATTGAAGGCTATTTCCTAATAGATTCTCTAGCACAACTTACCCAAGTATGTATTTATGATCGCCCTGGTTATGGTTGGAGCGATCGCAGTTATAAAAGTCGTTGTAGTAAAGAAATTGTGCAAGAATTAGATTTATTATTAACCACAGCAAATATCGAACCACCTTATATTTTAGTTGGCGATTCTTTTGGCAGTTATAATATGCGTCTGTATGCTCATCTTTATCCTGAGAAAGTAGTAGGAATAGTATTAACTGATGGCTTACACGAAACTGCAATGTTAACCATGTCTCCAAAAATAATTGCTTTAAAATTATTCTTTTTATCAGGATTTTTGATGTCAGTGCTAGGCTCATTACTAGGTATCATTCGACTGTTAGGAATTTGTGGTGTTTTTGAACTCTTAAAACCAGAACTAAAAAAATTCCCTCAACATAGTAGAAACCAAGTAAAAAAATCTTTTTATAGCTATAGTCATTGGCTAACAATGGCGCAAGAAATATCGAATCTGAATCTTAGTAGTGAACAACTCAAAGTAGCAAATAATTTCAGTAACTTACCAATAGTAAGTATCAAATCTAAAACCTTCTTACATCCTTCCATCTTTAACTGGTTTTTCCCTCTAACAGCCACAGATAAATTAAGAGACAAAATACACCAAGACTTAAGCCAATTATCAACTAACTTTACCCAACTTAACGCCGAGCATAGTAGTCATTTTGTCTGGCTCGATCAACCAGAAATAATTATTAATGCAGTAGAAATCATTTTATCCCATAGCTCTCTTAAATAAACTAACTACAAAGCCAAAAACTCTCAACCACTCCCTCTGCGACTCTGCGACTCTGCGCGAGACAACAACATAAATTAAATACAAAGCCCAAAACTCTCAACCACACTCTCTGCGTCTTTGCGACTCTGCGCGAGATAACAACAGCAATTAAATACAAAGCCAAAAACTCTCAACCACTCCCTCTGCGACTCTGCGACTCTGCGCGAAACAACAAGATGAAAATAAGACCAACATTTAATGTTAAATGTTAAATGGTCAATGTTCAAAGTTAAATGATGCCAGACTCACAAGCCGTTAACAATGCCGTAGCAAAACTTTACAACACTTATCCTTTTCCCCCCGATCCTCTCACCGACGACACTCCCCCAGGCTATAACTGGCGATGGAATTGGAACGCTGCTTACAATTTTTGCACAGGAATGAAACCACCTCGTCAAGATATTCGTATTCTAGATGCAGGTTGTGGTACTGGTTCAGGTACAGACTATCTTATTCACCTCAACCCCGAAGCAGAAATAGTTGCTATTGATATTAGCGAAAAAGCTTTAGAAGTCGCCCAGGAAAGATGTAAACGATCTGGTGTCATCGCCAAACACAGTAAACCCGTAACTTTTCACCATCTTAAACTAGAAGAAGCTACCCAGTTATCAGGAGAATTCGATCTGATTAATTGTGTAGGAGTATTGCATCATTTACCCGAACCAAAAAAAGGAATTCAAGCCTTAGCTAAAAAACTTGCTCCAGGGGGATTATTACATATCTTCGTCTATGCAGAATTAGGACGTTGGGAAATTAGTCTCATGCAAAAAGCGATCGCATTACTCCAGGGAAATAAAAGAGGCGATTACAAAGATGGAGTAAAAGTAGGAAGAGATATCTTCGCCAGTTTGCCTGAAAAGAACCGTATTTTACAACAAGAACAACAAAGATGGTCACTAGAAAATCATCGGGATGAAGCCTTTGCTGATATGTATGTTCATCCCCAAGAAATTGACTACAATATCGAAACTTTGTTTGAATTAATTGATGCTTCAGGGTTAGAATTTGTGGGTTTTTCTAATCCGAACTATTGGAATTTAGCGAGACTAATTGGTAAATCTTCCGAATTAATAACAAGAGCCAAAGATTTAAGCGATCGCGAGTATTATCGTCTCATAGAATTACTCGATCCTAGTCTAACTCATTACGAATTTTTCCTCACTGCGCCCCCCCTACCCAAAATAGATTGGTCAGATGATGAGATGCTATTACAAGCTATTCCTGAGCGGAATCCCTGTATGGAAGGTTATCCAGGGCGCAACTTTTTTAACTATGACTATCAAATGATTAATATTTCTGAAGTAGAGTTAGATTTCTTACAGGCTTGTGATAAAAATTTAGAAAATCAACTAACAGTCAAAGAACTCTTAAGTAACCACGATTTAGACTTAGCAGAAGTGCGATCGCTTCAACAAAAACAACTGATCATCTTGAGTAGTAACTAGTTTAGCTCTCTGGCAAAAACCCTATATTTTGTCTTTACCTTACTCAAGTTTCTCTCTAACACAATAAGTCTATTAAATATAGACAGAATAGCTCTTTGTTATGAAAACGAGATAATAGTCCTCTGGAGTAGGGGTTTGGCACTGCCAAACCCCTACTTGAGGTATTAGCCAAAAAATTGATTTATTGGTGATTTATTGCGGATAGTGCTAGATTTGAGTTTACCCAAAACTTAACCAAGATTTATCAAACTTCTAATAGAGGTCGTTTCAGATGATAAGTTTGTTGTAAGTCAATAGCTTAACTTAGATAGATTCAAGCAGTTCAGGAAAATTTACAGAGTTGTCACACTCCCGTGATAAGATGGCTGGTGGTTTAAATTTGTGTCGATAACTGCAAAACTTTGTAGTCTGTTGATAATTTTTTCACCAAGGTACAAGCAAGAATGAGTCAGTCGCCGAGTGCTTTGTCTAATCAATCTCCAGAAACCACACCAACACAACAAGAGGAACTGACTCAGGAGAGTTCTACCTCCAATGAGCGGGTAAGTTCCATGTCAGACTACTATCAACTACAACGGACGTTGTATTTTTATACTCTGGCTTTGATAGGAATAATTTTTGCTCCTGTCTGGTATTTTTACTCTCTTAACACCGCTCTTAACTATTTATTAGGAGCATTAGTTGGTGTAGTATATCTGAGATTTTTAGCCAAGGATGTTGAACGCCTAGGTCAACAAAATCAGCGTATCGGCAGCAAAGGATTAGGAATATTCGTAATCTTGATAATTATTGCCAGTAAATGGCAACAACTGAGCATTCTTCCTGTATTTTTAGGATTCCTCACTTTCAAAGCTGCGATTATTTTCTATATGCTGCAATCTCTGTTTTTACCAAATCACGAAATAGATGGAAATACAGCAGAAAATAGCAACTCAAGAGAATCCTCCACTAACTAAAATCGATTGTGTTTCAACTCTAGGCTAATGGAAATTCTAGGCAGTTTAACTATTCTGAATACTTTTACCCTAGCAGAACTGGAAGTTGGCGAACATTTCCTTTGGAAAATTGGTAACTATACAGTTCACGGACAGGTTTTTATAGTTTCTTGGATAGTAATTGGTGTTTTATTAATAGCTTCTTTAGCTGCAACTCGGAATATTCAAACTGTTCCTGGTGAAATCCAGAATTTCATGGAATATGCCCTAGAATTTATCCGAGATTTAACAAAAAACCAGCTAGGTGAAAAAGAGTATCGCCCCTGGGTACCTTTTGTTGGTACTTTGTTTCTGTTCATTTTTGTGTCAAATTGGGGAGGAGCGTTAATTCCCTGGAAACTCATCCAGTTACCTTCTGGTGAATTAGCTGCACCCACCAACGACATCAATACAACAGTTGCATTGGCGTTACTAACTTCCTTAGCTTATTTTTATGCTGGCTTTAAGAAAAAAGGTTTGGGATACTTCAAAAAGTATATTGAACCCACTCCCATCCTGCTGCCAATTGCCATCTTAGAGGATTTCACCAAACCTCTTTCCCTAAGTTTCCGTCTTTTTGGTAATATTTTGGCTGATGAATTAGTAGTTGCTGTATTAGTATTGCTAGTTCCATTATTTGTGCCACTACCAGTAATGGCGTTAGGACTTTTCACCAGTGCGATTCAGGCTTTAGTATTTGCAACTCTAGCAGGTGCGTACATTCATGAAGCTCTAGAAGGTCACGGTGAAGAATAACACTAATTCTTAGTGTGTTTCGATTTAACTGATGCGTTTCCTTTTGCGTAAAATACCCATAAGGTCGCTGCTCAACCCATTTTGTCAACTTTTGGTACTTGAAAATTAAGGTAGGAAAATTATCATGGATATTAACTCTGCTTCCGTAATCGCTGCTGCTTTAGCAATTGGTTTAGCTGCTATCGGTCCTGGTATTGGTCAAGGTAACGCTTCTGGTCAAGCAGTAGCAGGTATTGCTCGTCAGCCTGAAGCTGAAGGCAAAATCCGTGGAACATTGCTCTTAACTCTAGCTTTCATGGAATCCTTGACTATCTACGGTCTAGTAGTTGCTTTAGTATTACTTTTTGCTAATCCTTTTGCATAAGCTTGTTTAAATTGTTAGAGGCGCGTTGCAAAGCACGTCTCTATCTTTGTCTAACTGTTCAATCCCAATTTGTCACATAAAAAATGTTTGATTTTGATGCAACTATGCCTTTGATGGCGGTACAGTTTTTGTTGTTGACAGCAATATTGAACGCAGTATTCTACAAGCCCTTAACTAAGGCATTGGATGAAAGAGACGCTTACATCCGAAACAATCAGGCAACCGCTAAAGAAAGCCTAGCCAAAGCAGAAAGCTTAGTTAAAGAGTATGAGGCACAAATAGCAGCAGCTAGAAAAGAATCTCAATCAATTGTAGAAAAAGCTCAGGCAGAAGCTAGAGAAATTACCGCTCAGAAAACAGCAGAAGCCCAGAAACAAGTTCAAACACAAAAAGAACAGGCTGCTCAAGAAATACAACAACAAAAAGAAACTGCACTAGCCACCTTAGAGCAACAAGTAGATTCTTTAAGCCGTCAAATCCTAGAAAAAATCCTAGGGCCCGAACTGGTCAAGTAATCCAGTTAATAAAAACACAATGAGATTCAAGGTCTGGGTATGATAGGGACTGTTTTATATTTAGCAGAAGCACATTCGGAGGTTGAAGCAGGTTTTGGTCTGAACCTAGATATTTTAGAAACAAATCTAATCAACCTCTCAATCTTATTAGGAATTCTGTATTTTTACGGAAGCAAAATTATCGGCGATATTTTGAACGAACGACGTTCCAAAATTGCCCAACAAGTTCAAGAAATTGAGGAAAAACAAAAAACTGCTGCTGCTAGTTTAGCGCAAGAGCAGAAAAAGTTAGCTGAAGCCAAACAAACCGCCGAGAAAATTCGCCAAGAAGCTCTAGCTAATGCGGAAAAAGTCAAAGCAGCAATTTTAGCTCAGGGAGAAAAAGAAGTAGAACGCCTCAAAGCGACAGCAGCAGCCGACTTGAGTTCAGAAGAAGCAAGAGCGATCGCCGAACTGAAACAACGAGTTGCAGCTTTAGCTCTAGAGAAAGTTGAATCTCAACTACCAGGGATGCTAGACGACTCCGCTCAAACAACACTAATCGATCGCAGTATCGCTCAGTTAGGAGGTGCATAATGAGTGGAACTCTAATTAGTTCGGAAATTGCCGAACCTTATGCTCAAGCTTTAATGTCCGTAGCGCAACAAAACGGTCTAACCGAACAGTTTGGGAATACCTGTCGCGAGATTGAAAGCTTAATGGAAGAGTCCCAAGACTTTAGTGATTTTATAGCTAATCCTGTCGCTAATCCTGAAGCGAAAAAAGCAGTGTTACGTCAAGTGTTTGGGGATGCTAATCCTTACTTCATCAATTTCTTAATGCTCTTGATAGACAAGCGACGCATTGTTTTCCTCAAAGAAATTGCAGCCCAATTTACTGACCTACTGAGAAAATTAAACCAAGTAGTGTTGGCAGAAGTAACTTCCGCAAAAGATTTAAACGACGGACAAAAGCAAGCTTTAGTAGAAAGAGTAAAAGGTATTACAGAAGCAAGGGATGTAGAACTGAAGATTACTATAGACCCCGAATTAATTGGGGGTGTAATCATAAAAGTTGGTTCTAAAATCATTGATGCTAGCGTCCGAGGACAGCTAAGAAGGATTGGAATGAGTCTAAGTAGTGTTGCCTAAACTGCCTACCTAAAAACTATTTCCAAACCTTAACTAATTTTTCCACACTCACAATTTACTAACAACTGATAAAGAATATGGTAAGTATCAGACCAGACGAAATTAGTAGCATTATCCGTCAGCAAATAGAATCCTATAATCAAGACGTTCAAGTTTCCAACGTTGGGACAGTCCTCCAAGTGGGTGATGGAATCGCTCGCATCTATGGTCTGGAACAATCAATGGCAGGGGAACTATTAGAATTTGAAGATGGAACTATTGGTATTGCTCTTAACCTCGAAGAAGACAATGTAGGTGCGGTATTAATGGGTACTGGCTTTGGTATCCAAGAAGGTAGTACTGTAAAAGCTACAGGTAAAATTGCTTCCATTCCTGTAGGAGAAGCCCAAGTTGGTCGCGTACTAGATGCTCTAGCAAATCCCATTGACGGTAAAGGTGATATCAATACCACTGAAACTCGCCTGGTTGAATCAATGGCACCTGGTATTATTGCTCGTAAGTCTGTATGTGAACCCATGCAAACAGGGATTACAGCAATTGATGCGATGATTCCTATTGGTCGTGGTCAACGAGAACTAATCATTGGCGATCGCCAAACTGGAAAAACTGCGGTAGCGATAGACACAATCATCAACCAAAAAGAAGAAGATGTAATTTGTATTTATGTAGCAGTAGGACAAAAAGCCTCTAGTGTGGCTCAGGTAGTTGGGACTCTCGAAGAAAAAGGCGCAATGGACTACACTGTCGTAGTTGCTGCTAACGCTAACGACCCTGCAACACTGCAATACCTTGCTCCCTACACTGGGGCTTCGATCGCAGAATACTTCATGTACAAAGGGAAAGCAACCCTAATTATCTACGATGACTTGTCCAAACAAGCTCAAGCCTATCGTCAGATGGCCTTATTACTGCGTCGTCCTCCTGGTCGTGAAGCTTACCCTGGAGATGTATTTTACTTACACTCTCGTCTTTTAGAGCGTGCTGCGAAACTCAACGACGAATTAGGTGGTGGTAGCATGACAGCCTTACCCATCATTGAAACTCAAGCAGGGGACGTATCCGCTTACATTCCCACCAATGTAATTTCCATTACTGACGGTCAAATTTTCCTCTCTTCTGACCTATTTAACGCTGGTTTCCGTCCCGCCATCAACGCAGGTATCTCCGTATCCCGTGTAGGCTCGGCTGCTCAAACCAAAGCAATGAAGCAAGTAGCAGGTAAATTAAAGCTAGAATTAGCTCAGTTTGCGGAATTAGAGGCATTTGCTCAGTTTGCATCCGACTTAGACGCTGCTACTCAAAATCAGTTAGCCAGAGGTCAGCGTTTGCGCCAAGTTCTCAAACAGCCTCAAAACTCCCCTCTCTCTGTATCAGAGCAGGTTGCAGTAGTTTATGCTGGGTTAAATGGCTACCTTGATGACATTTCTGTAGAAAAAGCCACTGAATTTGCTCAAGGATTAAGAGACTATTTAGCGACTAACAAAGCTAAATACGGTGAAATTATTACTTCTGAGAGAAAACTCACTGACGAAGCAGAAAGCCTCCTCAAAGAAGCGATTACTGAGTACAAACAAACCTTCATGGCTGCTTAAATTGGTAAGAAGGTGGTGATAGGGAACTGAGGACTAGGAAAAACAGGAAATAATCAAGTAAATAGTATTTACCCCTTTACCTATTACCTCTTCCTCATCCCTGATAATTTATAATTTATTCCTCTATCAAGATATGCCTAATTTAAAAGCTATACGCGATCGCATCAAGTCGGTCAAAAATACCAGAAAAATTACGGAAGCAATGCGCCTAGTAGCAGCAGCTAAAGTGCGTCGCGCTCAAGAACAAGTAACTGCGACTCGTCCCTTTGCTGATAGCTTGGCAGAAGTTATCTACAACTTACGAGGCAGATTACAATTTGAAGATGTGGATTTACCCCTATTAGCACAACGGGAAGTTAAAAGTGTAGGTCTGCTGGTCATATCTGGCGATCGTGGACTCTGCGGTGGTTACAATGCTAATGTGATCCGTCGTGCGGAAACTCGTGCTAAAGAACTAACAGCAGAAGGAATTGATTACAAATTTGTACTCATCGGACGCAAAGCAACTCAATACTTTCAGAGACGTGATGAGCCTATCGATCAAACCTATGTTGGTTTAGAGCAGATTCCCAATGCTTCTGAAGCTGCTGATATTGCTGATGAATTATTGTCTCTGTTCCTTTCAGAAACAGTAGATCGTGTTGAACTTGTCTATACTAGATTCGTTTCTTTGATAAGTTCTCGCCCTGTAATTCAAACATTACTACCTCTAACTCCCCAAGGTTTAGAAGTAAAAGACGATGAAATTTTCCGTCTGACAACTCGTGGTGGAGACTTTACTGTAGAAAGAGAAAAAGTCGCATCAGAAGTTGTCTCTTTACCCCAAGATACAATTTTTGAACAAGACCCAGTACAAATCCTCGATGCACTGCTACCCTTGTATCTTAACAATCAACTCTTAAGAGCATTACAAGAATCCGCAGCTAGTGAATTAGCAGCACGAATGACTGCAATGAATAACGCTAGTGATAATGCGTCTGAGTTAATCAAAACCTTGACTCTTTCTTACAACAAAGCCAGACAAGCTGCTATCACCCAAGAAATTCTAGAAGTAGTATCTGGCGCGAATGCTTTGTAAAATTTATCTTGCGAGTGGGAAGACTCTCACAAGAGCGTGAGAGATGAGAACGAGCGCGATAACTTTTTGGTCATAGATTTACAATTTCGATGTTAAATCTTCACGAATCAAAGTGAAAGCTACTGATACAATAGTTTTAGCAGTAATGCGCATATTCTATTTCAAGGGATTGGCTCCCTAATCTCAGATCGTCGGGACAAATATCGCCCTAGAAAGAGTAATGGTGACGCGGATGGTAGATTTAAGCTGAAAGCATAGCCAAAAACAGTTGAATAGAATTTAAATCCGTTAGCGGTCGGTGCGCCCGTTAACGTTAAATCAAACTGCCCAGTAATGGCGGTCTGGCGGGGACTATTGCAGTCTAGCTAAGAGTCTATATGGGAATCCCTCGCAAAGCGCGATGGGAGGTTCAATAGTTAATTGACCTATTTTTAGCGTCTAGATTAAACTCTAGACGTTTTTTCATATGTAGGAGTCCAAGTAAAGCGCAACAGACGAGCTTGATAATATTTCACGCAGAGAAGTCATTCGGGAGGGGGTTTTTAAGAGCTTGACAGTTTTGTGTTTGTAGCTAATTTATTGAGTTTTGAAACCCCCTTCCGCCCCCGCTTGGAGCGTAAGACGCAAGGGAATGCTGACTTAGCATCCGCGCAGAGGAATTAAAGAGATTTCCTTATCTATCATTCGATTGCCATAAATTCAGTCAAGTACATATAGCACTAAGGTAAATTGATTTTACTCTTTTCTGGTGGTGCTATCACTCTCTTTGCGTCTTTGCGCTACCCCCCCCTTACCAAGGGGGGAATTAAAGGGGGGATCGCGAGATGATATTATTCTATGACAACGTAACTTATACCAATTCTCAAAAGTCACTGGAGACTTGGTTTAACCCCAAAAATCCTGGCTTAAAAACTTATAAGCTTTGCACAGCAAAGCTTTTGGATATTTTAATTAATAAAAAATAATTTGGTTATCTATCTAGCTAGTTTTGAGAAATGGTATTAGTAGTAAATTGAGTTACTTAAAACCACTATGGGAAAATCAAAAAACAAATTTAAAGCTACTTGGAAAAATCAAAAAGAGTTAGGAATTATATACGGTAAAAGTGCTATTGCAGTGGGCAAGGCTTTGATAGAGCTAGGATTGAAAGATAGTTCTACCAAACAACCAACACAACAAGCACTTTCAGAACAAATCGCCAAATCTACTCCATTAAAAGATGGTACTGCATTTTTCCTTTGGCATAAAACAAAAGCTTGCGAAAAATTAGATACTCTCGAAGGCTGGACTCGTCAATCTCAGTCCTCAAGAAACTTGCAGAGGCTAACGTCAGAATACATTGCTTTAGTTAGAGAAGCTGAACGTGCTGATAACAAGGGTGAGCATCACGTTATTGTTGATGGCTATTGGGACGAAGCACAATCGGTCGCCAAACAAATTAAAAAACTTGGTGCTGATTTTGTGGAAAAGGCTAATCAACTTATTATCAAAGCGAAATTGAATAAGGATTATTTAATCGAGCTATAGTCAAGAAGTATAAGCCTAATCTGAATCAACCAAGTATTTTACAACCAATTACCGACCAAAACAAAAGGCGACCAAAAGAAAGGATGATTAAAATCAGAAGAATGAATCAAAGATATCTGTGCTTGACGTAAAGCTTCAGCTTTAGTAGTTGAAGATGAAGCTGTTGCTAACTGTTGATAAAATTCATCCATCAAGACTACTGTTGACTCATCCTTAACTGACCACAAAGTAGCTATCGTACTTCTTGCACCAGAACGAACTGCAACCCCCGCAATACCCAAAGCTGCTCGTTTATCTCCTGATGCTGTTTGACAAGCACTCATTACTAATAACTCTATAGGTTGAGCATTTCCGATTTCTTCTCTAGCTCTTAATAAATCCTCAAACTCTTTAACTTTAATTTGGTCATTCCAGGTGACAATAAAAGTCTCTTCAGGATTAGAGCTAAATTGACCGTGAGTTGCTAAATGAACCAAAGAAGAGGGTGTTTTTAGGAGTTGTTCTCGTAACCCTGTATTAGTAAACTCCTCATTGAGCAATAATTGAGAGGAGATATATTGAGCAATTTCATTTACTTCTGTTTCTACCCCAGGTAGAGCAGCAAATCCTTGACTAGACTTGCTCAAACCTGCTACTACTGCTTTTAATTCTTGATTATTAAGAGATTCGGGTTCAAGTAGTTGTAACCCTGGTGTTAAAGCAATTCCGTATTTTTCAACTAAGTATTGATTACCATCATAAAGTGCAGTCATCGGAAGGTTACGCAAACTACCATCTAGGACAAACACTAAAGTTTCTATGTTGTGTTTTGCTAACTCTGCTTCACTAGGTTTAATCAACCAATCATAAATCTGTTCAGATAACTGTAGGCGTTTTTTATTAGAGTAAATTGGATTGAGAGATTGCAAAAATTGATCTAAAGTTTTCTCTACCTCAAACTCTGGTAAAGATTGCTCATAATAGACTAAAGGGCTATCAGGAAAAGATACGATAACCGCCAGACGCTCAGGTAAGATAATGGGATAAATTACGGCTGCTGACTCATCTATTTCATCAATTTGTTTGGGTTGAGCATCAATACAAGCTTCTCGGAAATAATTTTCTAATTCTGCTAGTTGTAGAGACTCAATAACTTCACGAGCTTGTAAAAGATTTTCTTGGTTAGGGTTATAAGATAACAATAACTGTACTAAGTCTCGATAAATTGGCTCAACACTTTCGCGGAAAGAAAATTGTACATCGGGGTTGGTAGCAACTAAGTCAGCACGAATTTCTTGAAGTGCTTTCACAGCTTGGGTTTCGGATGCGATCGCCCCTGGAATATCCCCTTGTTGTTTAAGTAATCTGCCTAATTGCCATTGCCATTGGTAAGCTATATCTGAGGCTTCAATATCTGTAGCTAGATTTAGAGCTTGTTCTGTTACTTTTTTGGCTCTGGGATACTGTTGTTTCTGCTCATACCAATAACCCAATGTTCCTAAAGCATAAGATTGTCCCCGTAAATCCTGTAGTTGACGAGATTGAGCTAAGGTTTTCCCTAATAATTCCTGACTATAGAATTCATAATTAGCAAAAGTTGCTTCTTGGGAAGCTAAGTTAATCAGGTTTTTAGCAAAGTTCACTTGAGCATAAATTGCTTTCCTGCTAGAAGGTAAGTCAGATAAACTAGACTGAATTTGGGGAATTAACTGTTTAATTTTTTGCCATTGTTTCTGAGTGCTTAACAGACTCATTTGATTCAGATTTCCCTCAACTTTGGTTAAAGGATCGGAGGTCATGTCTGCTGCTTGCTGATAAAATGCGATCGCTTTTTCAGGATTCCCCGAAGCTCTAGCGACATTTCCCAGACTAAAAAGAGTAGCACTGGTTTCTTCTGCTAAGTTGAGAGATTGAATTAAAGTTAAACTTTCCTGTAAAACTTTCTGAGATTCCGTTAAATTTCCTGTTACTTGAAGAGCATTACCCAAACTCCGCAACCCCAAAGCCTTTAACCCAGGATCATTCTGACTATCTAGCTCAGTCCGTAACTTTTCTAAAACTTTTTGCGCTCTGCGATAAAATCCTAAGCTTTGTAGAGCTTGAGCCTGATTTATCTGACTTCCCAATAACCCTATCTGGTCTTCTCCTTGACGATAGTAATGCTCTGCTTGTTGCCAACTATCAAGAGCCATCTCTGTCTTACCTAATTTTAGTTGCAGACTTCCTTGGGTATTAAAAGCTTGGGCTGTTATTCTCTGAATATTGTTATTACTATTTTTACCAGAAGCAATTTCTTGAATAATTTTAATACTTTGATTACTTAACTTTTGGGCTTGTTGCCATTCTCCTAACTCTTGATGAACTAAAGAAAGATAATTAAGAGTCAAAGCTTGAGACGGAATATTTCCTACTTGTTGATAATACCTTAATGCTTGCTGCCAGTATTGTTGCGCTTCGGTCAATCTCCCCACTTCGTAAGCTACTTTTCCTTTGGCTAAGAGACGAGAAGCATCTGTTGATGCTACTTCTGTAGTTAGAGAGGAGTTGTGAGCTACTGCTGGAACTATTCCCGTAACTAAGATAAAAGTTAGTAATGCGAGCCAGATACTATAGTGAACATATTTTAAAATTTTAGAGATTCTGTTCATAACTTTTTGCATCGCCAAGTGCTAGTGAGAACAATTCGCGAAGAATATAACTTAATTGTTTTGCAATACCATTGAAGGTATTATTTAAACTATTACCTTAATCGTTTTTTCAGTTAACCTGCGATCTACTTGAATATTGCCCAAACAGCCCATTAAAATTAACATTTGAAATTGTTGATGTTAATAATCTAGCTACATTAAGGGAAAATTTGGGCTAAAATAGGAGCGATTATAAATTTAATCCTATAGTATGTCTAGTTATAAGTAACCTTTGCTGAACAATCAGTGATCTGTGTTGTTGGCATTCAGAGAATATAGGTTAATAATTGTCTAAAAGACTGAGTATAAATCCCAGTCTATCAATTACCATAACTTTATTAAATTTTTAGTTTTTTCTGTAGTTAAAACTATGCAAATGGTCTCTGCCAAAATTCTCGTCGTAGATGACGACCCTGCAATTCGTAACTTAATATTTCGTTTCCTTAACCAGAAAAACTACCAGGTAGAATCTGCGGAGACAGGAGAGTCAGCTCTAAAAATGTTTGAGCAATTTAATCCTGACTTAGTAATTCTTGATGTTAATTTACCTGATGCTTTAGGTTACAACCTATGTGAAGAAATGCAAAGTAACACAGATGTCTTCATTCTGATGCTTACTAGTCGTTCTGATGCAGCAGACAAAAAAGAGGGATTTCTTAAAGGTGCAGATGACTACCTAACTAAACCTTTTGATTTGCAAGAATTAGAATATCGAGTTAAAGCTATTTTGAAACGTCAAAGGACGGTTACTAATTCTGAAAAGCAACCTCTAACTTATAAAAATCTGGTTATCGATCCAGTTAGAAGAGAAGTCAAAATTAAAGAAAGTTTAATTGCTCTGACGGCTTTAGAATTCGATTTACTTCACTTTTTAGCTAGTCGTCCTGGTAGAGTCTGGCGAAGAGAAGAGTTAATTCAAAATGTTTGGGACTATGACTATGTTGGAGATCAACGGGTAGTTGATGTACATATCGGTCAAATTCGGAAAAAAATCGAGCTAGACTCTAGTGAACCATCTTTTATTCAAACGGTAAGAGGGGTTGGTTATAAGTTTGAAGTCGGGGTAGA
Source organism: Xenococcaceae cyanobacterium MO_167.B27 (assembly GCA_030065935.1). Taxonomy (GTDB): domain Bacteria; phylum Cyanobacteriota; class Cyanobacteriia; order Cyanobacteriales; family Xenococcaceae; genus JASJCP01. Next base: position 27,231 of record JASJCP010000008.1, read on the forward strand.
AAGCAATTAAGACCCAAAACAAGAGCATCGTTTGATTAAAAATATCTCTTTAGTACTAAAATCTAGTATTGATATTCAATGGCTACTCTAGCCGATATTTTTTTCTGTAGAGTTAGTGCTAGAAGGTTCGACAGTAACGGAGTCGCTAGATTTATTCACAAATTCGGCTTTTTCCTCCTGACTAGCTTCTAACTCAGCATTCATTTTTACTGATTCTTCAATTTTTTGAGCCTCCTTTTTAAATTCTGTTTCAAATTCTCGCGAAGCGTCTTGAAAACTGCGAATTGTTTTCCCTAAGCTTCTACCAATTTCTGGTAACTTTTTCGGGCCAAAGATCAACAAAGCTACGATCATAATTAGTGCCATTTCTGGTAAACCAATACCAAAAATATTCATCAGCTTATTCTCCTGTTAACTATTTTTTTTATTATTTATTGGTGTCATCTCAGGAAAGAGGAATGAGGAACTCTGAATCAGGATTTATTTTCAAGCCGAGGGATAGGCTTGGTTTCCAAACCATAGACAATCGATTTGTTGAATCAATCCTCTTGCACTTCCAATCCTCTCTTTCCGTCTTAAAAGACAGAGCTTGTAATCATGTTTGAGAAAGTAAAAGGAAATCTTCCTCATTCCTCACTCCTCATCCTGTGGGTTGACTTTCTGTCGTCAATAGGGTTAAGTCTATTGACCCAAACTAGCCCAATCAACATCAATTCCCTCAAGCAATAGTGAGGAATTGTATAGTTGCAGAATAATTAACAAAAACACCAAGAATAAGAGCATAAAAACTCCCATTACTGGAGTTGTACCCCATCCGGGAGCGACTTTACCATATTCAGAGTTAAGAGGTTTGAGAATATCTCCCAAACGAGTGCGCTGTGACATAATTCACCAATAATGTATCTAAGAGATTTTTTGTAATGTTCTGTAATATTATAGAGGAATAGTCATCATAATTTATCTAGCTTATGGAACCTGCAACAGTTCTTAGCATCAGTGTTGGTGCAATACTCATCGCTATTACTGGATTTTCAATATATACTGCTTTTGGTCCTCCTTCTTCAGAATTGAGCGATCCTTTTGAAGATCACGAAGATTAACGCCTATTTTGTCATCAGAAACTCCCGTTATACCCTATGGGGTTAACGGCGGGAGATTTTAGGATCTAACCCTCAATTTGTAAATCCTCCCAATTGCCATCTAGGAAGTGGGAACGACAAACATGACGCTGAACCTTCCCACTTGAAGTTTTAGGAATGCTACCTGGTTTGAGTAGTAAAATTTTGTGTACTTGTAAGTCATGTTGTTGAGAGATTTGACTACGAATCAAGCGAATTGTCTGTTGAGTAATAGTTTGTCTTTCTTTTGAATTATTGTTGGAGGATTTAGTCTGGTTGTTTCTGCGATCCCAGTAACGGCGATCAACTTCTGCTATAACTACTAGCTTTTCTTCTCCCTGAATATTAATGGTAAAGCTGGCACTACAGTAGGGTCTGATCAAAGAGTTACTAGCTTCTACTGTTCTTTCTATATCTTGAGGATAGTGATTTCTCCCTTTGATGATAATAATATCTTTGAGACGACCAGTAACATATAGTTCTCCATCGTCGATAAATCCTAAGTCTCCTGTTCGCAAAAAAGAGTCTTCTGTAAAGCCTCGAATGGAAGCTTGAAAAGTATCCTGTGTAGTTTGTAATTGATTCCAATAACCACAAGCTATACTAGGACCACTAACCCAAATTTCCCCAATTTTTCCTGGTTGAGAAAGAGTTAAAGTATCTGGTTGAACAATGATTATTTTTTGATTGGATAAACTGCGACCACAACTTACTAGGGTACGGGAGTTGGGTTCTGTAGATTTGGCAAGGGTGACTTTATTTTGTTCTAAGTCTTGAGCTAGAACTGTTTTTGTGGTCACAGAATTATTTTTGACTCCCCCAGATATCATAAGGGTTGCTTCTGCCATTCCGTAACAAGGATAAAAGGCTTTTGAGGAAAAACCGTAGGGAGCAAAAGTAGCAGCAAACTTTTCTAAGGTTTGATGATTAATTGGTTCTGCACCATTAAAAGCTAAATCCCAACTGCTGAGGTCTAAATCAAGATGCTGTTCGGGTTTAAATTTACGCCAACATAAATCATAGGCAAAATTGGGCCCCCCACTGGTAGTTCCACCATAATGGGAAATAGCCCTTAGCCAGCGTAATGGATTTTGTAAAAACATCAACGGAGACATTAAAACTACGGGGAAATTTCCGTAGAGGGGTTGAAGAATACCGCCAATCAAACCCATGTCGTGATATGGTGGCAGCCAAATTACACCAAGACTTTGGGAACTATGTTTAAAACAACGATAAATTGATTGAAGATTGTGTAGTAGATTATCGTGGGCTATTTTAACTCCTTTTGGCTCTGCTGTTGAACCAGAAGTGTATTGTAAAAATGCGATTTTATCGGGAGATACAGGAATTTCTTGGTATTTATCCCTGTGACTAATATCTATGTTGTCAGTGGAAAACCAGCGTAGAGTTTTTAGTTCTGGGGTTATTTCTGCTTTACGTTCTAAGCTAGCCAGTATGGAATCAGTGGTTAAGGCTAAGGTGGGTTGAGCATCTTTAATAATGCTTTGTATACGACCAATAGAACGATTGGGACGAGGGGGATAGGCCGGAATGGCGATCGCGTCGGCGTAGAGACAGGCAAAAAAAGCTTCGATAAAACCTAATCCTGGGGGATAGAGTAGCAAAATTCTGTCTTGAGGAGAACAAAGGAATTGAATCGAAGCTGCGATCGCCCTAGCCTTAATGTCTAATTCCCGATAGGTAAGGCTAACTTTCTGGGTTTCTCCATCCAGTAAAAAAGTGTAAGCAATTTTTTCTGGTTGCTGGATAGACCTATGCCTCAAGATATCAATTAAGGTACTTGCTTGAATTGTTTTTTCTAAACCACTCATTCACTTGGGATTGTTTATGTCAATTTACACCATATCTTATTACTTAAATAGATTTTAGGCTCTAGATGACCAATAATTAGGAATGGCGATTCAGAAAATTGCTGTTGCTATCTAGTCAGAGAAGTAGTCTGAACAGTCAATTGCTTGTTCTGTATTAGCTATATAAGGCTTGATTGTACACTTGAGGTGATGATCGTTAGTAAAAAAACAACACTTGGTACAGGGAATTTGGTGCATCCGTTTTGCTCTGGCAATAGCATCCAGCAAAGCACTAATCACAGTCCAAGCAATCATACCCAATAAAACACAAGCACATAAAATTTTTAGGGAAGCGATCGCTGATTCGTTCCCTTGATCTAAATAACTTACTAGTTGCAACACAGCCAATCAGTCTATCTACTCAGTATTGATAAGAATTTATTATGACATATCTTAGCTGTCTTAACTTAATAATCAAGATTTCAACAAATTACATCTGACTGGAAATAAGTTTGATAATTTGGGTTAGTTCTGCTTTATTAAAAGCTTGTAAAAGAGCAGTTGCAGCACCTTTAGGTTCTTTGGGAATAGAAATTTTGGTCTCTGTAGCCTTTGCTGTAGGAGCTTGAGCCGTTGCTGCTAGTTGTTGTAAGTTTTTGCTAGGAATAATTGCGTTAGTATTTCCTACATGGAGGTTATCTCCAGCTTGTTTAATTTCCCTGATAACGATTTGAGCAATAGTATTATAGGGATATTTTTTGTTACTAATTGCGGTTCGAGCAATACTTACAAATTGCTGCCAATTTGGCTCTGTGGGAGCAAGTTCTCCTAAATTTGCACAATAGTGTTGTAATTTTTGCCGATTTTCTGGGGTATCAGCTTGCTTAAATAGCTGTAACATCTGTTTGAGAGTTTCTTTAACTCTTTCTGAGATATTTACTGGTGCTGGAATATTTCCTGATACACCACCCCCAAGTAACTGTTGAAGATATTGTTGCAGGATAGCAAAATTAGATTCTGCTTGTTGTAAGATTTCGATGGCATCTTCGTCTTTAAATTCAACAGAACTTTCTAAACGTTCGATTAAATCTTGTAGATGATCGTATCCAGTGAGAAATAAAGATTCTAGTTTTTGATCAACGTTAACAGGATTTTCTTTGAGAATTTTAAAAGAATCTTCTAAACGGTGAGCGGTTTTCTGTATACTGGCATAACCCAGCATTGCTGCGCCACCCTTGACAGAATGAGCAGCACGGAACATTTCGTTAACAGTTTCTGGGTCTTGAACAGCAGTCCCTAACTGTAGTATTCCCTGCTCTAAAGTTTGTAAGTGTTCTTTTGCTTCTTCAATGAAATAGCCTAAAATTCGCTGCTGACTAGCTGTATCCAAAGCTAAATCCCCCTAATATAAATTTTGTATATTAAAGACTATGTCAACACAAGTCTATCCCAGACTATTTAAATTGGGTAGCTGGTTTTTTTCGATTACAGTATTATAGCCTCGCTTTAGTAAAAAAGCAGTAATCCCTATCTTTTTTGCTCCTTGATAATCATCAGTAAAACTATCCCCAATGTGCCATGCTTCTTCAGGAAGACAATTGTGTTTAGCAATTGCTGTGGCAAATATTTTTGGGTTGGGTTTGGCTGCACCTACTTCCGAGGAAATAGTGATACTGGAAAAAAAACATTCTAGTTTGAGGGCTTTCAATACAGAATATAGACGACTATCAAAATTGGAAATAATAGCTAGTGTTACTTTCTTTTGCTGCCATTTTTGTAAATTTGGTATGACATCCTGATAGATATACCAGGGTTTTTCTGTCGCAAAATGTAGGTACAGTTCTTGAAAAAAAGCATCGAAATCCGTAAATTTATCTAGTAAGCCTGCTTGAGTAAAAGTGGTTATTGCTAAATTTTTCCACCAATCAAATTCTTGTTGTGGTATCTTTTCTGGATTGGTGACGGTAAATGCTAGGGGGGAAGCTTGAGCGAAGCTTTGATAAAAAGCCTTATCTATCTTCTTAGCATCTACTTCTACATTGTGGTTTTTTGCGAGCGCCTGATACACTGTACCTACACTACCTTTAACCCCAAAAAGCGTACCTACAGCATCAAAAAAAATGACTTTCGGGAGGGATTTCATTAACTTAATAGCTCCACTAAAGGTTGAGTTATCCAGTTTAGCCCTACTGTTAGCTGATGCTGGAGATTTGGCAAACGATAAAGATAAATCAGACGACGAGCAATATAAGCAAGAGAGCCATTTAGTTGTAATCCTAGACCATTTAGAGTAGCATTATCTATTCCTAATGCCATCATTTCTCCCAAGGGTTGATAGCGGAATGGTAGTTGTGGTTTATGGTTGATGCTAGCCCAGATATTCCAAGCACAGTAGTCTGATTGCTGAAATGCGACTTGTGCGGTGGCTGGTAGTAGTTCTCCTGTGACATCTTTGCTTTCTACTATATCTCCTAGGGCATAAACTCGCTCCCTATCTAACGCTTCTAGGGTTGGTTTAATTTTGAGTAATCCTGTTGCAGTTTTTTCTAGGGGTAGTTGTTGAGTGAGTTGAGAAACTTGATTCCCTACTGTCCAAATTACTAAATCTACAGGGATAGTATCTATTGTTCCTTTGTAGTAGAGGGAGATAGTATCAGATTGTACTTGTGTAACTTCAGTTTCTAAATCTAGCCATACTTGACGTTTTTCTAAGGCTTTGATGGCTGTTTCACGATTAAATTCACTAGCATTATCTAATATTTTTGCACCGCGATCGATAATCCTAATTCTGCCTTTTTTCCCCAGACGGTCAGCAATTTTTCCTGCAATTTCTACTCCGCTATAGCCTCCTCCTACTATGGCAACACGGATTTTCTCGGGGGAAGATTCTTCTAATAATCTTAATTTTTCTTTGACACGATAAGCATCATTGAGAGTTTTAAAGGGTATGGCGTGGGATTTCGCTCCTGGAACAATATCTAGAGGTGTTTTTCCTCCAGCAGCAATTACTAAATAGTCATAACTAATAACAGAAGCACTACCCTTCGTTACTTGTTGGGTTTCTAGATTAATGTTGGTTACACAATCTTGATGGAATTGAATGCTAGTGTTGGATAAAATCTCTTCAAAGGGTGGGGCGATTTCCCAAGTTTGTAGCTCTTCTGTAATTAATTCGTATAAGAGAGGGGAAAATAAAAAGCGATCGCTTTTATCAATCAGAATAATTTGTGGTTGAGTTTCTGGTTGCCAAGGTAAATCATCTAGGCGCAGAGCGGTATATAAACCACCAAATCCGCCACCAACAATACAGATACGTGGTTTTTGGGTAGTCATGAAAATTGGTTGAGATAGGTTTTAGAAACAGAGCTATAGACTACACTTTAGATTGTAACCAAAATAATTGGGGCAAACTTTTAGTCCACCCCATGAGATGCCAATAAAACTTGAGATTTAAGAAGCTAGAGCTACCTCAACCATTTGCTGTAACTCACCGCTTTGATAGAGTTCAATAGCAATATCTGAGCCACCGATAAATTCACCGTTGATATAGATTTGGGGGATAGTTGGCCAATTAGAATATTCTTTAATTCCTTGACGAATATCCAATTCCGCTAGAACATCTACTGTTTCATAGGGAACACCCAGGGTATTGAGAATTTGAACTACATTGTTAGAAAAACCACATTGAGGCATCAATTTCGAGCCTTTCATAAAGACTAAAATTTTGTTTTCTTGAACTAATTTTTCAATTTTCGCTTTTAATTCAGGTGTCATAGTTTTTTTATGGCTATTTACTCAATTTTACTAATTGTTTTAAATTTTTCCTGCTACAGTTTGCCAAGCTTCGGGAGTGTAAGTTTTGAGGGATAAAGCATGGATGACTTCTGAAGCCATAGCATCATTAACAGCAGCATATACCATTTGATGTTGCTTGACTTTGCTTTTCCCTTCAAACTTAGGAGAGACGATAACCGCTTCAAAATGCTCACCGTCTCCTGCTACTTCGACTTGAGCTTCGGGAAACTGCTCTTGAATCATGGTTTTTACCTGTTGGGGATTAATCATAGATGTTCCGAACCCAAATTACTTTAAGAATTATTGTGGCGTATTTCGATGTCCCAACACAACATATAATATTGTTATCTCCTAACGACTGGAGCTAGATTCAGAAAAAGGATCTTCTACAAAACCAATTTCAAATAGTTGCTGATAAGATTTTTTTCCTAACTCACTAGTAGGGTTTTGAGAGCGAATTATTTGAATGAGCAGAGGTACTGATAATTCTGGTTGATTTTGAGCGCGATGTACTAAAGCCAATTGGTAGGTTGCTTCATCCCGCATTTGTCCTGTTTCTAAAGCTTTCTGTCTCTGCTGTTGAGCAATACGATTTTCGATTCCTGAAAAACTATCCGACAGTTGAAGATAGAAGTTAGATAATTGGTTGAAAACTTGACGAGCATTTTGTAATTTTTTAGCTGCGCTGTCGTAGTCTTGATTATTTATAGCTTGGCTTGCTTCACTCATCAATTTTTTTCCTCCTTGAAGACTCAGAAGACTATCGGACTGAGCTAGAGGACGCAAATTATTAGGGTCAGTAGGATCGTCGGAAGGTATATTTGTTAGGGTTGTTTCCTGAGCAAGTATAGGATTAGAGACTGTAATCAAAGCAGTACTGCTAAATAGACTCCAAGCTAAGGGTAAAGATAGTAAATACTTAATATTAGGACGACTAATCCTTGATTTTAATCTAGCCATTATTGTAATCCTATGATAAACATAACTATATTAGAGCTTCAGGTATCTTATCATTTTGGTTGTTAATTTTACCTAATTTTACTCACTCCCGTTTATGGTAGGAAGATAGACATCAAAGTACTGTTGAATGTTCCTTATGTATCGCTGTATTATTTTTTTCTTGTTTCCCTTTTTTTTATTACTGAGTGGTTGCCAAAAAGATGTTTCTCAAGCCTACAATTTACCTCAAGACCCTGATATTCAAGTTTTTTTTAATCATCGAGAAACTGGTACAGAACAATACACTGATCCTTATAGAAACATTGAACGCCCAGGAGATAATTTAGAAGCTGTTATTGTAGAAGCCATTAATTCTGCTCAATCTAGTATTGAACTTGCTGTGCAAGAGTTACAGTTACCTGAGATTGCTTTAGCTCTGAGTCAAAAACAGCAGCAAGGAGTAGCAATAAGAGTAATTATTGAGAATAACTATAGTCGTTCTTGGAGTGATTTTAGTAATCAAGAGATCTCTAAATTACCTCAAAGAGAACGCGATCGCTATCAGCAGTATTTTAAGTTAATAGATATCAATCAAGATGGAAAATTAAGTAAGGAAGAACTTGCTAAAAGAGATGCTTTATTGATTTTAAAAAATGCAGGTATTCCTGTTATTGATGACACTGCTGATGGTTCAAAAGGTAGTGGTCTAATGCACCATAAGTTCATCGTTATTGATAATAAACTAGTTGTTACTGGTTCAGCTAATTTTACTTTAAGTGGGATTCATGGAGATTTTAGTAATCCTGTAACTAAAGGTAATGTTAATAATTTACTGAAGATTAATAATGCTCAAGTAGCTAAATTATTTAGGGAAGAATTTAATTATATGTGGGGTGATGGAGTGGGAGGAATTATGAACAGTCAATTTGGGATAAATAAGCCCTGGCGTTCTCCTAAAACGATAAACTGGAATAATACAACTATTACAATTCAGTTTTCTCCTACTTCTAAAAAACAAGATTGGCAATTAAGCACTAACGGATTAATCGGGAAAAGTTTAGAAGATGGTATTGCTTCGATTAACTTGGCTCTATTTGTTTTTAGTGAGCAACAATTAGCAGATATTTTACAGGATGAGTCTCAAGAAGGAGTTAAAATCAAGGCTTTAATAGATAAGGATTTTGTTTTTCGGGACTATAGCGAAGGATTAGATATGTTAGGTGTGGCTTTGGGGAAAAATTGCAAGTATGAATCTAATAATAATCCTTGGCAAAAACCAATCGAAACAGTGGGGATGGCTGAGTTACCTGCTGGAGATAAAATGCACCACAAATTTGCTACGGTTAATAATAATATTGTAATTACTGGCTCACAAAATTGGTCGCCTACTGGGAACTTAAATAATGATGAAACTGTATTGATTATTAAAAATATCACTGTAGCCAAACACTTTTTACAAGAGTTCTCTCGTCTCTATCAAACTGCTAATCTGGGTATTCCTCAGTATCTTAAGAATAAAATAGAAACACAGAAAAAACAGTGTTCTTAAGAATTATTATCTAGCTCATATCCACAGAGAGATTAAGAGTTTTTCTAATCTATTGTTAGATTACTGTCACTTCAATTTGTTATGACATTATTATTAACTTCTTTCACTACTTGGCTAGCTCATCAAAAATCTAATTCTTCTGATGATTTATTGGCAATAATAGCCAGCAAAAATACATCTAAAGATTATTTTTTAAGACAACTTCCTGTTGATGTTGATTTAGCTAGTAATCTGGCGATCGCCATACTCAAAAAAATACAACCTCAAGGAATTATCTGTTGTGGAATGGCAGAATCTAGAAAACAATTAACTATAGAATCTAATGCTACTTGTAATGAAAACTGTTTGCTAACTAGTCTCGATTTACAACCTTTAATATCTAAATTATCTCATAGTGCTATTAGTCATGATGCAGGTAAATTTGTTTGTGAAGGATTATATTATCAAGTTTTACAATATCTGGAAAAATCAGATTTATCTATTCCTTGTATTTTCGTTCATGTTCCAATTCTGAACAAAGACAATGAAAGTATAATAGTCCAAGATTTTCAGACTATTTTAGAATATCTAAGCTATTAAATATGCGATTGCCTTGGTAAGTTTTTTAATAATTTATCCCTTCAATTTCTCCTTCAGCTTCATGTACAATACTCTTTAATTCATCCAACATATCATTACTAACTTCTTGCCACATTCCTCGTTGATTTGCTTCCAATAATCTTTCAGCCATATCTCTTAACGCCCAAGGATTTTTATCCTTAATAAATTGTTGTACTTGATCATCTAAAACATAAGCTTCTGCTACTCCTTGATACATATAATCTCTGACACAGTCAGTAGTAGCATCATAAGCAAATAAATAATCTACTGTTGCAGCCATTTCAAAAGCTCCTTTATATCCATGACGCATTACCCCTTTAATCCATTTGGGGTTAATGACGCGAGAGCGATATACTCTAGCAATTTCTTCAGTTAATTTTCTGACTTTGGGATTACTAGGAATAGAATTGTCACCGAAATAAACTTCAGGATTTTTACCAGTTAAACTTTTGACTGCTGCGGTTAATCCTCCGTGGAATTGATAATAGTCATCGGAGTCTAATAAGTCGTGTTCGCGGTTGTCTTGATTTTGTAAAACTACTTGTAATTGTTGCAGTCTTTGAGAAAAAGATTCTGGTGCAGAATGTCCTTTTCCTTGAGCATCATAAGCATAGCAACTCCAGTTAATATATGCTCTTGCTAAATCAGTTTCGCTTTGCCAATTTTGGGATTCTATTAAACCTTGTAAACCTGCACCATAAGCACCAGGTTTAGAGCCAAAAATACGATAGCTGGCTCTTTGTTTGGCAATGTTTGATTCTAATCCTTGTTGTTGCCAATACTGGGTTTCTTGTTGAACTTTTGTAGCTAGAGGGTTAATTTCTTTTGGCTCTTGCAAATCTGCCACCGCTTGTGTTATTTTGTTTAATAAGTTGAGTAAATTGGGGAAAGAGTCGCGAAAAAAGCCTGACACCCTAACAGTGACATCGACGCGAGGACGATTAAGCACCGACTCATCAAGGATTTCAAAGTCAACAACTCTACGAGATATCCCATCCCAAATGGGGCGTACTCCCATTAGTGCCATGACCTGAGCAATGTCATCTCCTCCTGTACGCATAGTGGATGTTCCCCAGATGGATATGGCGATATTTTGGGGATATTCTCCGTTTTCTTGGGTATAGCGTTCGATTAAGGCTTCTGCTGCCTTGCTGCCTATTTCCCAGGCTGTTTCTGTGGGAATTGCTCGAATATCTACTGAATAAAAGTTTCTTCCTGTGGGTAATACTTCGGGTCTTCCTCTGGTGGGTGCGCCTGATGCGCCACTGGGTATATATTTTCCGTCTAGGGCGCGGAGAAGATTGGTTATTTCTTGGTTGGTTTGTTGTAAGGATTGTAGGAGATGGGTTTTGATCCAGTTGATTACTGGGAAGGTATGAGGGAATGTAGAAGGGTTGAGGGTGAAGGAGGAGTTTTTCAGGAGTTGCTCTATTAATTCGGCTGCTATTTCTTCTAGGGTTGCTGTTTTGTCTCTAGTATTGTTGAGTCTCGCGCAAAGACGCAAAGGCGCAAAGAGGTTTTCTGAGGGTTGAAGTGTGGAGGGTTTTTTAGGTAAGGAAATTTCCCCTGCTTCCCCTGCTCCCTTGCTCCCCTTGCTTGTCTTAAAACTTAACTTTGTTAACCAAACAGTGTCTCCCCATCCTAAGTCTTTGGCTAGTGCTTCTGTTAGTCCTAAACGATCTATACTAGAATGGCGTGCGATCGCGATGATTAAGTCTCTGAGTTGTTTATCTTGGGGACATTGTCCGAAGATATGTAAGCCATCTCTTATTTGAACTTCTTTTAGTTCGCAGAGATAGCCGTCAGCAAGGTTGAGAAATTCGGTAATTGATTCTGTGTTTTGAATTGCTAATTCTTGATGGAGGTTTTCTTGTTTTACTAGTTTGGTGATACGCTCTTGGATGGGTTTTAAACGGGAAGGATCTAGGGTTTGTGCTTCGTAGTATTCGTCTATTAAGGCTTCTAGTTTTTCTAGTCCTCCATATAGTTCCGCTCGGGTTAGCGGTGGTGTAAGATGATCTATTATTACTGCATGGGAACGTCTTTTGGCTTGTGAACCTTCCCCTGGATCGTTAACTATAAAGGGATATATGTTGGGGATGGTTTCTAGGGCGATTTCTGGATAACAGTTTTGGGATAAAGCAATACTTTTTCCTGGTAGCCATTCTAAGTTACCGTGTTTCCCTACATGAATTATTGCTTGCGCTTGAAATTTCTCTCTTAACCAATAGTAGTAGGCTAAATAGTTATGGGTTGGTTCTAAGTCTGGTGCATGATAGTTTAAGCTTGGATCGAGATCGTAGCCTCTGGATGGTTGAATACCTATAAATATGTTTCCTAATTGGATACCAGGAATGCTGAAGGATGAATGATCGTTATTGTTTTGTTGTTTGTTTGTTTTATTATCTTCTAGGTTTCCCCAACGATTAATTATTGCTTGTTGTACTGGTTGTGGTAAGGTATTAAAGTATTTTTGATATTCTTCTAGAGGTAAGCTCTGATATATTTTACGGGTTGCTCTACTCTCTAAATCATTGGTAATTCCTGTGGTTAATAGTTTGATTAAATCATCTCCTGTAGCGGGGATATCTTTAACTTCATAGCCAGCTACTTTTAAGGCTTGTAAAATTTTAATACAACTGGCAGGAGTGTCTAAGCCTACTCCATTGCCTAGTCTGCCATCTTTGTTAGGATAGTTGGCAAGAATTAGAGCTACTTTTCTGTCTCTAACTACGGTATTCTTTAAGTTGACTAAATTAGAAGTAAGTTCTGTAATAAAATTGACGCGATCTCTATTTGGTTCGTAAATTACAATATCTGTTTCTAATTTCTCTTGTCGTCTTTTTACTGATTTAAAAGAAATAGCACGGGTAATAATTCTTCCGTCAACTTCAGGTAAAGCTACATTCATCGCTACATCTCTGGGAGTTAACCCCATCCAGCTAGTTTTCCATTGCTCTTGGGTGCTAGTACTCAGAATTACTTGCAAAATGGGAATATCTAACTGTTTCCATAATTTGGTTGCTGACTCTTCCCCAATTTTGGCTAAGGAAAAACTGGTAGTATTTAGTAGAACTTGTAGCGTTTTTTCTTTACTAATTATTACAAGTTGCTTTTGAACTTCTATATCTCTCAAAGAAGAAATGAAGATGGGAATAGGATAAAGATTTTTCTTGATTAAAGCTTCACTAAGAGCATCTATGGGTAATGTGTTTCCTGCTAAATAATGAGAGCGATAAAACAGAATTCCTACTGAGTGAGTTACTGAGTTACTGTTGAGCTTTTGTCCATTATCTTGTAGAAAAAAGTTATATAATCCCAGACGAGGAATGACTTGGGGTACATCAGGATTATAATTGGTGTTTAGACAAACATCAGAAACAAATTTTAAGCCATTGATATAGTTTTTGACTCCTCCTTCAATACAATAATGCCACAGGCGATTGACAGAGGATAAGTTAAGGTTAGAATGACTAATTAGATCGAGATCAGGGAGATCATCCCCTGGTAAGACGAATAACTTGATATTAGTGCTTTCTGCTGTTTCTTTAATTCTTTCCAAACCATAAGACCAATAAGTATATCCCCCTAAGAGACGGAGAATAATTATTTGTGCTTTTGATAATACTGTTTCTACGTAAGTATCAATACTAAGTTGCTGCTGTAACTGTAATAAATTCACTACCCTAAGATCGGGAAAATCATTAGGTAAACCATTAATTGCTGTTGCTAGAGTTTGAATTTCTGTATCCGCAGCAGTTATAAATACAATGGGTGCGGGATTTTGCTCTATAAAAATAACTCCTTCTGTTTCAGGATTCCAACCACCAGGAGTTGCAGCTATTTTGTGCATAATGAATGTCTAATCTTGAGAAATAATTACAGTTTTAATTAGGGTGATCAAGATGAGAGATGCTTAATTAGATAAGGTTCTAATTTTTTACCTTGTAGAACTCAGGATAATATCAGCCAAATCACAATTTCCGATTTGCTAACAGACCATAAGTAATGAAATTTTCTTAAAACTAGGTTTTTTATGGCGTGAGACAAGGGAAATTTGGGCGATCGAGCTTTTTTAGTAACCGAAAAAAAGCTATTTTCATTGGCTGTTCAAACTTCTGTAATAAATATTCAACATAGCTTACAAAAAGAAAATTTTTCTTTACTAATTACATCAAAATTTAATGGTTGGTTATCAGGGTTATGGCAAAAATCAACTCAAGACTATCAGATCAAGATAACTTTTGATCTCATAACTATTGCTGATTGTATATCTAGATTAAAAAAGTATGCCAATATAACTAAACCACTATTAAGTATTTAGAATTTAACATTACTAATCAAATTAATAGTTACTACAACTATTTCTAAGATTTTATCAACCAGCTTGCGGTAATTATCAATATTGAATAGCATTGGCGATACAACTTCCTCTATCCAGAAAATAATAATCACTGTGGTTTGGATCTATTAACAGCAAAGAAAATGTTGCATTATCAATTAGAGCAAAAATCTATTCTAGATCGGGTTCAGAATCAAATTGAGCAAAAATTTGATTTACTAGAGATTATTCAAATGACAATTGAGCGAGTTTTGACAATCTTGCAAGTTGATCGACTAGTAATCTATCAATTGGATGTACCTTTAAACTATATAGACTCTACTGTCTCCAATGTTGGTACTGTAACTTATGAAGCTAAATCCTCAGCAAAAATTGCCTCAATTCTTAATTTTAAAGATGAAAACTGTTTCCCAAAAAACTCCAAATCTTATATTAAATACCGTCAAGGATTTAGCTTGGTTATTGATGATGTTAAAACTGGTTCTAATTTAGAACCTTGTATCAAAAATTTAATGGAGCAAATGCAAGTCAAAGCTAAATTGATAACCCCCATTAATCTTCGGGATAAGTTATGGGGTTTTCTGATGGCTCATCAATGTTTAAATCCTAGAAAATGGAATCATGGGGAAACTAAGTTTTTACAAGAAATTGCTGATTATTTGGCGATCGCAATTTATCAAGATCAGTCTTATAAGTTACTAAAACAACAGAAAAATTTATTAGAACATCGAGTAAAAACCCAAGCAAAACAAATTAAGGATGCTTTAGTAGCTGCACAAATTGCTAATCAATCAAAACACGAATTTATAGATAATATGAGTCATGAGTTTAAAACTCCTCTAACTTCTATTATTGGCTTATCTGGAACCTTAATCCATTGGACATCAAATAATCAATGTTTACCCCTTGAAAAACAGCAAAAGTATTTAAAAACTATTCAAGATAGTGGTAAGCAATTACTGAAATTAGTCAATAACATTCTGGAATTTTCTGAAGTTGAATCAGGAAAACATTTACTAAATATTACCAAATTTAGATTGCAGGATTTATTGGAAAATCTTTTGCCAATTTTTAATCAAGAAGCTCAATATAAGTCTATTGACTTTAGTGTAGATTGGGAAATTATTACTCCTGATGATTATATTTATGCCGATAAAGATCGGCTAGAAGAAATTTTACTTAATATAGTGGGGAATGGTATTAAATTCACTCCTCCAGAAGGTAAAGTTAATTTAAAAATCATCAAGGAAGGAAACAAAATTATTTTTACAATAGAAGATACTGGAATTGGCATATCTCAACAGCAAATGCCTCTTATTTTTAATAAATTTCAACAATTAGAATATTCCCGTCGCCGTACTCATGGTGGTGTTGGTTTAGGTTTAGCTCTCACTAAGCATCTTGTTGAACTTCATGGGGGCAATATTGAAGTAGAATCTGTAGTAGGTCAAGGTTCAGTTTTTACAGTTTATTTACCACTAAATAAGGAGAAAAAAGCTGAAAAGATTAATCAAAATGTGGCTTCTAACAAAAGCAAAACTATTGTTTTGATTACTCAAGATGAAGAAATTTCTACGTTTCTTTGTGAAGTACTTACCTTAGCAGAATATCAAGTAGTGTGGTTAATAGATTCTTCTATTTCTCCTCATCAAATTCAATTATTAGACCCAATCATGATTATCTTAGATCGCAACTGTCCTCAAATAAATATAGAAGTTATTACCCAACAAATTAGGGAAATAGAGCTATTAAGCAAGATAAAAATAGTTTTACTTTGTGAACAAATGTCAAATTCAGACTGGCAGAAGTTTGCTGAATGTGGTGTTTATGACTATATGTTGAAATCTATGAGTTTTACCCAAATACTCAATAAAATTTATACCATAATTTAACTTTTGTTAATTGTTAGTAGTTAGTAGTTAGTGGTTAGTGGTTAATTGTTGATTTTTGAGACCAACGCTCGTCGCTTCGCGATTGATGAAAAGTTGATTGCTAATTGCTAATTGTTTAATTCTGACATCACGAATTCAAGATTTAATTTTAGAACTGCTATAAATTACAGGTTACAAGAAATAGGCTCTGCATCCTGTTTCCTGTAACCTGTTCCCTTTGAAGGGATTTCCTTGCAAGATGATTAGAATCAGTTAATGTGGAGATAGTTAGCTTCTGCTTCTAGCTGCTTGATCAGGGTTTGATTTCCTGACGCTCTAGCTGCTTCTAAACGGCGCTCTAAGCTTTTACGGAGACTTTCGCGATAGTTGAGGGCTGCTTTTTTTAAGATTTGTTGACGATTTTTGTTCATGGTGGACTTTAAAATTTATAAAAGTAATGTAGTGAATTCTTGTTACTTATAGAATAGCATTTTTGTCATGAACTGTATATTTTGTGACAGAAATTTTACAAAATTTTTTCTAAAATTTCCTGTGGAATGGCTCACCAACCAATTATTACTTTACTGACTGACTTTGGGTTACAAGATGTCTATGTAGGAGTGATGAAGGGAGCGATCGCCAGTATTAATCCTGAGTTACAAGTTATCGATCTTACTCATCAGATTCCACCACAAGATATTACAGCAGGAAGATTTGCTTTACTCAATGCTTATCCTTACTTTCCTGCTAACACTGTTCACATCGCTGTTGTTGATCCAGGGGTTGGAAGTAGCCGTAGAGGAGTGGCTATCCAGTTTCCTGATGGGTTTCTAGTGGGTGCAGATAACGGAATATTTAGCGGGGTACTCAGTATAGCACCTGCTGTTGCAGCAGTAGAATTAACTAATCCTAAGTATTGGCTTGCAGATAATCCTAGTAAAACCTTTCATGGAAGAGATATTTTTGCACCTGTAGGAGCGCATCTTGCTAGTGGTGTAAAATTAGAAGAGTTAGGAGATGCGATCGCTGTTTCTAGTCTGGTTGAATTATTATTACCTGATGTTGTAGTAAAAGAAAACATCATTCAGGGTTGCATTCAATATATAGATGGTTTTGGGAATTTAATTACCAATATTCCAGAAAGAGAATTAAACAATAAATCGGGATTTATTACAATTAAAGACTATAATATCTCTTACTTTCAGGCTTACAGTGATGTAGCAATGGGGGAATTATTGGCTTTAGTTGGTAGTCACGGTTGGTTAGAAATTGCAGTGAATGGTGATAGCGCGAAAGATAAGTTACAGGTTGTGGTGGGAGATGAAGTGATTTTTTACACCAGAAATCATTAACCATCAACAATTCACCATTAACCATCGCAAAGCGACTACCGAAGGTCTCAACAACTAACTACTAACTATTAACTTTATTGGTATCGAGCTACTTATCAAAATAATAAAAGACGCTCCCAAAATAAGGGAGTCGCCTTGATGAAAGTTATTTAATTAACTATTAGCTAACTTCAAAGGGGAAGAAGATTCAAGATGATGGAATTAATTACACCAAGAGCAAAAGAGCCTATTAAAGCACTCCAAAAACCCCAACGTAATCTGAATCCTGTAACTAAAGCAGCAGCTAAACCAAAAATCACTGCATTAATGATCAGAGCAAATAAACCAAAGGTTATGAAAGTAATAGGAAATGAGATAAAAGCAAGAATTGGGCGCAATAGAGCGTTCAAAACACCAAAGACAATAGCGGAAATTAAAGCTTTATTAAAACTATCAATTTCTACTCCTGTAGGAAGTTTGGAAATGATTAATAGACTTACTGCTGTGACTAATAAAGTAATTAAAAGAGAAATCATATAAGAGAGTCTCCTACGTAATCTTACTTAATTACACATTAAACTAAATCTCTTGACATCTTCCTTTAGTATAAGGTTTAAACATTGAAGCGGAATAACATTACATCTCCTTCTTTGACAACATATTCTTTCCCTTCTGAGCGCACTAAGCCTTTTTCTTTGGCTGCATTCATTGAGCCACAGTTAACTAAATCTTGGTAACTAACGGTTTCTGCGCGGATAAAACCCCGTTCAAAATCAGTGTGAATTACTCCTGCTGCTTGGGGTGCTTTCATTCCTGCGACAATAGTCCAAGCGCGAGTTTCTGTTTCTCCTGTGGTTAGGTACGTACGTAATCCTAAGAGTTCGTAAGTAGCTTTAATCAGCGATTTTAAACCTCCTTCGGTAACGCCAAGAGATTCTAAAAAGTCTTGTTTTTCTTCTTCGGATAGCTCTACTAATTCTGATTCTACTTGAGCGGAGACAACAACTACTTTAGCAGATTCTGCGATCGCAAATTTTTTAACTGCTTCTACCCATTCATTTCCTTCTGCTAAATCATCTTCTGAAACGTTAGTTGCATAGATAATGGGTTTGTTGGTGAGTAACCCCAGAGGTTTAATGATTTCTGTTTCCTCTTCTGTTAACTCCATCTGTCGCACAGATTTACCCTCATTCAAAACAGTACTGATTTTTTCAAGAATTTCTAGTTCTGCTTGGGCTGTTTTTTCTTTTTTGGCTTGTTTACGGACTCTTTCAATGCGTTTTTCAATTTGAGATAAGTCCGCTAAGGATAATTCTAGGTTGATTACTTCTATATCTCTAACAGGATCTACTGAACCAGATACGTGAATGATATCGTCATTATCAAAACAACGTACCACATGAAGGATCGCGTCAACTTCTCTAATATTAGCCAGGAATTGGTTGCCTAAGCCTTCTCCTTTACTTGCTCCTTTTACTAAACCAGCAATATCCACAAATTCAATCCTTGTGGGGACAATTTTTTGGGATTGAGAGATTTTGGCTAGTACTTCCAATCTTTCATCTGGTACAGAAACTACTCCCATATTAGGTTCGATTGTACAGAAGGGAAAGTTAGCAGCTTCCGCTTTAGCATTAGCTACTAAAGCATTGAATAAAGTAGATTTACCGACATTAGGCAGTCCAACGATTCCGGCTCTTAACATAGCAGTATATTTAGGATTTTCTTTCTACAATTTCCCATCAATCTGACAATTGTACTTGATTGTCCTCTGGTATCTCAAACATATATCCTCTACCCCAAATAGTTTTAATTAAACTGCTATCGCGATCGCCTATCTTTTTCCGAATTCGCCCGATATGAATATCTACTTTGCGATCGTCTCCTTGATAATCATCTCTATTCCAGATGCTAGAAATTAACTCTGCTCTATCCCAGACTCGATTGGGGTGACTTACTAAAAAACGTAATAAATCAAATTCTAAACCCGTCAACGGTACTACTTTCCCTGCTAAGGTGACTTCTCTACGAGCAAAGTCTATTTTCAACTGATCGACAACTAGGGGTTTAGTGTTAATTAACTTAGGAGTACTAGTTTTATATCTTCTTAATAAAGCTTCGATTTTAGCTTTTAAAATTTGTAAATTAAATGGTTTTGTTATGTAGTCATCCGCTCCTTTTGCATAAGCTTCCAAAATGTAATTAGTATCATTCATCGAGCTTAACATTATAATCAGAGCATTAGTTTTGCGAATTTCTGCGCACATATTTAACCCTGTTTCATCAGGTAAATTAACATCTAAAATTACTAGGTCAGGTTGTAGCTTTCTCATTAGTTGACGAGCGGTTTTCCCGTCTGAAGCCCCTTCCGTAATATATTTGTTGTAACTTAAAAATCGACATATCAGATTTTGTAAAGCTGGATCGTCATCTACTACTAAGATTTTTTTTTTCACTGTTGTCAGTGAGTCATAATTACTTTCTAATAAATACATTTTATTTGACCTTTTCTATATTTCACTATGTTCAAACCATATCAGAAAAAACACGGAAGCTGTATTCCTCTCTAAGGGTTTTTACTTAATCTTTAAGAATAACGACTTTGTATAAAGTTTAGGTTAAATATTCTTTTGACTCAAATTCATGATTAGTTTCAATAAGCTTTTGTTGCATAAAATAATAATCATTACTATTGGGTGATTTTCAAGGTAAAATTCATGAATCAAAATTGTTTCTCATTCTCTCAAGAACCAACTCCAATACTAGAAGCTTTAGGGCGAGCTTCTGGGGAAAATAATGCAGCCTTTTATGCTCCTGGTCATAAAAAAGGGAAAGGTATCAATCCTCAGATTCAAGATTTATGGGGAGAGAAAATCTTGCAAGCGGACTTGCCGGAATTACCAGAATTAGATAACTTATTTGCTCCCCAAGGTGTTATTAAAAAGGCTCAAAGTTTAGCAGCAGATTGTTTTGGATCAGAACAAACCTGGTTTTTAGTTAATGGCTCAACCTGTGGAATTATTGCATCTATCATAGCTGTTTCTCAAGAGGGAGATAAGGTCATTCTACCACGGAATATTCATCAATCTGCGATCGCAGGATTAATTTTGACTGGTGCAATTCCTATTTTTATTAATCCTGAATATGACTCAGTTGAAGATATAATTTATAGCATTACTCCCACAGTTTTAGAAAACACATTACAGCAGCATCCCGACACCAAAGCCGTAATGATCTTACATCCATCTTATCAGGGAATTTGCGGAGATGTTAAGGCGATCGCTGAAATTACCCATAGATATAATATCCCTTTGTTAGTAGATGAGGCACACGGAGGACATTTTGCTTTTCATCCCGACTTACCCCCTTCTGCTTTAAGTATGGGAGCAGACTTAACTATTCAATCAACCCATAAAGTTTTAGGAGCAATGACTCAAGCTTCTATGCTTCATCTTCAAGGAAACCGTATATCTCCCCAAAGAATTAGTCAAGCACTGCAACTAGTAGAATCCACTAGTCCTAGTTATATTCTTTTAGCATCCCTTGATGCAGCCAGACAACAAATGGCGTTACAGGGAAAACACTTAATGACTCAGACTTTACAATTAGCGGAAATGGCTCGTAATCAACTAGCAACAATTCCCCGCATTTCCGTCTTAGAATTTAGTCCCCAACCTGGTTTTACTTATCTCGATGCTACTAGACTAACGGTCAACATTTCTCAGCTAGGGATTACTGGTTATGAAGCAGATGAAATCTTACACGAACAACTAGGAGTTACTTGCGAACTTCCCCTACTAAATCATCTCACCTTTATTATCTCCCTTGGTAACACTCCTGAAGATATCAATAAACTAATACAAGGCTTTACCACTCTTGTCTCCCAGTCTCCCAGTCTCCCAGTCTCCTCCTGCTCCCAGTCTCCTCCTGCTCCCCCTGCTCCTTTTTCTCCCTTGTCTCCTCGTAAAGCCTTTTTCTCTCCCAAACAAACCATCCCTTTTGAAGAATCTTGCGATCGCATTTGTGGAGAATTAATTTGTCCTTATCCCCCAGGAATACCCGTTTTAATGCCAGGAGAAATAATTACATCTCAAGCAATTAACTACTTACAACAAGTGTTAAATTCAGGAGGAATAATTACGGGGTGCAGCGATCGCACTTTGAAGAATATTTTGGTGGTTAGTGGTTAGTGGTTAGTGGTTAGGGATTGGGTATTAGGGATTAGGGATTTTTGATTGTTGATTGTTAATTGGTGATTACTGATTACTGCTTGTTAATTGGTGATTACTGATTACTGATTATTGCTTACCTATTACTTATTACTTATTACTTGTTTCTAGTCTTCTGTTAAAACATGACCAAAGGCAAAATCGGGAGCAGCTAAGACAAAGATAGTAGAAGGTAAATCTGTGACTTTAGCTTGTAGATTTTCATAATATTCCATATAGTTTTCCCCAGGATTTGCCATTCCCAAAAAAACTAAATCCGCGTTACGGGAATTTTGGCGCAGAATTTCCCCAAAAGGACGACCCTGAGAGACCAAGACTTGAGAAGTGACATCAAAACGGAGTTTCTCAACATATTTATTCAGATTATCTGTTGCTGCTATTGCTGCGGTATCATCTGGTACTACCAACTTAAGATAAATGCGAGCATTGCGCCAACTCATATCAGTACGTAGTAAATAAGCCAGCAAGAGCATTAAACTACCATTAGCTTGAACACCACCCCACCATACATCAATGCGACGACGACCCCCAAAACCCTGTTGAGTGTTTTCACGGAAGATAACTACATTGCGTTTACTAGCATGAATTTGAGCGATCGCATTACAAAATTGTTTCCGTCGGGAAGGTTCTTCACTGTCTCCCAACATAATAGTATTAGGAACAAGAGGACCCAAACCATAAGTTTCTACCAGTCTCATTGCTCCTTCAAAGGGGTCATTAGCGGTAATAATTCTAACTAAAGCTCTAACACCTCGTTTTTTGAGATAGTCCCGAATTGTCTTTTCTATTTTGATTTGTTGACCTAAATCTCTAGAGCCACTGGGTAAAACGCTAGAAACCGTCATCAAGCTACGATTGTGACTAAAAGAGTCTGCTAGTTCAATTAAAGACCAACGTTTTTGGGGTGCGCCAGAAAGTACTAGAATATGAGGTCGCCAATTTTTAGTATCATCTTCTTCTTGCATCTGGAAAATACCCATACCAATTAACGCCATCCACATTCCTCGGCGGGTATCTCCCCAGGTGGTTTGTAATTCTCGTCGTTGTAACCAAAAATAGATTACTAAAACTATTACCGCAGCCACCACTGTAGCTACTGCATCAATCAGAAACATCACTCCCAAACAGCCTATTGCACCGAGGAAAGATAATGACCAATGCACCTTAAAAGTAGGACGAAATGAGGGACTTTCTAAAAATCCTTCTATTCCAGCAGCTACATTTAACACCAGATAAGTAGTTAAGAAAAACATACTCAGTACTGGTGCAATCAAATTTAAGTCTCCCACACAGACAGCAGCGATCGCAACTCCCAAAGTTAACAGAGTTCCGTTTCTTGGCTCATCATCCCTTCCATGACCAGCAGCCAAAGGATTAAAAATACTCGGTAAAACCCCATCTCTAACCACAGCTTGCAAGACCCTAGGCGCGCCTAAAATGCTTCCAATAGCACTACTTAGGGTAGCTCCCCAAACTCCTAACAGAATTGCTGGTCCCCATAAGGATATTTGCTGCATAATTAGGGGATTTTCAATTAAACTAGCTGTATCTGATCTAAATACCAGTAAAATTGGCAAAATCATGTAAATGACATAGCCAGTGCCCACTGCTGCTAAAGTTCCTGTGGGAATAGACTTAATGGGGTCTTTTAAATCCCCTGACATATTAACCCCAGCCATAATCCCTGTTACCGCAGGAAAAAACACGGCAAACACTGTCCAAAAAGGCGCAGAAGCTTCCGTAGGAGTAGATAGCATCTGGGGTTCTACATCAGGTACAGAATGACCCAATACAAAAGATAGTAAAGAGAGGACAATGGCAGCCATAATAAAGTACTGCGCTTTAATAGCAATGCTGGCAGAAGTTATCGCCAAAATTCCTACTAATACTGTTACTCCCAAAGCTACATAGACTTGGTTGAGATGAAATTGAGGAAAAGCATCGACAAAGCTTTCGGCAAAACCAATGGTGTAGAGAGCAACAGAAATCGCCTGAGCAAAATACAGGGAAATACCTACTGCGCCACCAGTTTCAATCCCCAAAGAGCGACTGATCATGTAGTATGCACCACCACCTCTGACCACTCGGTCTGTGGCGATCGCACATACAGATAGGGAGGTTAAAAAAGTAATCGCCGTAGAAATAGTGACAATAATCAGAGTATTAACTAAACCTGCATTTCCGACCACCCAGCCGAAACGCAAATACATAATTACCCCTAAAATTGTCAAAATTGAGGGAGTATAGACCCCTCCAAAAGTCCCCAAGCCAGACTCTTGAACTATTGATTCATCACTAGCATTACTGGGATTAGGTTTAGTAGTACCTGAAGCAAAGGGAAATTTCACTATTTCAGCACCGCAACTAAAGCAAGGACATTATTACAGATACCTAATAATAAAAGCTACTGCCTCTCAACTAAAATTTAACTATTTCTATTGAAGCCCAAAAATTAATGATATGATGTTTGTTTGCAGTTTTAATTTATCTTCTAATTAGAAACTATGGCTTTAACTCAACAGCGCAAACAAGAACTTATGAGCGAATATCAAGTTCACGAAACTGACACTGGCTCTGCGGATCTTCAAGTAGCGATGCTTACCACCAGAATTAACCAACTTACAGAACACCTCAGAAGCAACAAAAAAGACCACTCTTCCCGAAGAGGACTCTTAAAAATGATTGGTCGTCGTAAACGTCTTTTAGCCTACATCCAAAAGAAAGACTACGGACGTTATCAACAGCTAATTGGTCGTTTAGGCATTCGCCGTTAACAGTTATCACTTATCACTGATTAAACTTTTCTTGAGGTAAATTATTGGTTGACGGGGGTGCTAGGGGGCTGGGAAACTAGGAAAATAGAATACTGAATAATTTAAGATTAATTTTATGCCTAAAGATTCTAAGAAAAACCGTCTGCCTTTTGAACCCAGTAGCAATAAGAAAAAACCAGCAAAAACAGCCCCTACCACTACCATCAAGACTGCTGAGGTGTCTTCTAAAACTAAAAAGTCTTCTAAAACTAAAAACCCCGATGCAAGCCTATCCGCTATACCCAAGGCTGTCACTAACAGAATGGCTCGTCGTATGCTTTTCTTCTCAGGAGTCCCCACAGCTTTAGGAATATCCTCTTTCTTCATCTTTTATTGGCTATTCTCCCAAAATATAATAGACTTTCCCCCCTATCTCGTGGTTTTTGTCTCCGCAGGTTGCTTTGGTTTGGGAGTACTAGGCTTGAGTTATAGTATTTTTTCGGCTTCTTGGGACGAAACTAGACCAGGAGGAATCATTGGTTTTTCAGAATTTAAAATAAACTTCGCTCGTACTGTTTCCGCTTGGCGCGATGGTCGCAAAAAAGCCTAAATAATTTCTCACCAAAAGTAGTAGCGCGTCCAGATTAATTTGTTGGGTAGTGCGAGCTAGAAGCTCGCAATCAATCTTAGCGGGACTAACCCCCCTCGATCTCCCCTTTAATTCCCCCCTTAAAAAGCGTAGGGCTGTTTCATTCTGGGTTAAGGTAGAGGAGGAGCAAGGGATCAGGGGATCAGGGGGGGATTTCCAACAAATACTCGGGATTTTAACCATATTTATCGAACCATAATTTGGCTCAGCAACCGGAATTTTTAGTAATTTCAGTGGATTAAACCAGAATATTTCCCAAAGCTTAACGGCTAAATTCAGGTAAAATTAGCGTTATTTAGCTCTATTTCTTCATTAAACCCTTCTGCATATTTTATATTCGCTCAATCGTTAATTTATGAGACTTTGAAACAGCCCTGCCCTTAAAAAGGGGGGTGGGGGAAGTGTAAAATAACCCTGGACGCGCTAGTAGGTTGGGTTGCGCTTTCATTGCGGTCTTGGACTCCCGCTTACAAGCTCTTGAAATGAATTCAAGAGACAGCGGATCGGCTTTCCCTCACCGAAGCACCTTTCGGGTATAAGAAGGATGAAACCCAACAACCGCGAGCGACAAATAATTAAGTCTGTTTCCCTTGGGTGCGATAGTTGCAAACAAGCTAGGCAAAAATATTTATTTTTTTCCTGCGCTTAACTAAAAAAAATGATTAGTATAACCACAATGGTAATTATTCAACTACCCCACCCTACTTCGTTGAGGGTGGGGATTGTGTCTGCGCTCCACCGCAATTCTAAAAACCTTGGTAGGTAATTAGCTTTGGCTTCTTCGTGCGACACATGAGGGACGGCTGAAATTCGCCCCGTACTCTCAAAGTCTTGCCTCAAGAGTAACGTTCGTAATGCAATATTTCTCGCTCCTACCAGATCCGAATGCAAGGTATGATTACAAGCAACACATCGGAATGTCAATCCTTTGTTGGGTCTGTTTTGTTTAGAAATGTGACCGCATTTAGGGCAGCACTGACTTGTTAGCTGTGCTGGAACTTTTATAGCCAAAGAATTAGATAATATCGCTTTGTAATCACAATATCCATGTAATTCTGCAAAAGCCCATAAAGAGCGATTTCTATTAGCTTTTTTTTGCTTTTTACTAGCTTTTTTGCTACTTCTACGATTAGTCCTTTCACGAATGTGCTTAAGGTTTTCTAATCCAATCAAAGAATGGCGTGAAACTATTTTTTTGCTAATCTGATGATTAACCGCAGCAGTGAACCGTCTCTCTTTTCCAGACAGAGCAATTAATCTTCTCTTGGCTGAACGAGTGCCTTTCTGCTGCAATGTTTTTCTGGCTTTATGATACTTTTCAGCTTTATGCCTAACTTGCTTGCCAGAGAAAAACTGAGTTTGATTTTGGGTAGAAGTGACAACAGCTAAGTAGCGTTGTCCAACATCAACCCCTTTGATCTCTTTAATGTCTTCAGGTTTTAATTCTGGTACATCTAAATTCAAAGTAACTAATAAGTAGTAAGTCTTTTTGGCTTGGTCGTACCAGATTTTAGCAGCACCTATCTTTGCCCCAGATTTAATTAATTCTAAATGTTTGTAATATCCAGAATACTTAACTTTAATCCTTCCAGACAGAGTAATTAAACTAACTTTGCCTTTCACAAAAGAATAATCTCTTTTGTAATTTAAAGTGCAGGTTCTAGATACAAATTTAGGAGCTTGGTCTAAACCTTTATATCTTCTTTTTGTTCGACCATTACTAATAGCTTCCGCATTTTGTTTTACCTTTGTCCATAAAGATTTATAAGTAGCTCCTACTTGTCTTGGAACATTACAAGACATCTGCGCTGGTAGCCCAAACACAGAACGAAGTTGGTTGTAAACTTTTTTTTGTAAAGCTACTCCTGAAGACATTTTGTTGTTTTCAAAAGCAATCTTAGAAGCATAATTTAGAGCGTCACGATAAGCTAAAGTCGTCTCCCGAACCAGTTTCTTTTGGGCATCGGACAACTCTAGTTTAAGTTTTGCCGTAATTGCTTGCTTCATTCAAAAATCTTCATCAACAATAAAAGTACTTTACATCTGATGAAGATTTTAGGCAACTAGCTATACTAAGCGGTATCGCTACTGCGATGTTTGTTGCTCTCAAAAAATTCCTCCCTAACTTAGCTTCACTCCGTTACGCTTGAAGATAGGGAATCCTTTTTTTGTTTTGTTGAATTTCAGGAATAGGTTATATGATCGTTGTGATGAAAGTCGGCTCTCCAGAAGAGGCGATCGCCGAAATATGTCAAGAGCTAGAAACCTGGGGACTGACACCAGAAAAAATTATCGGTAAACATAAAGTAGTAATTGGTTTGGTAGGGGAAACCGCTTCTCTCGATCCTTTGCAAATACAAGAAATTAACCCTTGGATCGAACAAGTGTTACGAGTAGAAAAGCCTTTTAAACGAGTTAGTCTCGAATTCCGTCACGGCGAACATAGTGAAGTGACAGTTGCTACTCCTAATGGAAATGTTACCTTTGGCAAAAATCATCCTGTAGTGGTTGTGGCTGGTCCTTGTTCGGTAGAAAATGAATCAATGATCGTTGCTACTGCTAAAAGAGTCCGAAATGCAGGAGCAAAATTTTTGCGGGGTGGAGCATATAAACCCCGTACTTCCCCCTATTCTTTCCAAGGACACGGCGAGAGTGCTTTAGAGTTATTAGCAACAGCTAGAGAAGCTAGCGGTTTAGGAATTATCACGGAAGTAATGGATACTGCTGATGTAGAAAAAATTGCTGCTGTGGCTGATGTGTTGCAAGTTGGCGCAAGAAATATGCAGAATTTCGCCCTATTGAAAAAGGTTGGCGCACAAGATAAACCTGTATTACTCAAGCGTGGAATGTCCGCTACTATTGACGAATGGTTGATGGCAGCAGAATATATCTTAGCAGCAGGAAATTCTAATGTAATTCTTTGTGAGAGAGGAATTAGGACTTTTGATGGTAAATATACCCGTAATACCCTAGATATTGGAGTTTTACCTGTATTACGCAGTTTAACCCACTTACCCATTATGCTCGATCCTAGTCATGGTACAGGAAGAGCGGAATATGTACCTGATATGGCAAAAGCAGCGATCGCAGCAGGAGCAGATTCTTTAATGATTGAGGTGCATCCCAATCCAGCTAAAGCTTTATCTGATGGACCACAATCTCTCAATCCCGATAAGTTTGACAGTGTGATGAAAGAGTTGGCTATTATCGGTCAAGCTGTGGGTAGATGGGATAAAACCCCTGCTGCGATCTCTTGAAAAGTCGCGCTCTCAGGTATCCACAATTCAATGGCGGATACACCCACTAATTACTGTAGGGGCGCAAGGCTTGCGCCCCTACACTAGCCCAGACTATTACAATAATTGTTAAGAAATGTAAAAAACAATTGAGGGGAAGGCGATCGCGATGTCTCAAAAACGAAAATCCCGTGTAGTAGTAGTGGGCGCAGGTATAGGAGGTTTGACTGCTGGAGCTTTATTAGCTAAACGAGGCTATGAAGTGGTTATTTACGACCAAGCAATTGTACCAGGGGGATGCGCTTCTACTTTCAAGCGGAGAGGTTTGACTTTTGATGTGGGGGCGACTCAGGTAGCTGGTTTAGAGCCAGGGGGGATTCACCATCGTATCTTTTCTGAGTTAGAAATTGAGTTACCTGCTACTACCTATTGTGATCCTGCTTGTGCAGTATTTTTACCAGGAGAAACTGAGCCTATTAGAGTGTGGCGCGATCGCAATTTATGGAAACAAGAAAGACAAAGACAGTTTCCTGGGAGTGAACCTTTTTGGAATTTACTAGCAAGACTATTTGAAGCGAGTTGGAAATTTCAATCCCGCGATCCTGTATTACCTCCCCGCAATTTATGGGATTGTTGGCAACTTTTATCCGCAGTAAGATTAGATACCCTAATTACTGTTCCATTTACTCTCATGACGGTGGGAGATGCTCTAAAACTATACGGTTTAGCAGGGGATAAACGTCTGAAAACTTTTTTGGATATGCAGCTTAAGCTATATTCTCAAGTAGATGCAGATAATACTGCCCTACTCTATGCTGCCACTGCTTTAGCAGTATCTCAAGCACCCCAGGGATTATTTCACCTGAAAGGAAGTATGCAAGTTTTAAGCGATCGCCTGGTAGCAGGATTAGAAAAATATGGTGGTAAAATCTATATGCGCCATAGTGTAAAAGAAATCAAGAGCGATCAGGGCAAGGTAACAGGAGTTAGAGTTTATAACCAGAAGACAGGAGAAACCCATACAGAAGCAGCAGATGAGATAGTAGCTAATGTAACAGTACAGAATTTAATCAAGCTATCTAATCCTAGTTCTTCTAGTTGGCAAAGATATCAACAGCATATAGATAAATTACCCGAAGCTTCTGGCGCGTTTGTAATTTATTTAGGAGTCAAGCAAGAAGCCATCCCTTCTGACTGTCCCCCCCATTTACAATTTCTCTATGATTACGACGGGGTAATTGGGGAAAATAACTCTTTATTTGTTTCCGTCAGTAAACCAGGTGATGGACGCGCACCCACAGGACAAGCTACTATTATTGCTTCTTCCTTTACCGATGTAGGAATGTGGTGGAAAGGAACAAAAGAAAATTATGACTCACTTAAACAACAATACACCCAAGAGGCAGTTAGTCGTTTGGGAACATACTTTAATCTCACTCCCGATAATATAATTCATCAGGAAACAGCTACACCCCGTACTTTTGCCAAATACACTGCCAGAGAGCAAGGTATAGTGGGTGGTGTCGGACAAAGAGTCAGTACTTTTGGTCCTTTTGGTATTGCTAATCGTACTCCTATCAAGGGTTTATGGTTAGTGGGAGATTCTACCCACCCAGGAGAAGGTACAGCAGGGGTAAGCTATTCCGCTTTAACTGTAGTTAGACAAATAATAAATAAGACCTACTAATAACTAACGACTAACAACTAACCACTGATGACTTGGTGTTGTAAAGTTAAGATAATGTTCAAAGAAAATATATAGTCTGGAGATTTATTAATTTATGGATATGGTTGCTCTAATAGTAGTGAGCCTAATGAAGTTCCTAGAAATATATGGTTACATTCTCATTGTGAGAATTCTCTTATCTTGGTTTCAAACACAAGAATGGGCGTTTAATATTATTTCTTTCCTTAGCCCGATTACAGACCCCTATCTCAACATTTTCCGTTCCATTATCCCACCCTTGGGCGGGATAGATTTTTCAGCTATTTTAGCTATTTTAGCTTTACAGTTCTTGCAAAGTTTTTTAGCAACTTCAGCAAGGAGCTTATTTGCTGCTGGATTTTAATTCTCAAAATCATCATAGTAATAAGGACGGACTTTTCCAGCAAAACCAGAGGCTTTAAATTGCTTTAAGGTTAAGGGTGTCGGTTGATTAGCAGAGACACTAATTCTAATCTCAAAATCGCTGACCCCTGGGGGGACTTCTGGAATTGTCCCCACTCTACCTCGATTTTCCATCACAGAGTTGCCATTAGCATCATAAATTCGTCCAAAAACATCTGCATCAACCACAGTTTTACCGGATATATTTTTGGCTTTTCCTTGGACAAGAAAGCAGTTTACAGCACTTAAATCTCCACTACCTACATTATTTTTGGCTATATCTCCTGTGCAAGCTTTATAGGAGAGGTTATACAATTTAATTGGAGTAAGGGCGTTAGCTGTTGGAGTAATTAACAGACTAGTTAGCCACAAAATACCAGATAAAAAACATATTGCAATAGCACGAAAGCCCATAATCTCTATAACTAACCCAATGTTTATCCAATCCTCAGCTTAACCCGAATCTCTACAATTTTAATAATTAAATAACCGAGCGAGAATGTCTCTATAATGCTATTCTATAACCTAAAACCCCCTAAAAAACCATGATTAAAGCAGTTTGGAATGGAGTCGTACTAGCGCAAAGCGATCGCACTGAAGTTGTAGAAGGAAACCATTACTTTCCCCCCGAATCTATCAATCAAGAATACTTTAAATCTAGCGATACCCATACTACTTGTCCTTGGAAGGGACAGGCTAGCTACTATACCATTGTGGTTGATGGTCAAGAAAATCAAGATGCAGCTTGGTACTATCCTAATGCTAAAGAAAAAGCTAAGAATGTCGAAGGTTATATTGCTTTTTGGCGCGGTGTTAAGGTCAGTTAGAGCATCTAAATATGTAATCTATTGGTGAAGTTAGGGAAAAAAGCACCGAAGGAAACTAAGCAAGTTTCATCGCTCTATTTAGGTTTAATAAGTGAAAATTGCCTTAGTAAACCTAAAATATTCAGTTTTTTTGTAAGGAGTGGAAGATGTGAATGAGATAGAAAAATGTTACAAGCTAAACGATACTTACTATTAGCACTACTGTTAGTTAGCTGCAATGGAACATCTGAAATCAACACAGAAAAAATTACCATTGGTGTAGTTAGTTATGGTAGTGAAGTACACTCAGTAAATGATTATGAGCCTCTACAGCAATACCTAGCAAAAAAAACTAAATCCATTGTGGAGCTAGAGCCAGCTTACAATGAAATTCGAGCCTTAGAGCAAATTCGGCGAAAAAGATGGTCAATTGCTTTTGCACCCCCTGGGATAGCTGCGATCGCAATAGAGGGACATTTTTATAGACCTTTGTTTCCCCTAGAAGGTCTAACTAGCTTAGAGCGATCGGTTTTAGTTGTCAAAGAAGGTAGTAATATTAGACAATTAAAAGACTTATCTAACAAAAGAGTCGCTTTAGGAGAACCAGGCTCTGCTGCTGGATACTATTTACCTTTATACGATCTCTATGGTTTAACTTTAGCCCAAGTTCGCTTTGCCCCCACACCGCAGCAAGTTTTAGAGTGGGTTAGTGATGGAGAAGTAGAAGCAGGAGCAGTATCAGAAAGAGAATTTGAAGCTTATAAAAATCAATTTAATACTAAACTCCGAGTCTTGCACAAAAGTCGTTTGATACCCTCTGGCTTGGTGATTATTAGTAACACAATAGAACTAAATTTACAAGAGCAAATCAAAAACGCCATGATTCAAGCTCCCACAAATATAATGGCTGATTCTGGCTATGTGATAGACACACCACCAAACTACCAAGAATTTATCAAGCTAGTCAACAAAGTTAAGCCTTTAGAAGAGCAAGTCAGAAACACTCCTGCGGTTTTAACTATTGAACAAGGTCAATAGTTAGTATTTTTAGCGAGCATCAAAGAAAAATACTCGTCACAAGATTTTTTTGATGGTTTTGATTATATTTTGGGGAACTATAGAGTAGATATTTCATCTACTTAGTATTTTAGAACTACTCTGTTCCCGAAGCTCCCGCTATAAAAAAAACTTCTTAAAGAGGAAATATCGGCGGTAGAAAACTACCAACCTGACTGGTTAGGCAGCACTCACCGAGTGTCAAGCCGACTCTATTCTCTCATATATAAGTACTTGAGGCTACTTTTAAAGCAGAAATTTATCAACTTATGTTTAATTCAGTCCCTACTCAGTTTTAAATTCAGATTTCCTCGCTCCTGCTTCCTTAAATATCTATACTAATAGCTAACAAATAATGCTAGAAATTGAACAAAGTAGTCACATACTAGTCATAGAAGATCCTAATTTTAGAAAAAGTATAACCTTAGAAAAAGCTTCTTATAGTCTTGGGAGACACTCTGATAATGATATTGTTGTCTCTTCTCAAAAAATCTCTCGATATCATGCTACTTTTGTACGCAGAACTGATATTAAAAATAATAAATTTTCTTATTGGATACTAGATGGAGATTTACAAGGAACTAGAAGTCGTAATGGCATATTTGTAAATAGTAAGAAATGTCTTGTACATGAACTAAAACATGGAGATATTATTAAGTTTGGTCAGGACGTAAAAGCTAGATATCATATCTTATCTAATTTTTCAGAAGTTCCAGAAAGTATTACAGAAAGTTCCGAAGAAAATCATAAACTACCCCTAAGCCAAGAGCATCGAAAAAATACTTTAATTAGTAAAGAAACTCTCATAGCTCCTTATGAACAATTTGAACAACTTAATGATATAGAATTAGCCAGACTATCATCTTTTGGAGAATTAAGCTCTCAACCAATATTAGAAATTGATCTTAATGGTAATATTACTTATCTAAATTCAGCAGCTATTATTACTTTTAAAGAAATTACCAGGAAAAAGCTAAATCACCCTTTATTAAAAGGACTTATTGAAAATTGTAATAATCAGGTTAATTCTTTTATCAGAGAAGTAGAAATAGATCATAAATTTTTTAAACAAAATGCTCATTATTTACCTGAAAATAAAATTATTAGAAGTTATATCACAGATATTACCCAACAAACTAAGTTAGAACAATTAACTCAAAATAGAGGATTTTTATACAAATCGCTATTAGAGAAAATAACAGACAGCATAATTTTAGCAGATAGAGAAAGCAAAAAAATATTATTTATTAATGCTGCTTGTAGCAATCTCTTAGGTTACTCTGCTATGGTAGCAGCCAATATGACTCTTAATGATTTGAGCTTTGAACCAGCCAAACTACCAAATATTTTAGATGAGATAATAGCTAATAATAATGATTATATTGGCAACTATTTTCTACGTCACCAAGATGGATTTGGTATAGAGCTAACTTTAAATATTAGTTTGATTGATTGGGAAATAGAAAAAATATTTTATGTGATTTTACGACGTTCTAGTAACGCTGAATCACTTAATAAAGATCATACAAGTTTAGAATTATCTGAAAAAAAAGTATATGAGAGACAATTAGAAACTGCTTTAGCTAATGCCACAAGAAATAAAACACTACTAGCAGTAATATTTTTAAGTATTACTAATTTTACAGAAATTGAAACCAAATGTAGTAAGGACTTTAGTTTTTTATTATTTTCTAGTTTTACTGATCGCTTAAGAAGTTGTTTGCGTTTAGGGGATACAGTTTCCTATTGGGGAGAGAATAAATTTGCTGTTTTAATGCCACAAATTGGTGGAGTAGAAGAAGTAGCAAAAATCAGTCAAAGAATTATTAATTCTCTAGAAAACTCTTTTAAAATTGAAGACCAAATACTCCGACTTGATAGTAGTCTGGGGATTGCAATTTATCCTCAAGATGGAGAAAATTCTGATACCTTAATCAAAAATGCTAATTTAGCTTTAAATCGCGCCAAAGAAACAAGAAATTATAACTATTTATTCTATAATTCCAATATGAATTCTCAGACTTCAGTGATCCTGAAGTTAGAAAAGTTTTTATATCAAGCAATAGAAAGACAAGAACTATTACTACATTATCAACCACAAGTTAATGTTAGCAACGACAAGATACAAGGAATAGAAGCACTTTTACGTTGGAAACATCCAGAATTAGGATTATTATTGCCTAATAGCTTTATCAAGATAGCTGAAACAAATGGCTTAATTCTTCCCATTGGAGAATGGGTATTGAGAACAGCTTGTTATCAGAATAAAATCTGGCAAAAACAGGGTTTACCACCCATTAAAATGTCAGTAAATATTTCTGATGCAGAATTTAAGCAACCTAATTTTACTTGGTTAGTGCAAACAATTATTCAAGAAACTGGTTTAGAAGCAAATTTATTAGAGTTAGAGATTACCGCTAACACTCTCATGCAAGATGATGAATACTCTTATGAAATTTTATCTGAGTTAAGAGACCTAGGAGTCACTATTTCTGTTGATGATTTTACTGCTGGACTATCTTCATTACAAAAACTTAAAAAATTACCCCTAAATACTTTAAAAATAGATCAAAATTTTGTCAAAAATCTTAAAAATGAAGCTCAAGATTTAGCAATTATTTCTACTATGATTGCTTTAGGAAAAGGCTTGAATTTGAGAGTAGTTGCAGAAGGAGTAGAAACCCTAGAACAAATGAAATTATTACAAAGCAAAGAATGCGAAGAAATGCAAGGTTTTTGGTTTAGTCGCCCTTTAGCAGCAGAAGAAGCAATTAAGTTATTACCTTTTGATTATTCAGAATAAACTCAATCAATTAGCAATTATCTGGTTGTGGCTAAAAGTCTCCAAAACGATAACCTTTTCCATAGACGGTATGAATTAAAGTTGTTTGACCTTTGAACTCGATTTTTCTGCGTAATAAACGAACTAAAGCAGCCAAAACATTACTACTAGGTTTTGTATTATCTTGCCACAGATAATTGTAGATTTCCTCATGAGTTAGTAACTGACCTGGATGACTCATAAAATATTCTAGAAGCTCAAGTTCTTTTTCCGATAATTCAATTGTTTTTCCACAACGATATACTATCTGATTATCTTTATCTAGTTCGAGGTCAGCAAATTTAAGCTTTTCTGTATTATTCTGTTCTACTGTGGGTATTCTTCTTAACAAAGCTCTAACTCTAGCTAGTAATTCTCTTAGCTCAAATGGTTTAATAATATAATCATCTGCACCAGCATCTAAACCTATTACGCGATCGTCAATAGTATCTTTTGCTGTCAGAAATAATACAGGAGTGGTTAAATCATGATTCCTTACTTGTTGACAAATTTCTAAACCAGATTTATTGGGTAGCATCCAGTCTAAAATTAGTAAGTCATAGTTATTTTCTAGAGCTAATTGTATTCCTAACTCACCATCATGAGTAATATCAACTTGGTATCCTTCATGGGAAAGAATTTTACTCAAAGGATCGGTTAATTCTATTTCATCATCTACTAAAAGTATTTTCATATAGCGATTTTCATGGTAATTAGGTATGGTTTCATATCCTAGTTTTTGTTGATTGTTGATTGTTGATAACTAGATTATTTGTGACTCCTTATTATTAAACAATTTTATTGTAGGGTGTGCAGAGTAAGAGATTACGATTAGGATTAAAATACCAGGCTAAGATGCCCACCAAATTTAATTATTCTGCTAAATATCATCTTAGTTGATTGGGGTAGGCAAATTCATGATTAGTGAAGGGTTTTGATATTTATTATTTTGATTTTTGCACACCTCATATCATTTCTCAAAAGTAATAAGAGACTTAGTAGAGGATAAGGCAATAGGCACTCTTGCCATTAGGCAACAGATAAAACAAGGGTTGGGAAGCTTTTTTCTAATAAAAAGTATTTTCTCATGTATTGAGTTAGTGCGCGAGAATTGGTATCATATCTTGCACAGAGCGATAGCTCGCCAAGAAATCAATTTCTTGGCTTATACAGAACAGTCCTCTCAAGAGAACTAAAACTTAGGTTTCATAAAATTTGTAGTCTATTTTAATAGACTTACTGTTTTAGATAAAAACTTGAGTTTGGTGGCGGTATGGGTTCGAGGTGCTTCTAAAATATCATTAACCAATATGAACTCCAGCATTTTTTACTTTTGCTGTTTCAATTGCTTGTAAAATATTGTTTAAGCTATCGCCAATTATTTCGGAACGATAACCAACAGATTCAGTTATTATTTTCACGTTATTTAATAATAATTCAATTTCTTGTTTAAACTCTTCTGTAAGATATTTATCAGAATTGCGATCAATATACAAAGTATAAACAATTAAAGATATTAGAGATAAATTGTTCCAATAAAACGCTGCTTCCATCGCGCTCAAATAACGCGGACTCGACTTATATCAAGTTTGCTTCAAAGTTAAATATACTGATTGACTTGGAGACAGGGAGACAAGTGCAATACGCAGACACCTTACTCCTTATCCCTCAACAGAGACTTTGACAACCAGAATGTTGTTAATGTATCCTACAATGGACTTAAACAACTAAAATGTTGTTTAACTTCTGAGCAAGAATACTCAAGCCTTGAAACACTCCCCCCAAGGGGTGGATTATAGAAAATTCTAAACACAGATTTTACTAGAGAGAGACACCATGAGCGAGACTATCTTATCTATACGTAACTTAACTGCTAAGGTTGACGGTACTCCTATTCTCAAAGGGGTAAACCTGGAAGTGAAAGCAGGAGAAGTACACGCTATTATGGGGCGTAATGGTTCTGGGAAAAGTACCCTATCTAAGATTATCGCGGGACATCCTGACTATGAAGTGACAGGGGGAGATATTATCTATAAGGGTGAAAGTATTTTAGAAAAAGAACCAAACGAACGCGCCTTAGATGGTATCTTTTTAGCATTTCAGTATCCTTTGGCGATTCCTGGGGTGAGTAATTTAGACTTCTTGCGAGTTGCTTACAATGCGAAACAGAAACATCAAGGTTTAGACGAGATTGATACTTTTGACTTTGAAGACTTGATAGAAGAGAAGCTAGAGATAGTCAAGATGAAGTCTAGTTTTTTAGAGAGGAGTCTTAACGAGGGTTTCTCTGGTGGAGAGAAAAAGCGCAACGAAATCTTACAAATGGCTTTACTCGATCCTACCCTGACTATTTTGGATGAGATTGATTCGGGATTAGATATTGATGCGTTGAAAATTGTAGCGGAAGGAGTTAATCAATTAAAGACTGCTGATAAAGGTTACTTGGTGATTACTCACTACCAACGTTTGCTTAATTATATTGAACCCGACTTCGTTCATGTGATGCAAGATGGAAAGATTGTTACCAGTGGTGGTAAAGAGTTGGCTTTAGAGTTAGAGTCTCGCGGTTATGAGTTTTTGGAAGAAACAGCTATGGCGTAAAAAAAGACAGGGGAGACAAGGGAGAATTTTCTAATTTCCCATAGCTCAATTTTTAGCATCACCATCTAATTAGATAATCAATTCCACATAGATCATGACTCAGACAACTACAATATCATCAGTAAATAGCGATCGCTTTCTGAATAACATTTTACAACAACGCTCCTCACTACCAGTTGATAAATTAGATCGAGAAACTGGAGAATGGTTACAAAATATTAGAGAACAATCTGCATCTTGGGTATCTCGATTAACTCTACCCACAAAGAAAGATGAGGAATGGCGGTTTACAGATATTTCTTCTCTACTAGATTTAGAGATAGTCGCACCCACTTCATTTACAACAGAAAACCCGGATACCATTCCCGAAGCGGAAGATACTCGCTTGGTATTTGTCAATGGTAGTTATGCTAGAGAGTTATCTAATACTGCTGGTTTACCTGAAGGTATCTATGTGGGGAGTTTAACTAATCTTCCTGAAACTTACTGTAAATATTTTCGCCCCTTTCTGGGAACACAGCCAGGGAAAGAAGAGGTATTTACTTCTCTTAATACTGCTAGTATCACTGATGTGGCTATTATTTGGACTGCGCCTAATACTGTAGTAGAAAAGCCCATTCATCTATTATTTGTTTCTGTTGCAGGAGATTCTGTTACGATTTCCCAACCTAGAGCTTGGATTGTTGCGGAAAAGAATTGCCAGTTAACTATAATCGAAGAATATAGTGGGACATCTTCTTACCTAACTAACAGCGTTACGGAAGTGTGGTTAGGAGAAAACGCCCAGATAAATCATACTCGTCTGCAACAAGAATCGGACAATGCTTATCATATTGGGAAAACAGTAGTTACTCAACAAAGAGATAGTCGTTATACTCTGACAGAAATTAATTTTGGTGGAAAATTATCCCGTCATACTCCTGAGATACATCAAGATGGAGAACAAACAGAAACTTATCTCAATGGTTTAACTGTTGCTAAGGATGAACAAACCGCAGATACTCACAGCAGTATTAATTTACACCATCCCCACGGTACAACAGATCAATTGCATAAATGTCTTGTAAACGATCGCGCTCACTCTATCTTTAATGGTAAAGTATTTGTTCCCAAAGCTGCCCAACTTACCAACGCATCCCAGTTAAACCGTAACCTTTTACTATCTCCTAAAGGGAGAGTTAACACTAAACCCGAATTACAAATCACTGCGGATAATGTTAAATGTTCTCATGGCGCAACCGTCAGTCAATTAGAAGCAGACGAAATCTTTTATCTTCGCAGTCGGGGTTTAACTGAAAACGATGCGCGTCAGTTACTAATAGATGCTTTTGTAGCTGAAATTATTGAAAGAATCCCTGTAAAATCCGTACAGGAAACCATACAGTCATTAATCAGTAATCAGTAATCAGTAATCAGTGATCAGTAATCACTAATCAGTAATCACTAATCAGTAATCACTAATCAACAACTAAGCAAATATGACCTTAATTCAAGAAAAAACTCTAGGCGATAAAGTAAGAAAAGACTTCCCCATCTTACATCAAGAAGTTCATGGGAAACCCTTAATCTATTTTGATAGTGCTGCTAGCTCTCAAAAACCGCAACAGGTATTAGATGCTCTGTTAAATTACTATCAACAAGATAACGCTAATGTACATCGTGGCGCACACACTTTAAGTAATCGTGCTACCGATGCTTATGAAAGGGCGAGAGATAAAGTAGCTAAATTTATTAATGCTAATCATCGCGAAGAAATTGTTTATACTCGCAACGCTAGTGAAGCAATTAACTTAGTAGCTTATACCTGGGGTTTGACTAACTTAAATCAGGGAGATGAAATCATTTTATCTGTCATGGAACACCATAGTAATATCGTTCCTTGGCAAATTATCGCTCAAAAAACAGGAGCAGTAATTAAATATATCCAGTTAAACGAGCAGGAAATTCTAGATTTAGATAGCTACAAATCCCTGTTATCAGATAAAACTAAGCTGGTATCTGTAGTTCATATTTCTAATACTTTAGGTGTGATAAATCCCGTAGAAGAAATTGTCAAACAGGCTCATCAATACGGAGCAAAAGTATTAATAGATGCTTGTCAAAGTGTGCCTCATATGCCTATAGATGTGCAGCAAATAGACTGTGATTGGTTAGTAGCATCAGGACATAAAATGTGCGCTCCTACTGGTATTGGATTTCTCTATGGGAAGAAAGAAATACTAGAATTAATGCCTCCTTTTCTTGGTGGAGGTGAGATGATTAGTGAGGTGTATTTTGACCACTCTACTTATGGGGAATTACCCCATAAATTTGAAGCAGGAACACCAGCTATAGGAGAAGCGATCGCATTAGGAGCAGCCATAGATTATCTTACTAATATAGGCATGGATAATATTCATAATTATGAAGTAGAATTAACCTCCTATTTATTCAAAAAACTAGAGACTATTCCCAATATTAGAATCTATGGCGCAAAACCAGAGCCAAATGGGGAAGGTAGAGCAGCATTAGCAGCTTTTAATGTACCAGAAATTCATGCCAGCGATTTAGCTACCTTACTAGATCATGAGGGAATAGCAATTCGTTCTGGTCATCATTGTACTCAGCCATTACACCGTTTATTTAATGCTTCTGGTAGTGCGAGAGTAAGTCTATATCTTTATAATACCCGGGATGAAATTGACCGCTTTATGGTTGCTTTGAAAGATACCATTGATTTCTTTAATACTATGATGGAATAGCTAAAACCACAATTGGGCTGTCTTTTTCTCTGCTGATAGTCTTTACAAGCTCTGTTCGAGATTGGCTAAAGCAATCTTATTTAATTAGGTAAAATCTTGTGGAGATTCTATGTAAAAATGGTAAGGTTGCTTAAAACATTGTTTAATTGACAAGAAGACTACAAAACCTGAGAGAGTACATAAGTATGAAGATTGGCGATCGCGTTCGTGTCAAAGAATCTGTAATCGTCTATCACTATCCAAAAAAAAGACAGCAACCTTTCGATCTTAAAGGTATGGAGGGAGAAGTGATAGATGTTATGACAGAATATAAAGGAAGACCCATAAGTCCTAATCTTCCCGTATTGGTTAAATTTGATAAAAGATTTAAAGCTCATTTTCAAAAGCAAGAGCTAGAAATAATTTAACTTTATCTATAAGTACAACTATTATCAAAGTGATGGCTCGATCTTGGTTGGGAATAGACCCTGGGTTAGCAATAATTGGTTGGGCAATATTAGAAGAAGCTGATTATGAGAAGCCCTCTTTAATAGATTATGGCACAATCGAAACTTCTAAAAAGTTAGCAACCCCCCAACGATTATTAGAAATTGAAAGGGATATTGCTGAATTATTAGGGGAATTCCAACCAGATAATGTAGCTATTGAAATGCCTTTTTTTGGAAGAACTATTAAAGCTGCTGGGGGAGTATTACAAGCTTTTGGGGTAATTAATTTAGTTTGTTATCGCGACAGAAATATCGTACCAGTATATCTTCATCAATCTAGTTGGAAATGTCATTTGGGCAACGGTAGAGCTAACAAAAATGAAGTTGCAGAAATAATACAAAACTTGTTTGATTTAGAAACTTTACCTATTGATGATACTGTAGATGCGATCGGTATTGGTTATGCGGGTATGTGTGGCTTGAGAAATGATATTGCTTAATGGTTAATGGTTAGTGGTTAGTGGTTAGTGGTTAGTGGTTAGTAATTGCTAATTGTTAATTGTTAGTGGTTAGTGGTTAGTGATTGTTAATTGTTAATTGTTAATTACTGCTGACCTCTGACCTCTGACCTCTGACCCAGTCTCCCATTCCTCACTCCCCATAAGTTATTCAAAGCGCGATCGCTAATACTGCTGCACCATTAATTTTACCACTCCGTAAAGCATTCAAGGCTTCATTGGCTTGGGACAAAGGAAAGGAAGTAACTTGAGTTTGAATTGGAATTTGGGGTGCTAAAGCCAAAAACTCTTCACCATCTCGGCGAGTCAAATTGGCAACAGAACGTAATACCCGTTCCTCCCATAAAATCTGATAGGGAAAGCTCGGAATATCGCTCATGTGAATACCAGCACAAACTACTATGCCACCTTTAGCAACAGCTTTTAAAGCTGCGGGAACTAATTTTCCTACAGGTGCAAAAATAATCGCTGCGTCTAACTTTTCTGGTGGTAATTCGTCCGAGCCTCCAGCCCAAACTGCACCAAGTTCCCGAGCAAACTGTTGTCCTTCAGTATCTCCCGAACGAGTAAAAGCATATACTTGTTTACCTTGGTAATTGGCTACCTGAATTAAAATGTGTGCTGCTGCACCAAAGCCATAAAAACCGATCCTTTCTGCATCTTCCGTCATGCGATAGGAACGATAGCCAATTAATCCCGCACAGAGTAAAGGTGCTGCTTGTAAGTCTGGATAACCTTCAGGAATCGGAAAGCAAAAACTCTCGTCTGCAACAGCATATTCAGCATA
The DNA here is from genome assembly GCA_030065935.1 of Xenococcaceae cyanobacterium MO_167.B27. Taxonomy (GTDB): domain Bacteria; phylum Cyanobacteriota; class Cyanobacteriia; order Cyanobacteriales; family Xenococcaceae; genus JASJCP01. The sequence continues at coordinate 69,319 of JASJCP010000008.1, forward strand.
ACCGCCATTGAGATCATAACCTGTAAATAAGGCGCGATCGCATAAGTTTTCTTTTCCAGCCAAACAATAGGGACAACAATTGCAAGTATGACCCAGCCAAGGCACACCAACGCGAGTACCTACAGAGAATTTACTCTTTTGATTTCCCGTTTCTATTACTGTACCGACAATTTGATGACCCAATACTAAAGGCAGTTTTGGCTTGGTTAGTTCGCCATCGACAATGTGCAAATCAGTACGACACACTCCACAGACATGAACTTTTAGCAATACTTGTTCTGATTGGGGTTTGGGTATGGGGAGCTTTCCTTCTCTTAGTGGTTGACCTACCCCATCTAAAATCATGGCACGCATAGCAGTTACCAAAAAGTTATAACCTTAAATTTACAACTGAATAAGCCACAAAATTTCTGGTTTTTGTGGTATAACCTCTCCAGTCTCGATAAATATACTTGAATTTTTAGGTATTTCTTTAATTTACATGAAATTTATATTAACATAGATTAAAAAACCCTAAGTAATTCTACAGAGAGCAACAAATAATTTTGGGGCTTCTGATACTAAGATACAGAATTTTATTGAGCGAAAAAGCTGAATAAATTTTCCTCAAAAACATTATCAATTATGTGAAAAATGTCTGCTGATGACTGAAGCTCTTGATCTAAGACTAACCCACGATCGAAATCTCAAGGAAATTTTTAAAGTTGCTGTGGAGACAACTCGAAGAATCCTGAATTGCGATCGCGTAGTAATTTACAGTGCCAGCCACTTACCCAAAGCGTTAGTATTAGCAGAATCTATTAATCCGAAATACTCTTCCATCATCAGAAAAACAATTAAAGACCCTTTTGTAGAAGGGGAGCATTTAGAAATGTACTGCTATGGTTTGCCTGTAACCATAGATGATATTCACAAAGCAGATAAAAGTCAAAGTGACTTAGAAGACTTAGAAAAGCTGGAAATTAAAAGTCTGGCGATCGCACCTATCTTGGTCAATGATGAATTATTAGCTTTGTTAGCTGCTCATCAATGTTCTAAACTCCAAACTTGGAACTATAAAGAAGTCAAATTGTTAACAGAAAGAGCCAACACAGCAAGTTGCGCTCTCTCAAACATAGTTGAGGCTCAGAAGCGGAAATATTTTAATTCCACCAAACAGATAGTAGAAAATTACCCAACCCCCAATTTTTTCCCAACAATGGAGCAAAAAGACAACAGCAAAGGCAAGGAAAATCTTGATTATACAGAGCCAAAAACCATAATACAAAAAAATCGAGATAAATTATTTTCTGAGGTTCAAGATAAGATAACTCAACAATTGGGACAGAAAGATCTGCTTAACACAACAGTCAGAGAAGTACGTAATTTACTAGAATGCGATCGTGTTGTAGCCTATAGTCTAGAACTAGATAGTTATGGTTCAGTAGTAGCTGAATCTGTGGTTAATGGATGGACTAAAGCTTTAGGTAAAACTATAGAAGACCCCTGTTTGGTAAATCAATATTTCGATAAATATCGTAATGGTCGAGTCCACTTCTGGAATAGTCTTCACAGTTACAAAGCAAATCCCTGTTATCTTGAACAGTTAGAAGCCCTAGAAGTTAAAGCTGGCTTAGTTGCACCAATTCTTAATGAAGGTCAACTATATGGTTTATTAATCGCCCATCAGTGTTCTGCTCCTCGTAATTGGGAAGAACAAGAAATTTACTGGATAACTGAAATCGCTAATCAAGTAGCTATTATGATCGAATACACTAAAATTTTCACCTATAACGAGCAAGAGCCAAAACAAAAACAACTAGCTGATGGCGAAAGACTAAGCCAACAGATAGAAAAAGAAAGTATGTGGACAGAGTATTTTACCGAAGCGATCCAACAGATTCGCCAATCTCTCAAAACTGATGATATTCTCAAAACTAGTGTGAGGGAAGTACGTAGAGTTTTAAATTGCGATCGCGTCTTAGTCTATAGTATGACCCAGGACAATTATGGCATGATTGTCGCGGAATCTGTAGCAGCTGGTTGGACAAAAGCAGAAGGGAGAATCCTGGAAGACCCTTGCTTTGAAGCCAAGTATCTTGATAAGTACCGTAAGGGTAGAGTCCGCGCTTGGAATAACATTTACGAAGCAGGAATGAGTAAGTGTCATGTCGAACAACTAGAAACACTAGAAGTCAAAGCCAATCTAGTAACACCAATTATCAGCGAAGATAAACTATTTGGTTTACTAGTAGCTCACCAATGTTCTGATATCCGTCAATGGCAACAACCTGAAATCTTTTGGTTAACTCAAATCGCCACCCAAGTAGGATTTGCTCTCGACAACGCCCACCTGTTAGCTGATGCTCAACAGCTATGTCAGCAAGTAGAACAAGAAAGTAAGTGGACAGGGTATTATACCGATGCGGTTCAACAGATTCGTCAATCTCTCAGAATGGATGATATTCTCAAAACTAGTGTGAGGGAAGTACGGAGAATTATCAATTGCGATCGTGTGGTAGTATATTGCATCAACGAAGATAACTATGGGCTGATTGTCGCGGAATCTGTAACCTCTGGTTGGACAAGAGCAGAAGGGAGAATCATCAAAGACCCTTGCTTTGAAGCCAAATATCTCGACCAGTACCGCAACGGTAGAGTTCGCGCCATAAGTAACATTTACGAAGCAGGAATGAGTGAGTGTTATGTCCAACAATTAGAAAGATTAGAAGTCAAGGCGAATCTAGTAGCACCTATTATTCACAAAGGACAACTATATGGTTTATTAGTAGCTCACCAATGCTCCAATCCTCGTCAATGGCAACAATCTGAAATCCGTTGGATAGCTCAAATTGCTGGTCAAGTTGGTTTTGCTCTCGACAATGCTCAAATGCTTGAGCAATTAGAGAAATCTACTAAAGATACTCAAGAAATTTTAGACCGTGCTGTAAATAACATCTCTAATATCAAAGCCACAGTTCACAATGTGACAGTAGGATTTGAACATCTCAGTAATTCTTGCCAAAATTTTTCTCAGACAGTCAACAGCCTCAAAGATTTGAGTAAGCAAATAGCTCAACAATCTATGGGTATAACTAGAGCCTTAAATATAAGTCAGATGGACGAGAGCCGTCAAAATTCTATTATGGACTTGTCTGATACAATTTTCTCTTTGATGCAAGAGCTATTGGAAGCTACCGCAAAAGTTGAACCCTTATTTGGCAACATCAAAACAGAACTAACAGAAAAAACAGTCGCTCTAGACTTAGAAACACAGCAGCTGATCGATGGAGTTGCAGAGTTTCAAACAGTCCGTCAAAAGCTAGACCAGGTTATTGCACTGAATCACGACATAAGTAACCTTATAGAGGTCATTTCTCAGTCCTTAGAAAATCAAATACAAAGTTCAACCTTCGCCCAAGATTCAGTTCAAGAATTAGCAGATATTACAGAGCGCGTTTCTCAACAGTCTATGGCTATAACTAAGTCTTTTAACCAGTTAGTTTTACTGGGTTTATAATCTCTCATTTCTAACCTAAGTTGGATGACTTCTTCTAGCCCTGGTCTTATAAGTCCAGGGCTGTTTCATTCAGAGCGCAATTAGCTTTTCACCAATCAACCATTAACAATCAACAAGAGCGGGAAAACCAATCTCACAACTTCCTCAAACTTACGATCTATGATTCAACCAAGTAGATTGAGGCGGGTAAAACCATGAAAGCAGTCTTGCCCAATAGGAGAGAAGCAGGTCAAAGATTAGCAGCCAAACTTAGTGCTTACGTGAATCATCCCCAAGCAATAGTTTTGGGACTACCTCGTGGTGGCGTGCCAGTGGCTTATGAAATTGCTAGGAGTTTGAATCTTCCTTTAGATGTCTGTCTGGTCAAAAAAATCGGTCTGCCACAAAATCCAGAAATAGCAGTAGGTGCAGTCGCGGAAGATGCTCTACTACACGACTATAGTGGCAACATCACTATTGTTGATGAAAATATGGCTCAAATTCACAGAGTCGCCCTAGAACAAATTAAGGCGATCGCTGCTAGAGCCAAAGCGGAACTCAGGTGGCGCGATCGCTGTTATCGTCACTGTCGCCCGATGGTACGAATTCGCGATAGCATTGTGATTCTGGTGGATGATGGCATAGCTACAGGATTGACTATGCACGCTGCGCTAACAGTTTTACAGCAACACGAACCCGAAAAAATTATTATCGCCACTCCAGTTGCATCTTTATCTGCGATCAAACATTTGAAAACTCAAGCAGACGATATCACTTGTTTGATTACACCAGAGCATTTTAATGCAGTGGGCTTCTGGTACGAAGATTTTACCCAAATAACCGACGGAGAAGTGTGCGATCTACTGTCTATTGAGACTCATATGGAGTCGGGAGTTAGGAGTTAAACTGAGTCCAGTTCGAGTAGGGTCGTTTTGAGGTAGGTAAGAGGTAGCAGTGAAGCGGGGATTGGGGATCGTAACTTGCTACTTGTAGGGCGCAAGCCTTGCGCGCCGCCACCCGCTACTTTGATTATTAGTCATCTAGGAGTGTTATATATGCCCAAACGCCAAAATCCAACTCGCAAATCAGAATCGAATCAATTGGAATCGATTTTAATTGTGACTTTGGTATTCTTAATTTTATTGAGTTTATTTTTGCCTCCAGCAAAAGTACCACAGTCTCAGCCCTATAGTAAATTTATTGACTTAGTAGAAAGCGATAAAGTTGAGAGGGTTATTATTGGCTCGAATCAGATTCAATACAGTCTCAAATCAAAAGTATTTGAAGACGAATCAGAGCAGATTTTTACTACAGTGCCAGTGACTCAGGATACGGAGTTACCAAAGATTTTGCGTAAGCATCAGGTAGAATTTTCTGCTAATCCTGCAACTAATGGTGATGGGTTTTGGGGTTTTATCAAAATATTATTTTTCTTGTTTTTAATTGTCAATTTAGCTAGTCTTTTTTTCAGTCGCAATCAAGGGGGGGATAACATCGTAAGTCCTTTTTCCATTGGTCGTAGCAACGCTCGTATTTACTCCGAAGGCAGCGTTGATGTTACCTTTGATGATGTGGCTGGTGTGGATGAAGCTAAGACAGAACTATACGAAATTGTTGATTTTCTACAACATGGGGCTAAATACATTCGCTTGGGAGCAAAAATACCGAAAGGAGTTTTATTAGTAGGACCACCAGGTACAGGTAAGACTTTATTGGCAAAAGCGATCGCAGGTGAAGCTAAAGTTCCTTTCTTTAGTATCTCTGGTTCGGAATTTATTGAAATGTTCGTTGGGGTTGGTGCTTCGCGAGTGCGAGATTTATTCGACCGCGCTAAAAAACAAGCTCCTGCTATTGTCTTTATTGACGAATTAGATGCTCTTGGTAAGTCTCGTGCTGCTTCTGGGAAATTTATGGGAGGAAATGACGAACGAGAACAGACTCTTAATCAACTACTAGCAGAAATGGACGGCTTTGAACCGAATGCAGGAGTAATTCTTCTGGCTGCTACTAACCGTCCTGAAGTTCTCGATCCTGCTTTATTGCGTCCTGGTCGTTTTGATCGCCGTATTGTGGTAGATCGCCCCGATAAGTCGGGAAGACTGGCGATTTTGGAAGTACACGCCCGCAATGTAAGATTAGATGAGGATGTGGATTTAGGGAGACTAGCTGCTCGTACTCCAGGCTTTGCTGGTGCAGATTTAGCTAACTTAATTAATGAAGCAGCACTACTAGCTGCTCGTCAAAACCACACTTCTGTAACTATGGCAGACTTTAATGAAGCTACAGAGAGAATCCTCACAGGATTAGAGAAAAAATCCCGAGTACTTAATGAAATAGAAAAGAAAACTGTAGCTCATCATGAAGTCGGTCATGCTATTGTGGGAACTTTAATGCCTGGTACAGATATAGTAGAAAAAATATCTATTGTTCCCCGTGGTATTGGGGCATTAGGATATACTTTACAGCTACCAGAAGAAGACCGTTTTTTAATGATTGAAGATGAAATTCGTGGTCGTATTGCTACCCTACTTGGGGGACGTGCTGCGGAAGAATTAATCTTTGGTAAGGTATCTACAGGAGCTAGTGACGATATTCAAAAAGCTACTGACCTTGCAGAAAGGTTTGTCACTCTCTATGGTATGAGCGATCGCCTAGGACCTATTGCGTTTGAACAAATACAGCAACAGTTTCTCGAAGGCTTTAGTAATCCTCGCCGTCAGGTAAGTCCTCAGATTGCAGAAGAAATCGATCGCGAAGTTAAATTAGTTATTGATGGCGCACATCAGGTTGCTTTAGAAGTTCTCCAAGAAAATCAGGAACTATTAACAAAATTAGCTCAAATTCTTTTAGAACAAGAAATTTTAGAAGGTTCACAACTGCGATCTCAACTTAACTTGGCTCGAAAAACTGTAGCGATCGATGAATGGTTGCAAACAGGAAAATTAACCCAAAATATCTTACTTGCTTCTACTGTCAATAACGGAAAACTATCATCGGCTAATTAGATTAGCTTAGTGACAATCTTATCCAGCTAATATCAATTTGAAAAAAAGAATGCAACAGATATAGTAAGGGTCGATGCACCCCTAAAACCCTACATTAAATTATAGGTGTCGCAAACATTTTTTGATTGGGTATAATTTGATTCATCTCGTTTTACGTGACACTCCCGTGGGGTAAACCCACACGGGCTTCCAAGCAACATTAATAGTATGGGCATAGAATCAAAGATTCTCTCGGAAATGAGTGCTTGAACTATCAACTAACTTGAACTACTTTGAGCCGTGTCGAGCCATCTACTACTTCCTTGCCCGAAGTTCAGTTGTAGATACTTTTTATCAATTTTCTGTATTTTGCGAATACAGATTACTAGCCTCACCGCAGTAACTTTTACCTGTTGAACGGACTGCAACTGAGGGACTTTTCGTACCGAACCCATGTTACTATTCAGCTTTCAAGGTGCGTATTAGAAATATTGTACAACAGCTAAAACCCTTACTCTATAAAGATTTGATGTCTAAATTGTTAAGTTATCGCGCGAGCGCGAACATCCCTATCCCCTAGAAGGGGATGGGAATTACAGCGAACATTTTAAATCGAGAAGCTCGGAAATTTTAGCTGATAAAGTAAGACAATCAAAAGGCTTTGTTATTACACCTTTGACTATGCTACGGGGCAACTCAAGTCTTTCATTTTCTATTACCTTAGCTGTAAATAAGATAATTGGTATTTTTTGGGTTACTTGATTCTTTTGTAATTGTTTTACAATATCAAGTCCATTGATATCTGGCATTACGACATCTAATAGAATGACATCTGGATGCAAAGTTCTGGCTTTAACTAATCCTTCTTTTCCACCCAAAGCAGTTGTTACTTCCCAATTCCCCTCCATTTCTAAACTAAATTTAGTTACTGCTTGAATTCCTATGTCATCTTCTATAACTAAAATGCGTCTGCTCATGCTGTAAAACTATCTCTAAATTCCGATCTATTTGATTAATCTTCTTCAGAAATAGTTAGTACTTTGGGTTGGTCTTGTTTGATGTCAATATTAATGCCAGTGGCTTTTTCCGTCATTAAATCTTCCATATAACCGTACTGAGCTACTGTTGCTTCTGCTTGGCTATCGAATGGACCAAAATAATAGATGCAGTAAGGTGTAGCGGTTGTGATTTTTACCCACCAAGATAATTCAGCTTTAATTGTGTCAACTGGCTTAAATGGTGAGCGAATTTCTGGTGATAGTGTGTGGTAATTCATGTTGCTGTCACTCCATAATTTTGTAGATATTCAACGGACAATGCTCCTCACAAAACCCAATTACAATATTGGATATTTATCAATTTTCAAAAGCCCATAACCAACTAGCTAAATCAATCAATGTTTCTAGTTACCTGCTATCATTTTCAGAAATAGTCAGTACTCGGGGTTGGTCTTGTTTGATGTCAATATTAATGCCAGTGGCTTTTTCCGTCATTAAATCTTCTATATAACCATCCTGAGCTATTGTTGCTTCTGCTTGGCTATCAAATGGACCAAAATAATAGATGCAGTAAGGTGTCGTAGTTGTGATTTTTACCCACCAAGATAATTCAGCTTGAATTCTATCAACTGGCTTAAATGGTGAGCCTATTTCTGATGATATTCCGTGGTAGTCCATGTTGTTATCACTCCATAATTTTGTAGATTTTGCTCGACAAATGATCCCCACAAAACCCAATTACAATATTGGATATTTATCAATGTTCAAAAGCCTCTAAAAAAACTAGATAAATCAATCAATATTTCTAGTCACCTGCTATCACTGTTTCCTGATTTTTTTCCAGGAATTGCTATCTAGTAATTAAAAATCTTTTATACTCAAATTTTAATCCATTGAGCAGTAATTAAGAATATATTTTAAAGTTTAAAACTCTAAAAAAAATAAGATAATATTATTTAATATTGTCTTATCGCGATAGCATAATTAGATTCAGGAATTTCACATTTTTCAGCAATGGTTGTTATACCAATTTCCTTTCATTACTGCTAAACATTACTCCCCCTGCCGAAAAGGGGGGATTGTAAGTTATATTTTGAATTGCGGAGTTTATTTGTCGGCATATTACCCCCTTCGGTGCCCTTGGTTACCATAGTCACGCAAACTTAAATAAAAATGCTATTAGTATCCGCAATTCATCAATTGCCCGTAAAGTATTTAAGGGCAAAGCATTGCCTTACCCCAGTCCGTGGATAGTTTTCTTGTGACTTTTGCTACTCTACTTAAGTGTGTTGTTGCTTGTTCGACAATTGCTTTGATAGTTGCACAAACTGAATCTAGATATCTGTCACATTTCCCACATAGCTTAACAATCGATCGTACAACTTTACTTATATGAAGTCCATAATTGGGGAGACTAGGGGAATAATTGACTTCCTCCTCGCCCTCCGCTCCTAAACGTCGCTAAAGAACGAGGATTCCTACTGGAGTTAAACCCCTTCGGTGGGTTGACTCTTCAACAGGTGTTCCAACGAACTCCCTCCAAGTCCAAGCAAGGCGAGTCCCGCCTCTCTAATGTTTAAACTGCCGACATAATCAGCGTTAGCTGTATAGTTGCAATCTTTTTGTTGACAGTAGAAAGTAGCTTGAGTTTTTCTATTTTCTGCTGAAATATAGTTACACTTTGGACATTTTCTTGATGTATTTCTAGGATTGACTTGAATTAGTTGCCCACCACTCCAAGTTAATTTATACTCAAGTTGACGGATAAATTCTCTCCAACCTTGGTCAAGAATTGCCCTATTTAATCCAGACTTTTGTTTAACATTTTTCCCTGGATTTTCTACTGTCCCCTTGGCTGATTTACTCATATTGACTATTTTCAAGTCTTCAAGAATTACTATGGCGTGGTTTTGGCTCAGTTCACTTGAAATCTTGTGAAGATAATCGTTACGAATATTGGCAATACGGATATGTAGTTTAGTTATTTTAAACTTTAGTCTTTTCCATTTATTAGAAAACTTTTCTTTTTTAGCTAATTTCTTTTGTAGTTTAGCTAATTTGTTTTTGAGTTTCTTAAATATATTTAATGGTTCATAATATTTTTGATTTGATAGAGTTAAAAACCTGACTACTCCCAAATCTGCTCCAATAATGGAACTTGAAGGATGCTTGGGTATTTCTACATCTATTTCAACTTGAATAGATACAAACCAGTGTTGTCCTTTTTTAGAGACGGTTACATTTTTAGCTTCTCCAATAACATTTTGACTTTTGTAGTATCTAACCCAACCTATTTTTGGGAGAAATATTCTGCCATTATTATTATCAATTTTGAATCCCTGTGGATAGCGAAACGAATCTCGTTGTCCTTTCTTTTTGAATTTTGGAAATTGTTTAGGATTAGTTTTGTCAAAAGCTTCTTTTAATGCTTGAGACAAATTTTTCAATGATTGCTGCAAGGCTTGAGAATGAACTTCTTTCAGAAAAAATAAATCTTCTTGCTTTTTCCACTGGGTCAATTCTTTAGTCAATCCAGAATAAGATAAACAAGACTGTTTGGCATTCAATCTTTCTTTTTGAAATGCCAAAGCTTTATTCCAAACCAGTCGTGAGCAACCCGCAAATTGAGACAGTTTTCGGGTTAGAGTCTTGTTGGTCTTGAGTCTAAATTTGTATGTCTTGCGTAAAATCATAACTTAATATTACAATTGGTCTATGAAGAAGCGATTCAGCGCGGTCTTGGGGGTTTCCCCCATGAGCGACTGAATCAAGAAGTCAAGTGATATAAGAAAAGGCAGGCATTGTGTATTTAAACTTCACGTTCATTTGGTTTTTGTTACCAAGTATCGGAAGAAAGTCTTTACCGATGCAATACTTAAAGATCTAAAAATTATTTTTAAGGATATCTGCAAAGATTTTGAAACAGAATTAGTGGAAATGAATGGTGAAACTGACCATGTCCATTTATTACTTAACTACCCGCCAAAAGTATCTATTTCTAAGTTGGTTAATAGTCTAAAGGGAGTATCTTCTAGGCACGGAAGCGAAAACAACATCCGGAATTAACCGAATACTATTGGAAAGGTGGGTTATGGTCGCCTAGCTACTTTGCTGGCTCTTGGGTCGGTGCGCCATTATCAATAATTAAACAGTATATTGAACAACAAAACCGACCATTATAGCCTCGCTTATATCACCGCCCTAAGAAGAGACGGTGCTTTACGCGAGGCAGGGTAATAAGTAATCACCGCTTTACCAATCCCTAATCCTTCATTCCTCATCCTTCATCCTTTTTCAGAGTTAAACAGACGAGAATATTCCTCTGAGATGATGAGGTTGCACCCACAAGCAATTTTTCTCAAAGCTACAGAGTTTTGAATGATAATTCTGCCACGACTATAATCAATCAGACTTCTTTGGCGCAGTTTGTTGGCAATTACAGATAAACTGGAACGTCTTACCCCTAGTAAATCAGAAAGGTTTTCTTGGGTGAGCAACAGTTCTTTTGTGATCAAGCGCTCGCTAAAAGCTAATAACCAACGAGCTAATCGCTGTTCTAGAGTATGATGACAGCTACAGAAGACATTTTGGGAAATCTGGGTAAATAAAGCTTGGGTGTACAAGAGGAGTATTCGTTGTAAATTACCACCGCGAGCGAATTCTTGTTTGATTATGTTGCTGGGCAAACTTATAGCAACGCAGTCAGTTTGGACAATGGCAAAACTAGGAAGAAAATCACCACCCAAAAAAGCTGCAATACTGACCATTCCTTCATTACTCACTGTCGCAGTTTGGGCGATCAAACCTTCTTCGCTGGTATTTACCAGAGAAATTATGCCTCGAATCGGGAAATAGACTTTCTCGATTGGTTCGTCGGGTTGGTGAAGGGTTGTTTTTGCAGGGATCAAAACAGCATTAGAGTTGGAAAGGAGATTTTGGCGTTCCGATTTTGATAATAAGCATAAAAGCTGATTATTAGTACTAGGAAATTCTCCGCTCCCAAAGTCAGGAGGACGCTGAATGGACAATACCACTATTTTTACCTCCCTGTTATTCGGGGTTATAAAAAATAACTTAATTTGCAGATGCTTTTAAAATTACCCAAAAAAGTTGAAGAATTTGTGAGTAATCTGTTCAATTTACCTCTAATATTAACTTTCGTAAAAGAAATAAATATATCCTTAGAGCCATTACCTAACCCAAACGGGCTGAAAGAATTAAAATTGGCTGTACTATTGATTTAGATGGGGTTGAGTCGGCTGATGAGAATATTACTGATAGATGACGATGAAGAGTTAATGGAAATTTTGGCTAGTAAATTAGTAGAGCAGCATTATGCCGTTGACATTGCCAATACTGGTGAAATGGGCTGGGAATTTATTTTGCTGTTTAATTACGATCTAGTGGTACTAGATTTGATGCTACCAGACATTGATGGAATTGCTTTATGTCAGCAAATTAGGGCGGAAAGCTACGAAATGCCCATTATGTTGTTGACAGCACGGAATTGCCATAGTGATAAAGTGAGAGGATTAGACGCGGGTGCTGATGATTATGTAGTTAAACCTTTCAATTTTGAAGAACTAACAGCTAGAATTAGGGCTTTGCTGCGACGAGAAATTCACGCAGCCTCACCTATACTACATTGGCAAAAACTAAGTCTTGACCCGAAAACTCATGAAGTCAAACATCAAAACCAGCTTTTACCCCTCACTCCCAAAGAGTATGCTTTGATGGAACTATTGATGCGTCATCCACAACAGGTTTTTAGTCCATCTGCAATTATAGATAGTATCTGGGCAGGAGAAGACCCCCCAGGAGAAGAGGCGGTGAGAACCCATATTAAAGGCTTGCGTCAGAAACTTCAAGCTGCTGGTATGACTAAAGATACGATTAAAACAGTTTATGGTGTGGGTTATCGTCTCAAGCCTCTGACCGATACAAATCTTAAACAAGATAGACAAAAGACTAATAACTCTCAAAAAATCGCTGATTCTTGGTCACAATTTAGAGATGTAGCATTGCAAAGATTAGCCATTTTAGAAAAATTAGCGATCGCACTTGCGGAAAATAAAGTCACTCAAAAACTACAGACTGAAGCTAAAAGTTCCGCACACAAGCTAGCAGGTTCCTTAGGTGGTTTTGGGTTTCCTCAAGGTTCAAAAATTGCCAAGCAGATCGAAAACTCTTTAGAAAATGATCTATGTGATCCCTCTGATGTTAAACAAATTAGGAAACTAATAATCTCTCTCAGTGATGAATTGCAACATCAGCCTTTTGAAGAGAAAGTTAAAGAAGCATTAGGTAACAATATTTCACTTTTAATTATCGATCACGACCCCCCCCATACCCCACAGCTAGCAACAGAAGCTAGAATCAGGGGGATCACAACCTATACTGCATTAAATTTCAATGAAGCTAGAGAAATAATCGCTCAACAATTACCTACGGCGGTAGTGCAAACAATTGTGTTTCCTGATGGAAAAGATTTAATCTTTTTGGAACAACTGCATCAACAAATGCCACAGTTACCAATTGTCATTATTACAGAAGATGCCCAATTATCAGACCGTTTAGAGATAGTCCGCAAAGGAGGTAACTTGATTCTACAATCTCCAGTAGAACCTAGTACCGTAATTTCCTCTGTTACTGAACTGATACAGAATCAGGGGGCTGCTGCCAAAGTGTTAATCTTAGATGACGATCCACAGGTATTATTATCCCTGGAAATAGGTCTTAAGCCTTGGGGTTTCCAGCTAACTACTCTTGAGAGTCCACAACAGTTTTGGCAAGTCTTAGAAAAAGTCGAGCCAGATTTATTAGTATTAGATATAGAAATGCCTGAAATAAACGGTATTGAGTTGTGTCAACTCTTAAGGTGCGATCGCCGTTGGCAAAAGCTACCAGTCTTATTTCTTACCGTTCATCAAGACGAAAAAACTCAACATCAAGCCTTCGCTATCGGTGCAGACGATTATATCTGCAAACCAGTAGTCGCGGGAGAGTTGGCAAACCGTATAATCAATCGCCTACAAAGAAGCCGTTTTTTGAAGTCAGAAGTTACAAGTTAGAATTCTGGTAGGTTATGCCATATTCTGGGGACAGTAACCCAATCTCTCTACAATTTGCTGGCGGAAAATCTCAATTTCTTCTTTTTCTGGTTGACCATAAGCCACTATTACTATCTTGTAGCGATTCATTATGCTAGTTGGGGACTCTCCAGCTTTTAATCTTTCTAAAGCAGTTGCTATTTCCCCTGATGGCTTATAACCAAATCCCATTTCTTTCAAAAAAGCTTGAAGATTTTTAGCTGAGTCAATCGGGATCAACTTTTTCAGGTTAACTTGAACTAGCCAACCACTAATAAGATTTACTACTGCTACCGAGTTTAATTGTGATTGATAGTGATTACGCAGATGTTCAATGACTCTCAGTGTGTGGCTAGCATTAGCAAAATAATAAGTATAATTTGTGTCAGGTTTCATCTTCTTTAAAGTTAAGATACTTCTAACCAATCAAATATGTGTTCTAGTTGTTTTTTGTCCAGCAGTCCGTACTGCCAGAGTATTATTGGTAAGGTATAAGGTTCTAAAGTCTGAGTTTTTCGCGCTAGAGAAATCGCATCAGCAGATATGCCTAATTCCGAGCGCAGATAATTAATTAGTTTCTCTAACATTTTGGATATTTTTGATACTTCTTGGCACAGATAACATATTTGTTTAATAATTTAGAAAACAAATTTGAGAAACTTGTGAAGAAACTTAACTTTGTTGAGTTATATTGATCTGTTTGATGGTAAAAATTGTAAACTAATGATATATAAGCTGTATTTTTCTCTCACTTCATCCCTTAGCCTGAATCTCGATCCCCTCCGCATAATTTTGATAAATTAATTGTTATTGATAAGTATCTAGAGAGAATTAATTGTCTAAACAGTTTTACTGTTGCCTATTACTTAGATCTTGCACTGGCACGAAAATACCTCAGTTTTTAGGTTAATGGTTAATGGTTAAGAAAAACAAGTATCTGCCCAAGCCCTCTGCTCCTAAAAGAGGGAGTTATTATGCCAAAAATATCATCAATTCTGGTTCTACAGACGGGAATTAGAGCACCAGACCCTCCTTATGGCGGATATACCTTTAAAATAATTTAAAAATCTCTAACCTAACACTTATTACCTACTACCTAAACAATTACCAGTATTTTTATACTAATAAAATAGGATTATTAGCTGATGCTTTTTGCCTAGTCCTTAACCAGTAAATTTAATTTTGTCCAAGTAGTTAAATTGATAAAACACAATCCTTTAATTGTTGCTCCACATACTCTACTGTCAGAGGCAATAGCTATGATGACTCCATCGCAGCCAAGTAGCTTATCTGATTGTGTTTTGGTAGTTGCAGCATCAGGATTAATCGGAATTATCACCAAAAGCGATGTAGTGAGATTGGTAGCTACAGGAGTGGATCTAGCAACTACAACTGTTGAAGAGGTAATGAGTCAGCCAGTAATGACACTAGAGCGATCGCAATGCCAAAATATAGAGTTAGTTTGGTCGTTTATGCAACAGCATTCGGTGAGTTATGTCCCCGTTTTAGGAGACAATCAAGAGATAATAGGGGTTATGGTGAGCAAGAGTTTAATGCAGTGTTTGGGAACTAAGGAAGAAAATCAAAGGGAGTCAGAGCCAACAGCAACAGAATTAGAATTAGAAAGATTTTTTGATATTACTCCCAGTATCCTGTGTATTGCTGGTTTTGATGGCTACTTTAAATGGATCAATCCTGCTTTTTGTAAGATTCTGGGTTTTACTCAAAGTGAGCTAAAAGCGGAACCTTTTATCAACTTCGTTCATCCAAAAGATCGTGCTGCAACCCTAGCTGAAATGGAGAATTTGGCAGCAGGAAACACTACTATTTCCTGGGAAAATCGCTACCGTACTAAAGATGGTGATTATCGTTGGTTGTTGTGGACAGCAAAAGCTTATTTGGCAGAAGAAAGGATATACGCATCCGCGCAAGATATTACGGAGCGCAAAACAGCAGAGCAAGCCTTAAAAGACAGTGAAGCAAGATGGCAACTTATGCTAAGGGAAGCTAATGATGGTATTTGGGATTGGAACGTTCAAACTAATGAAGTGTTCTTTTCGCGACGCTGGAAAGAGATGCTAGGTTTTGCTGAGGATGAAATTGGTAATACTTTAGAAGAATGGTCAAAGCGAGTTCATCCAGATGATATCGGTTGGGTAACTAAGGTTATGGAAGATCATTTTGCCCAAAAAACCCCTTTCTATATCTCTGAGCATCGAGTGCTGTGTAAAGACGGTAGCTATAAGTGGATTTTAGACCGAGGACAAGCATTGTGGGATGAAGCAGGTAAGGTAATACGGATCATTGGTTCTTATACTGATATTAGCCAGCAGCAAGCTGCGCTTCGCAAGGGCAAAAAAGCGGAAATTCAACTACAACAAGAACGAGATTTTTCTAAGGCTGTTATTAATACTGTGGGTGCTTTGGTAGCAGTATTAGACCGACAAGGAAGAATAGTTAGTTTTAATTATACCTGTGAACAAATTACTGGTTACAGCTTTGAAGAAATTAAAGGTCAGCAAATATGGGAAAAATTCATCCCACCCGCCGAAAAAGCCGTAGTGAGAGCGGTATTTGAGCGATTGCTCACAGGACAAGTTCCCAACCAATACACCAACTCTTGGATAGCTAAAGATGGTAGCAGTCATTTAATTTCCTGGTCGAATACTGCCTTATTCAATGCCCAAGGAGTAGTAGAATTCATTATAGCTACGGGTATTGATGTTACAGAACAGTGTCAAGTTTGGAACAAATTAGAAAATCAGTATCAACATACTAAGTTGCTGGCAGAAATAACCCGTAAAATTCGGATGTCCATAGACCTAGAGGAGATTCTGCAAACAGCCGTTACAGAAGTACAGCACTTATTGGCTTGCGATCGCGTTTTAATTATGGAGGTGCGCTGTAATAACATTGCAGTACCCATTAGTGAGTCGATTTTACCTGAACTTCCCCCCATGTTGGGTTATGAACTTGCAGATCCTCTTTTGGTGGGGGAATATTTAGCAAAATATCGTCAGGGAAAAATTTTAACAATTAACGATCTCTCCACCGCGCCAATTGCTCCTGAGATCAAACAGCTATTAGAACAATTTAAAATAAAAGCCCAACTGGTAGTTCCGATTCTTAGTCAGAAGGAACTCAAAGGTCTTTTAGTAGCCCACCAATGCCACAATCTCAGACAATGGCAAGAAAATGAAATTCAGGTATTAAATCAGTTAGCAGATCAAATTGGGGTAGCTTTGTCTCAAGCTCAATTACTAAATAATCTGGAAGAACTAGTATCAGAACGCACTACTGAGTTAACGACGACTAACCAACTATTACAAGCAGAAATAGCGGAGCGGGAGCAAACAGAAGCAGATTTAAGAGAAAATCAGCGAAAGCTAGCAGGTATTTTAGATAATGCGGATGAAGCAATTATTTCTATCAACGAACAACAGCAAATTCAACTGTTTAACCGAGGAGCAGAAAAGATTTTCGGTTACAAAGCTCAAGAGATTGTAGGACAGCGGTTAGATATTTTAATACCAGAAACTTCCCGTCCAGTACACTGCCAGTACATTAATGAGTTTGGTAAATCAGTAGAGCAAGCTCGCACTATGGCAGAGCGTGGTGGTAATGTATATGGTCTTCGTAAGAATGGTGAAGAGTTCCCCGCAGAAGCTTCTATTGCTAAATTGCCAACCCGAGAGGGAATACTGTTTACTGTGATGCTCAAAGATATTACCAAGCGACAGCAAGCAGAAGAAAAACTGCAAGCTTCTCAAGCTCTCCTTGCCAAAGCTGAAAAAATCGCTAAAATCGGCAGTTGGGAATATAACCTGGCAACTCAACAGTTAACTTGGTCAGAGGAATTATTTGAGATTTTAGGGTTTACGAACAATACCTCAATACCATCTTGTCAAGCAATTTTTGAGCGCTTTCATCCAGAAGACTGGCTTTTAGTCAAAAACACTCTCCAACAGGGACATAGAGACGGCAAACCTTGGCAATTCAACTCTCGTTGGGTGCTACCCAATGGCACAGTTAAATATTTAGAAAGCAGAGGAGAACCAACAGTAGATCGTCAAGGTAGAGTTTTTAAAGTGTGGGGGACGATTATGGATATCAGCGATCGCGTACAAGCAGAAAAGTCCCTTCAGCGCAGCGAACAACAACTACAATTGATTAGTGATGCTCTGCCAGTTTTAATTGCCTACATAGATAATCAGCAGCGTTACCGTTACAATAACCGTACCTACGAAATTTGGTTTGGTAAACCCCGTTCTGCTTTACTAGGAGTTCACATCAAAGAATTATTTGGGGAAGACAACTATCAAAAAATGTTGCCCTATATCAGGACAGCTTTATCCGGGAAAACCGTTACTTTTGAAATTCAACCTACTAATGAAAGGGGTAATTCTTATTGGATGAATGCTACTTACATTCCTGATTTTGATTTAGATGGGGAGGTCAAAGGCTTTTTCTCCATGATTGAGGATATTACTGACCGCAAAGAAGTCGAACGGATGAAAAGTGAATTTGTTTCTGTCGCCAGTCATGAAATGCGAACCCCCCTAACTTCCATTTATGGAGTCATTAAACTACTTTGCGCCGGACGTTTGGGAGAGCTTTCCCCACCAGGAGTAGAAATGGCAAATATGGCACTGAGAAATAGCGATCGCCTGGTGCGTCTGGTTAACGATATTCTTGATCTTGAACGGATGGAATCAGGAACAGACACAATTGAAAGACAACAGTGTGACAGTGGGAAGCTGATAAAACAAGCAGCAGAAACTATGGAATCAATGGCTCAGGAGCATCAAATTGTCATCGAAACCAATCCTCAATCAATTGAATTCTGGGGAGAGCGCGATCCCATCTTACAAACCCTCACCAATCTACTTAGCAACGCTATTAAGTTTTCTCCTGCTGGCAGTAAAGTCTGGATAAGTTGTCAAAAACAAGAGGGAGAAATTCTCTTCGCTGTCCAAGATCGAGGTAGAGGTATTCCCACAGAGAAACTAGAAACTATTTTTGAGCGTTTCCAACAAGTAGATGCTTCTGATTCTCGCAAAAAAGGCGGTACTGGTTTGGGTTTAGCCATTTGTCGCCATATTGTCCAGCAACACGGAGGCAAAATTTGGGTAGAAAGTGTTTATGGTGAGGGTAGCATCTTTTTCTTTACCATTCCCCAGAGTTAATGAGGGATGTTGATTGTTAATTGTTAATTGTTAATTGTTAATTGATGAAAAAGAAACGTATTTTATTTATCGACGATGAAGAGGATATTAGAATTTTAGCTAGTTTTTGTCTGGAATTAGAGGCTGGCTGGGAAATGATCACTGCTTCTAGTGGCAAAGAAGGCATAGAGATCGCAGCATCCCAACAACCAGATGCAATTTTATTAGATGCGATGATGCCAGAAATGGATGGATTAGAAACTCTTGTCCAACTCCAAAATAATCCCAAAACTAAGCATATTCCCACGATTTTTATTACCGCCAAAGTTCAAGCCAGCGATCGTCGTCGCTTCTACGCTGCTGGTGCTAAAGGGGTGATCAATAAACCCTTCGATTCTCTAACCTTAGCCAGTCAAATTTCTGGATTTCTCGGCTGGAGTAATCAGTAATCAGTCATCAGTTATCAGTTATCAGTTATCAGTTATCAGTATTTCTCTCCCCCAATTCCCCAATTCCCCAATTCCCCAATTATTTTAGATTTTCTTTATGCCCCTCACATTTTCCTCAAATTCCAGAACTATTATTGAGATCAGATTGAGGCAAGACTAACTGAGGAAAAATGATGTCATCCAATTGGCAAGCTGCTACGACCGAACCTATCTCAGAAATGCTGTGTTATTACACTAATTCAACTAGTAAAATGCAGCTTATTCGAGTAACCAAAAGTCAGAATTTAGATTTAGAAAAAATTGTCTTTCCCCAACAAAGACTTTTATTTGAAGCGATCCCCGAAGGACAATTAGAAATTTACAGCGATCAAGCAGGAAAACAAAGCCTTGTCGAAGTTATTTCCTGTCAGAGTTTGCAAGTTAATCAAGTTCAGCATAAGCCAACTGTTGTTGAGACTCTTCCTCTATATAGAGAAAAATCCGCTTAAGAGTTTTTTATCAGATTAAATGGAGTTTAAATAATCATGAATATTTTGACTATTTGTCCTTGTTGTTCTAGCCCTATGCTTCACCACTTTCGTCATGGTAAAGAATACTGGTTTTGTCGAAGCTGTTGGCAAGAAATGCCAAACTTATCTGTTATCAAAGAAAAAAATAGCTGTTCTCAAAATCAGATTATCAATTTATCTTCTAGTCTGGTCAAACTTACTAAAGCTGTTGTAGTATAAGCCAATTTCCCAAAGGTACGAATATAGGAAACTAAAATGAATAGTCAACAAAAAGCGAGAAAAGCTATGGCTCAATCTCGTCAGCACGAAGAACATAGCGAGAAAAATATCTTATTTCGTGTTGAAGAAAAAATTGAACAATCTCCTTGCCAAGAAATAGAAGCAGAAGCTAGAGAATTAATGATTGAAAAACGCCAGCACGACAAACACACACAAGATACCATGCTGTCTCGTTCAGAATCAGAAATTGGTCATACAACTCCATAAAAAAAATGCTGTTTTGAATACTGGATTAGGAAAATAGTTGTGAATTTTAGTATGAATGAATAATTACTAATTTATGGGATGTAATTAATGCCTAACAAAATAGAAAAAGATTACACAAATAGGCAACAATCAAATCTAAATCTTCTCAATTCTAAATTCCAAGAGAGATTGGGATATTTAGGCATTTATTCCCAAAGAAATCATCAACAGTTTTTTAACAATCTTTCTCCTATAGAACAGCAAAAATTGCTTGAAGAATTTAAAGCAGAATACTATGAAATTCTGACTAATTATTTTAGTGAAGAAACTAAAATTAATTCTGAGATTGATCGATTTGTAGAAAAAGCTTTTTTCGTGAATTTACCTCTGGATAAAGTTGTAGAAATTCATATAGAATTGATAGAAGATTTGGGTCGTGAGCTAAAATTCAAAGGTTTACATTCCGATTTTCTCAGTGATTATCGTTTGACTTTAATTGATGTTATTACTCACCTGGGAGAAATGTATCGGAGTGTAATTAGTAAAAACTGCGCCGTTTATCATCGTTGATTTTAACCTTGCCTTAGTAATCTTTTTCTTGATTGTTAGTAGTTAGTAGTTAGTAGTTAGTGGTTAGTTCTTATGTTGAAATTATTTGTTGCTGTTGTGACATTGTTATATCAAATCACTAAGTATTTGCTACACATAAAATATCTACTTTTTCTCACCTATTAATATTTGTTTCTAGCGATCGCCTGATCCATTAATAGCATATCTAAAGTAATTTGATATTACGATTAATATCATCTATATATTTTTTTCCAGAAAAAATTGAATCAAATCATCAAAAAAAAATTCTAATAATGTAATTTCTGAGCAAATAACTAAAGTTATTTCCCAGGATATCCTTTTTCAGATTGAACCGAATACATCTTTAGATTTGGTACGTGAAATACTAGGAACACCTCAGAAAATATATAATAGCAGATTACCAGTATTTTCAGATTTGGTTGTTATAATCATCCTGAATTATTAGGATCAAAAATCAAAAATGGAAAAATACTTGATGTTCAGGGAAGCGAAATAGATTGGCTCTTCCGATTTGGTCATGCCAAACTGTTAGAAACTAGTACTTAAAAGTCTTGCTGTGCAAGACTTGTGGTTTTTAAAGTTTGATATTGTATATTTTTCTCCAAATCCCTTTAAAGGTAAGCCTTTTACCAAAATTCAGCATGGTGAGTTCGGTAGAGCCAATAGATTTAGGACAAATTTTCATCAAAATTTATTTCGTGTCAATTTCATTAGAAGAAAAACGAGGTCATCCTATTGTTAGTGGCAGTTACATTTATCATTTATAGCAGTTCTTATTGGAGTTAGGTCTTGTTGATTGATGAAAAGTTGATTGTTCTTGATTTCCTTGAGCCTAATACTAGATGTAACTCATAAGTACGAGAAAAGCTATATCGTTCATTATTTTAATACCCTAGTCATCCGCGCACCCCCACCTTTACCATTTAATCTTTAATGAGGGTGAAACTACTTATGCAGCATTTAATGTTCAATGGTATCAAGAATTAGGGGTCAGTTCTAAGCTTTGTGATGAAGATTGTCGCTTCTTAGATTGGATGGGAGTCTGAACCAGTAAAACTGAGCAAGGAGCATGATGAACGACATAGTTGCTGACACTACCTAAAAATACCTCTTTCAAACCTGAATATCCCCTTCTGCCAATAAAAATCACATCCGCGTTGCAGGATTTAGCGAAGTCACAGATAGTAGAACTAGGATGACCACTGATTTGGCTAAATTCAGTTTCTACTCCTGCTGCACGTGCGTCCTTAGCAAAAGAACGTAATATCTTTAGTCCTTCTTCCTCAAAAGCTTTCCATTGCTTGTGATACGTTTCGTTAGCTAAATGACTGATTTGAGGATCGAGGTGCATATAGTGATCGCCGATAGTAGGATAAAAAGTAGGATAAACAGACATTATGGGACTGTCTTCTTCTTCTCCCGATAAAACGTGCAGTAATATTAAATTACCCCCCATAGCTTTAGCTAAGAATAAAGCTTCCTCAAACACTTTTCTATTTGCCGTTGAGCGATCAATCGCTACCAGAATTTTGTTAAACATTTTGTTCTCCCTTGTTAGTAGTTAGTACGAGCGTGGTTAGTGGTTAGTTGCTATTTGCTACTTTTTCTTCAGAGATAATAGAATCTAAATTTGTTTCATTGTCAATCTCAGTACGCACAATTAAAACCGAACAGGGTGCATGATGAGTCACATAGTTACTGACACTACCAAGAAACATCTCTTTAAGACCTTTTAATCCGCGACTTCCCACTATAATTAAATCAGCTTCCCAAGTGCTTGCTAGTTGGCAAATTGTCCGCCCTGGGTTTCCAGTTAATTGAGTATATTCTGTTTCTATTCCTGCTTCTGTAGCTTTGTCAGTTAGATGTTGTAAGAAATTTAGTCCCAATTGTTTATGCTCTGATAGTTTCTTCTGATATATCTCGTAATCGTTATCGTCTAACATCGGATAGTAAGAATAGGTAGGTAACACGGGATAACCTGCTTCATCTTCTGATACAACGTGCAGCAACATTAAGGTTGCATCGGTAGTTTTAGCTAAAGATACTGCTGAATCAAAGACGGATTTATTTCTTTCGGAATGATCTACCGCTACTAGGATTTTACTAATCATGGGGATTACCTCTTTCTAAGGGATGAGGAAGGAGGGATGAGGGATGAGGAAGCATTAAGGAGTGAGGGATAAAGGATTCTGGATGAGGAAGGATCAAAGGGATGAAGAATGAACGATGAAGGATAAATACCTAAGACCTCTTACTTATTACTTATTACTTATTACCTCACTATTCATCCCTCATAATTCATCCCTTCTCACTGGGTGTTTCCTTGCTTTTCTACCTCCGCTACTTTGAGTTTGGTTTTCAAGACTGAGTCGGGATTGAGACTGATGGAGTTGATTCGGAGCTGTACTAAAAACTCGGCAAATTCTGGATAGTCGCTGGGTGCTTGACCACAGATGCCAATTTTGCGATTGTTTTGTTGGGCTTTGGCGATCGCAATTTGTACCATAGTTTTAACTGCATTATTGCGTTCGTCGAATAGATGGGCAACTAAGGAAGAATCGCGATCAAGTCCTAAAGTTAATTGTGTTAGGTCATTTGAACCAATGGAGAAGCCATCAAAATATTCACTGAATTGGTCTGCTAGCAGGACATTACTAGGAAGTTCGCACATAATATATACTTGCAAACCATTTTTGCCCCTGACTAAGCCGTATTTTGCCATTTCCCCTAATACTTTTCTTCCTTCATCGGGAGTGCGACAGAAAGGAATCATCGGGATGACATTAGTTAAGCCCATTGCGTCTCGAACTCGTTTAAATGCCTGACATTCCATACCAAAGGCTTCCCTATACTGAGGATCGTAATAGCGACTTGCACCCCTCCAGCCCAACATGGGGTTTTCTTCGTTTGGTTCAAACTGTTTACCACCTAAAAGATTGGCATATTCATTACTCTTGAAGTCAGACATCCGCACGATAACAGGTTTGGGGTAGAATGCTGCTGCAATGGTAGCAATGCCTCTAGCTAGCTTATCAACAAAGAAATCGGGTTTATGTTGATAATCACTTGTAAGTCTGGCAATAGCTATTTTTTCCGCAACATCTTTTAATTCGTCAAACTTGAGTAAAGCTAGAGGATGAACTTTGATGTTATTGGCAATAATAAACTCTAACCTTGCCAAGCCTACACCATCGGAGGGTAAAGCTGATAAACTAAAAGCCTCTTCGGGATTACCCACATTCATTAAAATTTGGGTTTTAGTTTGGGGTAAATTATCTAACTGAGTTTCTTCGACGCTAAAAGGAATCATACCAGCATACACTTTGCCTTGTTCCCCTTCAGCGCAAGATACAGTAACCTCTTGTCCATTTTTGATGTCTTTGGTAGCATCACCACAGCCGACGATGGCAGGTATTCCCATTTCACGGGCAATAATTGCTGCATGGCAAGTTCTACCACCCTGGTTAGTAACAATGGCGCTGGCTTTTTTCATAATGGGTTCCCAGTCAGGATCGGTTTTATTGGTAACTAACACTTCTCCTGGTTGGAATTTTTCAATCTCGCTTACATTCAAGATGACTCTGGCTACACCAGCACCAATTTTTTCACCAACTGCTCTACCTGTGGTTAATATATCCCCTGTTGCATCTAATTTATAGGTCTGTAATATATTGTTGGCTTTCTGAGATTGTACGGTTTCGGGGCGGGCTTGGACGATAAATAATTCCCCTGTAATGCCGTCTTTTGCCCATTCAATATCCATTGGGGTATAGACATCTCGTATCTTAGAGTAGTGTTCTTCAATCTCACAAGCCCACTTGGCTAATTGCAGAATTTCCTCATCGTTAATGGCATATTGATTTCTTTCCGAGGGGGATGTGGGGACATTTTTAGTTAGTTTACTACCGCCTAGATCGTAAATCATCTTGACTTCTTTGCTACCAAGACGTTTATCTAAGATTGGGCGATAGCCTTGAGTGAGAGTCGGTTTAAATACAACATATTCATCGGGGTTAACCGCACCCTGAACCACGTTTTCACCCAAACCATAAGCAGCAGTAATTAAAGCTGCATCTTTAAAACCTGTTTCCGTATCAATAGAAAACATCACCCCAGAAGTAGCTAAATCAGAACGCACCATCTTTTGTACGCCAACAGAAAGAGCTACATTAAAGTGGTCGAAGCCTCTTTGAGTACGATAGGAAATAGCGCGATCTGTAAACAGGGATGCAAAGCATTTATGACAAGCTTCAAGAACACATTGAACACCGTGAACGTTGAGATAGGTTTCCTGTTGTCCCGCAAAACTCGCGTCTGGTAAATCTTCCGCAGTTGCCGAGGAACGAACTGCTACATCCACGTTATAACTATATTTCTCACATTGTTCTCTTGCTTCCCCTTCAAAGCGATCGCAATCTTCCGCCTCAACACTATATCGCTGGCAAAGTTGACTGTAAGCAGATGCGATCGCTGTTTCTAGTTCTTCAGGAAAAGGAGTATTCAGAATCAACGCCCTAGCTTGCCTACCCCGTATCTTTAAGTTATTAACATCTTCTACATCGAGATCGGCAAACAGTTGACGTAGTTTACTTTCTAGTCCTGCCTGTTGGATAAAATAACGATAAGCGTAAGCAGTAGTAGCAAAACCTCCTGGTACATTAATTCCTTTAGGTGTTAACTGTTGGATCATTTCTCCTAGAGAAGCATTTTTACCACCTACTAGGGAAACGTCTTCCATTCCCACTTGTTCAAACCAGAGGACAAAAGCTGGTTGTTTATCTTGCAGAAGTTCTTTTTGACGAGCTGCTATTACTACCATAAATTCTATTTCCTCGTTTAACTTCTACCTCATCGCACCTATGATAAGCAAGTGCTGGTTTGAGGTTGATAATTCCTTTGTAAATAAACAATTTGAGGAACTTGTGAGGATAATAAACAGAAAGTTTCTGTATAATGGGTGGTCATGCTATCTCCTCTCTTGATAAGGCTCAACCTACCAGCATTAGTCAAGGACTCTATCTAACCAAGTTCTCAAATGTAGCATCAAAAACACTCTTGAAGGAAGGATATTCGTTGAAGGAGTTTAATAAACCAATCCCACAAGCAAGCCTCAACATTGTTGAGAAGAGTAGAGCTAATCTGTTTTCTTGGCGTGGTCAGTTTTCACCACAGCTTATTGAAGTTATATTAAACTCATATTGTCTGCCCAACTCAGTCATTCTCGATCCTTTTTTAGGTAGCGGAACTGTTTTGTTAGAAGCAGGAAATTTCAGGTTTGAGGTATATGGTTTTGAAATCAACCCAGCAGCTTGCATCTTAAGTAGTACTTATGAATTAATAAATAATCCTCAGCGAAAAAAAATTGTCAGGAAAGTCAGAGAAAAGATAGATCTGATATTCCCTTTCCAAATTCTTGAAAATAATAGTCAAGTACAAAATTTAGCCGAAATTTTCTGGGAAATCAGGAGAGACTTAGATGAAGAGTCAATCAAAGTATTCGATACTTTAGTCATCCTTCTTGACGTTGCTAATAACGAAATTACTAATCAATTTATACAGGCAAAATTTTCTAGCTTGGTGAATGTTATAGAGAAATTTCCCTATTCAGAAAAGCCAATTAGAGTTGGGTTGTCTGATGCTCGCGCTCTACCAATAAAAGATAAACAAGTGGATTTTGTGGTGACTTCACCGCCATATATCAACGTATTCAATTATCATCAAAACTACCGAAAATCGGCTGAAATTTTAGGATGGAACTTATTAAAGATTGCCAAATCAGAAATTGGGTCTAATAGAGCCAACAGAAAAAATCGTTTCTATACAGTAGTGCAATACTGTATAGACATGGCTGCTACTCTTAAAGAACTTGCCAGAGTAACTAAAACCGATGCTCGAATTGTCTTTATTGTAGGGTATGAATCCAATGTTTTAGGAGTTCCCTTTTACAATGCTGATATTATTGAAAAAATCGGGGTGAAATCAGGTCTTTTTACCAAAGTCCTGAGACAAAAGAGAGAGTTCAAAAATAAATTTGGAAAAACTATACGAGAAGACATAATCAACTTTCTAAATCGAGATAGTCAATGTTGTAAAAGTTTACTAGAAAATGTCGCACGAGAGGTTGCATTCGATGCCTTGACCAATGGTCTTTCCATAGTTGACTCAAAAAATCTTGAATATTTAGAAAGTGCGATTGATAAAGTTCAGGATATTGATGGAACAGTGGTATTAAATAAAAACCACTATATCTACCTATCTCGTTAACTTACTCATTTAGCCAATCCTACTCCTCTAGTAAATTCCATTCAATCTATGCCTGAACTTTCTCTTCCTCATTACAAAAAACTGAAAGCGTGTTTAAACAATCCTCGGCTACCTGAAGCTGATAAAGAAAGACTAGAAGAAGCTATCAGGAAATACCAGGAGTGGATTGCTGCACTTGAAGCAGTTGAGAGTGGACAAACAGATACAGTAGAGAAAATGGTTGAAGCAACCAATCAGTACAAGCGATTTATTGAACTTGATGTAATATTCGATAGTCCAGAAAATTTTTTATATCGTCAAAAGGGACAACTAAAGCTAGACAATACAATTTTGGAAGAATTCTTGCCTCAATTAGTTTTTCGTAGTTTGAGAGGAATAGATGATTCTTTTGAGTTAGGTCCAAGAAAAACGTTCTCAGGACTTAGTTTCCTATCCTCGATTGGAAACCCTGGTCAAGGTGGTGAACCAAGTATTAAATCTAAAGATCAAGATTTTATCCTTGGTAAAAAGCTATACTTGAAATCATCCTTTGATCCAGAGTTTCAAGATTATAAGCTGATTGAGTCCCATC
The DNA here is from genome assembly GCA_030065935.1 of Xenococcaceae cyanobacterium MO_167.B27. Classification (GTDB taxonomy): domain Bacteria; phylum Cyanobacteriota; class Cyanobacteriia; order Cyanobacteriales; family Xenococcaceae; genus JASJCP01. The sequence continues at coordinate 96,885 of JASJCP010000008.1, forward strand.
TTGGATATGTATGTGCAGAATGCAAGACAAATTTAGACAAAACCATGTTCCAAGAAGCTATAGCAACCAGTAGAGATTTAAAGGTGGCTGTACCTGGATCTTTGTACTTTCTAATATGTGAATTTCTTGATATGACACCAGTATCAATAGTTTCGACTCAGATTGATGATGTTTTGATTGTGCGTAAGACTAAACGGATGTCTTCCAATATTAGACAAGAATATAGAACACCAGAAGAAAGACGGCTTCGCAGGCAGGAATATATAGACTTTTTAGATTCTTCTAAATACTATTCTGATGTATTTCAAAGGATGATTGATAAAATCCAAGCTTTAATAGATGATACAAATCCCTCAATCCAGAAAGTTCTAAATCAGGGTTATTTTTAGATTTTCTCTGATCCATTTGCAATCTAACAGATACCCCAATTAATACAGCAGAAGATTTCTGTTATTCATCTGTAAATAAATAATTTGAGGAACTTGTGAGGATAGCTAAGTAGCTGTGCAGAATAAACTACATAGTGAGGACAGGTAACGCGGTAATGATGATTACAATTTCCTAAAAAGCTACTTTTATTAGACCCACCAGGGTTTTTTTCCTGTACGCGGGTCGGTTTTTGTCCAAGGAGAAATCCAAATCACATCTTCTTCTATGTTGACCTGTACTAGCTTCAGGGGAAGAGGTGCAGGTCCTTTTACGACAGAGCCATCAGCAGCATAGCGAGAACCATGACAAGGACATTGAAACTGATTGTCGTTGGGATTCCAGGGAAAGGTACAACCGAGATGGGTACAATTATCGACAATTCCTATTGTGTCTAGCGTACCATCTTTTGCGATCGCTAAATAGGTTGGTTCTCCAGCTAATCCTGCTACTAATGCACGAGTTCCTATTGGTTCTGCTAAAATTTGGCTGGCTGGAATAGGATTTCCCAAACGATCTTTGGCAATAATTGAACCATCTTCGTCGCCTTCTGTTGGAGGGACAAAGAATTTAGCAGCAGGATAAAGTGCAGCACTAGCTGTTGTTGCAACAACTGCACCAGTTAGAAAGTTAAGCAATTGACGACGAGATATTGAAGGACATTCTAAGGGGATACTTTCTTCCATTTGATTTTCACCTCTTACTTGAATTAGATACACATTATTTAGTAGGGTGGGCAGTGCATCGCCCTACTAATTTGTCATCTATGAAAAACAATAGAAAATTTAACTTTTTTGTTCTGTGATAAAGTCACATAAGAAATTTTTTCATCAAAAGTTTCCCAACTGGGCAATCTTCTCAAGTTCGTTCCAATTTTTTAGTTGAATCATCCCTCGTGAAAGAGATAATAATCCTTGTTTTTCAAAAGTTTTGAGAATCCGACTAACTACCTCTCTAGAACTTCCTAATTCTTGGGCGATAGCTTCATGAGTGATCTGCATAGTTGGAATAGTGCGATCGCAATTTTTGATAAGATATGATGCAATTCGACAATCCATCCGTCGAAAAGCAACCTCTTCAATTATTTCAATTACATCAGCTAATCTTTGAGAAAGTAGTCCGAAGATATATTCTTGCCAAGTAGGGTTGTGCATTACCCATTTTCGGAGGCTATTTGCAGGAATAATAATAGCTTCAACTTCAGTTTCAGTAACGGCAAATGCAGGAAATTCTTTTTGACTGATGATGCAGGAAGCCGTCATGATACAACTATCACCCTTTTCTAAATGATAAAGAGTAATTTCTCTACCACTTGCTCCTATTTTATAGACACGAACACTTCCAGAAATTACCAGTGGCAAATGATTACAAACATCTCCTTCTAGACAAATAAATTTACCTGCTGATAAGCTAACTTGTTGACATTGGTTAAGAAAATTTATCTGGCTTGGATTATCTAGTTTTTCCCAAAAATCAAATGAAACAGAAATGGTTTTGGCGATCGATTTATTCATCTTTCATAGTTAGGCTTTGATAAGCTATCCAAACAAAGACTAAAAATGCTAATAGAAACCATTTTTTACGGCGCAAGAGTAATTTTTCTGTATCGTCGTCTAGTAGTTCGCTTTTTTTTCTGCTTTCTTCCAGTTGTTCCCTGAAAGATACAAAAATACTATCTGTAGTTGGTGGTTCTTGTCTAACAATGGTGATATCTGTAGCAGACTTTGGAGCTATATTTATCACTAACTTTTGGAGGTTAACTCCAACTAATAGAGATATAGCAACTCCACAGATACTTATTAAACGCCAGCCAGAATTAAAATTCATAATTAAAGTTAAATTGTTTTGCTAGCTCCTTACCTCGTTACAATGGGATACTGCACACAACTTCAACATGAATCTATAACAAGAGGTGTTTTGTGACAGTTAGAGTTAGGATCGCTCCATCCCCTACAGGAAACTTACATATCGGTACAGCTAGGACTGCTGTATTTAATTGGTTATACGCTCGCCATTATAACGGTAAGTTTATTTTACGCATTGAAGATACCGATAAAGCGCGATCGCGTCCTGAATATACGGAAAATATTAAATCAGGTTTGACTTGGTTGGGTTTAACTTGGGATGAGGGACCATTTTTCCAAACTCAACGTTTAGATAAGTATCAGCAAGCAATTAAAACTCTTTTAGATGGAGGTTTAGCCTACTTTTGCTATTGTACTCCCGAAGAACTAGACCAGATGCGGGAAGAACAAAAGGCGAAAGGGTTAGCACCTCGTTATGATAACCGTCATCGTAATTTGACTGCTGAAGCTAAAGCTAATTTTGAAGCTGAGGGACGCAAACCCGTAATTCGGTTTAAAATTGACGACGATCGCGAAATTGTTTGGCAAGATTCTGTTAGAGGTACAGTAGTATGGCAAGGTAGCGATCTAGGAGGGGATATGGTGATCGCTCGTGCTGGAGATTCTTCTGAAGTTGGTCAACCTCTCTATAATTTGGCGGTAGTTGTAGATGATATGGATATGGACATTACTCATGTGATTCGTGGGGAAGACCATATCGCTAATACTGCTAAACAAATCTTACTTTACGAAGCATTTGGCGCAAAAGTACCTACATTTGCTCACACACCCCTAATTTTGAACCAAGAAGGCAAAAAACTTTCTAAACGGGATGGAGTAACTTCTATTGATGATTTTCGGAAGATGGGGTTTTTACCTCAAGCTCTAGCTAATTATATGACTCTTTTGGGTTGGACTCCTCCCGACTCTACAGAAGAAATTTTTACTTTAGCAGAAGCAGCAGAAAAGTTTGATTTGGATCGAGTTAATAAAGCTGGTGCAAAATTTGACTGGGCAAAACTAGACTGGATTAATAGTCAGTATCTTCATAAGATGTCTGCTACAGAATTGATAGAATTACTTGTACCCTATTGGGAACAAGCAGGGTATGAAGTAGATTTAGAAAACAATAGAGATTGGTGGGAAAGTTTAACTACGATGATTATTCCCAACCTAACTCGTCTAGCTGATGTAGTAAAAGAAACTCGCTTACTGGTTGCTGAATCTGTAGAATACACCCCAGAAGCAGTAGAATTTATGCAGCAAGAAGGAGTCAAAGAGGTGATTGAACAGGTTATAGCTGCAATTTCTGAAGCTCCATTACTAGAAGAAGCTGATGGGAAAACTATTATCAAAAATGTTACTAAAAGCTTGAAGGTGAAAAAAGGCTTAGTAATGCGTAGTCTCCGCGCTGGTTTAACAGGAGAAATGCACGGGCCCGATTTGATTCAATCTTGGTTACTATTACATCAGAAAGGATGGGATAAACAGCGTTTAGAAAAGGCTTTAAGTCTTTTGAATCAAGGATGAAGGATGAGGAAACAAGATATCTGTAGCAGCAGTTTCTCACAATAGCAGGTAGGGTGGGCAATGCCCACCTTAAAATTTAAGTCTTATTTTTGACTGAATTAAATTTAACTGTCGAACAGATTTTTATTGCATGATTTATTCTCTAGGGATTGATTTTGGGACTTCTGGCGCAAGAGCAATTGTTATAGATAGCCAGAAAGAAATTGTCTATACAATAAACTCGGCTTTTGATAATTCAGTAACGAGTAATTTAGCAACAGTTTGGCAAGAAACTCTATATTGGCTATTAGAAAATATCCCGACTCATATCAGACAAAAAATAAATGCGATCGCAATAAATGGCACATCCTCTACAGTATTATTATGCGACGCAACAGGAAAACCCTTAGACGATCCGATTTTATATAACGATGCTCGTGGAAAAATAGTTTTAGATCAAATCAGAAATATAGCACCACCCCATCATGTGGTTATTAGTGCTACTTCTAGTTTGGCAAAATTACTTTGGTGGCAACAACAACCTCTATTTACAGAAGCAGTTTATTTACTTCATCAAGCAGACTGGTTAAGTTTTTTACTTCATGGCAAACTGGGAATCAGTGATTATCACAATGCTCTTAAACTGGGTTACGATGTAGAAAAATTAGAATATCCCACTTGGTTACAAAATCTAGATTGTAGTAAGCTTTTCCCCCAAGTCTTTCCCCCTGGTACACCCATAGGAAAGATTACCCATCAGATAGGAGATCGCTTTGCACTACCAAAAAACTGTACAGTATATACAGGAACAACAGACAGTATTGCAGCTTTTCTTGCTAGTGGTGCGACTCAACCAGGAGAAGCTGTTACCTCTTTAGGTTCAACTTTAGTCTTAAAATTACTCAGTAGTCATCCTGTTACCGATAGTAGATACGGAATATATAGTCACAGACTGGGAAATCTCTGGTTAACTGGTGGTGCTTCTAATACTGGTGGTGCAGTATTACGTCACTTCTTTACCGATGCAGAATTAGTAAGTCTTTCTTCTCAAATCGATCCTACTCTCACCAGTAACTTAGAATATTATCCATTGTTACATAAAGGCGATCGCTTTCCCATTAACGATCCTAATTTACCACCCCAACTAGAACCCCTTCCCGACAATCCTGTAACCTTTTTACATGGCTTACTAGAAAGTATGGCTCGTATCGAAGCATTAGGCTATGAAAAACTCCAAGAACTAGGTGCTAACAAATTAATTCGAGTTTATACGGCTGGTGGTGGCTCAAAAAACCCAATATGGGAACAAATACGCCAGCGTTGTCTAGGTGTACCAGTAATTAAATCACAATACACCGAAGCTGCTTATGGTACAGCTTTACTTACCAGTCTGGAAGCCTTTAAGGGATGAGGAGTGAGGAATGAGGAGACGAGGGAAAGGATAAATTATGAGGGAATAGGCAATAGTCAATAGTAAATAGGCAATAGACGATAGGGAAACTCATACTTATTACTTATGTACGGGCGCAAGGCTTGCGCCCCACTTACTACTTCCTCATCGAAGCAGGTATTTTAATCATTAAATGAAAATATTAGCTAGAGGTAGCTTTGGCTAAGTTTAACAGTAATGTTAAAAAATAAGTATTTTATATAAAATTACGTAGAAAATACATTCTTATATAAAATACTTAAAATAACTAATGCAAACTTAACTGTATTATCTTAGATATTACCCTAAATATAATACACTTAATATGGTATATTGAATTTGACTTTAGGTTAATATTTATCTTATTAATCTTAACAAAGATTACTGTATTAATTCTATTTGTCCTAAATTTGTGATTAAAACATCCCAAATTTCAGAATTTTTGTACGATAATTTACTAAGAATTAGAATATAGTCTAATGATTCAAGTTTTTGTAAAGAATTTTTGATTTTAGAGTTATCTTCATTTTTTAAATCAAAACTATAAGATTCTGGAAAATATGTATTAATAAGAGTTAAGACTTCTCTATCAAATGAACTAAGTAAAGTATTTATTTCCATAGTTTGGAGGGTAACTAATATAATTAACTCGAACTATTTTTGTATTTAACATTATCATGTAGTACTTACTATAGTTATAAATTTTAGTTAAACCATCTTAGATTTTTGTATCGATGCAGTAAGACAGTGAAATTTAAGTTGCTTACAATGTCAGAGATAAGAGAGGAGAAAAAAATTAAAGGGTTTTCAGCAATTAAATTGCTGTCCCTTTCCAATATGAAAATAAATTTTGAAGCCTCATATATAATGTCGGTTTAAACCGACTCTTTACAAAGCTTTTATGCCAAAAAAAATGGACTTGATTGTCTCAAGTCCCTAATTTTAACTACAAGTATAGCAGTTGATAGCTCTACTTATCTTCAGCGAAGCATTTAGCGATCGCCTGATTAATAACTTGTTTTTGTTCGTCGTCGTAACCCCAACGTTTCAAAAACTCTTGATAGCTACCCTCTTCACTAGTAACACTCTCTTTCAAAGCTTCTAATTCTCGATCTACAGCATCCATATTTAATTGTTGAATCAAATTTATGGTGCGACGGTTAACCCGATCCGATCCTGTTGCTGCGGTTTCATCTTCGTTACGTCGGTGGGTAATCGCCATTGCTGCGGACATAGCAACATTTTTTACTAGTAATTCACTAACTAGATTGGGGGAATTCTGTAAAGCTTGTATTACTCCAGAAGAAGGATTATCTGCTAAAGCTGAATCAGCAGTAAGATATGCGACAAAAAAGCCTCTTGCGCCATTGCTAGTGCTAACTAAAGAAGTAACTTGCTCTTGAATTTCAGTTTCTTCTAGTTTTCCTACGCTTATTTTTTCCATTAAAGATTGAGTAAATGCGATCGCTTCAGGAAAGGATAAAGAAGTATTAGGAGTTGCTGTCATCTGTCTAAGTAAAGTAAATGATAAACTAAACTATAAGAAGGTATAAAAAATATTAGTCAACGACCCACCGCTTTTAGCGGGGGCTTGAAAAATAGCCTAAGTTGACCAGTCTAAGCTTGAAACTTCAGCTTTTAAGCTACGTTAACGGTAAGCGTTAAAGTTCCTACCTTGGGGTGCGTGAGGTGCTCCATGCTCTAGAACCAAGTAGTTAAACAGGCTTAAAGAGTTAAACCAGTGCTACAAGAGATAGTACCGACCGTTAACTTTGACGAGGCAAACATTACCCCAGAAATGGGAGTTGGTTTTAAAGCAAGGTTTCCAACCAAAAAACCTGCACGCATTTTGTAAATCCTGACTCTCAATTTCTCCCATCACTCGCTTGTGAGGGTCTCCTTGAGAGAACAAGATGACTTAAAAGATATCGACACAGGAGGTCAAATTGTTGCAAGTCGGTCTTTATCTCATTTTAGGTCTAATCACAGGAACAGTTAGTGGATTAATTGGTATTGGTGGCGGAGTTTTATTAACCCCTGCTTTAGTATATCTATTTGGTTTTTCTCAGCATAGCGCACAAGGTACAACCCTAGCTCTTTTAGTACCCCCAGTTAGTTTATTAGCTGCTTGGACTTATTATCAACAAGGAGATGTCAACCTTAAAGTAGCACTCCTAATTTTCCTAGGCTTTTTTATTGGCGGATTGATTGGAGCTAAATTTGCGATTAATTTACCTGAGATCTGGCTCAAAAGATCATTCGGAATGGCTATGTTAGGACTAGGTCTTAAAATGATTTTGTCGAGATAATTAATTTATTCATGATTGATGAAATTAAATCACAGTTTAATCAGACAGATTACTAACCTAGTGGCAATTATTGCAGCTTTTGGGATTAATGTTTTAGCTAATCTCAATCCTCCCAAAGGTATGACTATTGGGGATATCTCTAACCAGCTATTTGGTGATGTTTTAATCACTCCTGCTAACTATGCTTTTGCTATTTGGGGTCTGATTTATCTAGGGTTAATCAGTTTTGCTATCTATCAAGCACTACCTAGTCAAAGATATAACCCTACTTTAGTAAAATTGGGATGGGGTCTGGCGATCGCATCTGGAGCCCAAATTCTTTGGATTTTCTGTTTTCTCTACAGTCAGTTTGCCCTATCCTTTATTTTAATGTTGGGTATCCTCATTCCACTAATCTTTTCTTACTTGCGTTTACCTAACAAGGGTCTTTCCCAAACTGAAAGATGGTTAGTTACAAATCCCCTTAGTATCTATCTAGCCTGGATCAGCGTTGCTACTATTGTTAATGGTGCAACAGTACTTGACTATTGGCAATGGAATGGTTGGGGTATTAATCCCCAAATTTGGACGGTAATTATGATAATCGTAGCTGGTGGTATTGGGGTTATTTTAGCTACACAAAATAATATTGCTTTTGTCGGTGTTTATATCTGGGCTTTATTAGCGATCGCTGTGAGAAATTCCGCCACAACTATTATTACTATTACTACTGTGGGAATCGCCCTTATTTTGGCTTCAATCTTATTAGTTAATAAGCTCAAACAGAACAGTATTTTACCCAGAATGTAGCTTGCTGCTGAATTATCTATCTTGGTTTATAGCGAGGGATAATAAAGTTGTTCTAAATTTAGGCTACAGATAAAAAAACTAAAGATATTGAGGGATTAGCTAGATTGAAAGTCATGGAAGAGTTACTACAACTAAAAAACTGTTTATTAGCCAGAAATTATGAAGAAGCTATCTTGATTGTTGAAGAATTAGAAACAATGTCGAGACAAGATAAAATCAACACTTTAGAAAGCTATCTGACAGTTTTATTGATTCATTTAATTAAAATTCAAGTAGAAAAGAGAGTTACTAAAAGCTGGCTAGTTTCCCTGAGAAACAGTATATACGAAATTAAGAGGAGAAACAGACTAGGCAAAAAATCTCACTACATCAAACAAGGAGAATGGCTAGAGCATTTTAATGAGGTTATATCAGAAGCTATTGTTGACGCATCTCAAGAAGTATTTGGCGGAATAAATCCCCCAAAACTCCGCATAAAGATAGATTTCCCGCTTTTGCAAGCACAAACGCTGGAACTTTTAGACTTGACTTATTCTGATAAAAATTCAGAAGAAATCAAAGAATATCTAGAACAAAAATTTGTTAATTAACTAATTCATTAGCATGATGGGATTTTAGTTTTAAACTTCTGATTCGTCTAGGTATTCGGCTAGTATCTAGACCTTGCTTTTTATAGCTTACTAATTTAAGCTATTCCATCGAGCTTAATTCATGAGAAACCCCAGAGCCAATTGAACACACAATTTTGGATTTTCGATTGCTGATTTTGGATTGAAAATGGAGCATCCTTGACAGCAATCCTTAAGTGGTTTGGCTCCCCCAATCAACGCAACAACTCCCCCATTCGTTGCGCTTTTTCTATATCGTTAAATTCCTAATTTCCACCACAATTACATTTCGAGTTTTGGCAACTAGATTCATTAACGTGACCGTTGGCACAAGCTTCACAGCAATAATAATTGTCGCCTTTTTTTATTGCTTCTTCTAGAGATATTTCACAATTGCAGCGATCGCAGGCACATTTAACCATTGTAACAGTCATAATTTTTCCTCAAAATTACAATTACTCTTATATTATATATGAACATATATTCAGGTATTAGAAACGAAGTAATTATTTAGAAAATTTCACAGAGCAACGGCTCTTTCCTACTTGTGGTGATAAATAAAACTTATGATTTTGGGATTGGGAGACTGGGAGAGGAGGTCAGAGGGAAGAGTGAAATTACTAAGTACTAGTTACTAATTACTAATCCTATATAAAAATTAGAAATTAGTAATTACAAATTATTATCGGTCAGAGGTCAGAGGGTCAGAGGTCAGGGGGAAAGAGCGTAATTACTAGGTACGCTCTTAACTTACCTATATAAAAATTAGAAAGAGCGAAATTAGTAATTAGTAATTAGTAATTATTTTTATCCTTCATCCTTCTTACTGAATTCACCTAACTCAGAGTTAAAAACCTTTCTAAGGCAGATATCATCTCAGGGGGCCAACGACGGACTTTTTTGAGCCAATCAAGATTTTGATAGCGACCATCTAAACCCACGGCTGCAACCCAGTTACTTTCTGCTTCTCCTTGATTCCCATTAACCCAGAGTACAGCAGTAATAGCAGCACGCATATCAGGAAACATGGGATATTTTCTAACTAAATTCCGCATCTGACGCAGTGCTTCTTGATGTTCTCCTATTTGATAAGTCACTAAAGCCAGGTTAGCACGGGCGAGAGAAAAGTCTGGAGCTAATTCTACTGCTTTTTCATAGTCTATTAAAGCTTCTTGCCATTTTTGCTGTCCTGCTTTAGCATTACCTCGGTTATTGTATGCTACAGGGTCTTGGGGATTAATGGCCAATGCTTGATTATAATCAGTTAAAGCTGATTCCCATTCCTGTTTTCTCTCATAAGCAATTCCACGGTTGAGATAGGGATCGGGATATTCAGGTGCAATGGCAATAGATCGATCAAAATCTGAGATAGCCTCTTCTAGTTTATCTTGAGCAACCCTGACGTTACCCCGATTACTCCAGACAGCAGGATTGTCAGGAAAAGCCTCAATTAATTCGGTCCAATAAGCTTCTGCTTGATGAAAATCCCCTTTTTTTGTCGCTTTTATGGCTTTTTGTGCTAATTTTTCCCCTTTTTTGAGTTTTTGAGGCGTTATCGTCTGGGTATCGGTGGTTACAGCCATCGCTGTTGTATCCATACCCCATAACCAAAGAAAGCTGAGAAATAACAAACAAGTCAACCAACGAATCATGATATTAATCTTCTAGGACATAATACTTATTTATAATCTACCTGCTTTATGGATATATCTAATGGATTAATTTTTGCTGCGTGTGGTTTACTAGCAGGATTACTATCGGGAGTCTTAGGCATTGGTGGGGGACTTATTCTCGTCCCTATTATCGAGGGTTTGGGTTATTTGCCAGTAAAAGCAGTAGCAACTAGTAGTCTGGCGATTGTGATGACTTCTATTTCTGGTAGTGTTCAGAATTACCGCATGGGTAATCTTGATTTGAAAAAAGTCATTTTACTAGGATTACCTTCAATTTTTACGGCTCAGATCGGAGTATGGTTAGCTGATTTATTTCCTCCCCATTTCTTATTGGGAGCTTTTAGTATTTTTCTGATCGTTAATATCTTTTTATCTAATTTTCGGAAAAAGCTAGTAACTCAAGAAGAATTAAATTCTAAAATAAGTCTTAATCCCATAGTTGCCAGGATTTTAACAGGGGGTTTTACGGGAGTTTTAGCGGGACTTTTTGGCATCGGAGGCGGTGTAATCTTAGTCCCTTTACAAATGTTACTCCTAGGAGAAAAAATTAAGTCAGCAATTCAAAATAGTCTTGGAGTAATCGTTATTACTTCTATTTCTGCCACTTTAGGACACGCTAGTAAGGGAAATGTTTTATTTCTTGAAGGGATTATTTTAGGATTTTTTGGGTTGATTGGAGCGCAGTTGAGTACTCGTTTTTTACCTAGATTACCCGAAAAATTTGTAAGTTTATCCTTTAATATTTTGTTAGTAGTAGTATCAATTTATATGATCTATCAAGCTTATGAAATTTATCAAACGCAACTTTAAGGATTAACTTCTTGAATCAACCAAGATTGATTTTTATCTCTTACATATAAATGTCTATTTTGGGGTTCACCTTTTAGTTCTAAGTGATCTACTGTTTGGGGATTTAATAGTAATAAACAAAAATTATCTAACGGCTCAGTCTCACTGGGGGGAGTGATTGCAAATGCTTCAGTTTCTTGGATTCTACATTCCCCAGGATTGGGCCAAGCAAACTGTAATCTTGCTGAGTCTGAAAGTTTTTGCCATGCTTGTTGTCTGTGTCTTAATAAACTGGATTCGGCAAAATCTGCTGTTACCAAGGTCAAATTACCAGCAATACGGAACTGTTCGCGAGTTTTGGTAAAGTACCAGCAAGCTTCACCCCAAGGTTGATAGCAGATATGGGATACTTTATCACTGCGAGAATCGGTGACAATTTGCAACTGATTACTATTGTGTAAAAATCCCCGAAATACTACAGTGCGATTAGTAGGGAGTCCTTGAGGATTAACTGTAGCTAATTGCAAATAACGACTATGGGGTTGAGAACGATTACGATGTAAAGCACGGGCTATTAGCGATCGCCAAGGAGCAAGAATCATTAGTAAAGTAGCAAGATTAATCCCCTCTCACTCACGATACAACCCGAGAATAGTTATCAAAGTAGGGTTTGGCAAAAATCATTCTTCCTGCTGAAGTTTGTAGAGAAGAGGTAACAATCACTTGAATTTCCCCTCCTACATAGCTATCGCCTTCTTCCACCACAACCATAGTACCGTCTTCTAGATAACCAATACCTTGTTGTGGCTCTTTCCCTTGCTTGAGAATTTTTAACTCTAGATTGTCTCCTGGTAAATACAAAGGTCTAATTGCTTGTGCCAAATCATTAACGTTGAGAATCGAGACTTTTTGTAAATTGGCTACTTTGCTTAAATTGTAATCATTAGTAAGTAAAGTACCGTTAATTTCCTGGGTTAAGTTAACCAGTTTTGCATCCACAGTATCTATATCTTCGTAGTCAGTGTGGCAAATCACAATCTTATCAGGAAAATCCTCTTGAATACGATTGAGGATATCTAGTCCTCTTCTTCCCCGAATTCGCTTTTGATCATTACTAGCATCTGCTAACTGTTGCAATTCTTGTAAGACAAACTTAGGTACTAAAATTTGTCCTTCTAGAAACCCAGTTTTTAACAACTTTTCAATTCTGCCATCAATGATACAGCTAGTATCTAGTATTTTGCTGGATATGGCTTTCAGTGTCCCTTCTGCAACTAAGATACTCTCTAAACTATTGGGGTTAATCAGACGCAGAAAGGTTCTACCGTGGGTATCTGCTAGGCTAATTCCCAAATAAGAGAACATAATGCTACCCAGAATCGCGATCGCTGGCTTCACAAAAGTTAATTCTTTTGGTATTGGTAGTAAAAACATTGGTGCTAGCATTAAATTAGCTACTAACAACCCAACCACTAACCCAATTGCCCTAGTGATAATAACTTCGATGGGAGTTTTACTAACTTGGTTTGCTAGACGACTATAAGTAGTTTGTACTGCTACTCCAACACCCAAACCGATAATAGCTGCGAAACCAGCAATAGTGAAACGTAAAGCATCAAAGTTAGATACTTGTTCTAAAATATCCTCGGGTAGCAACTTTAGGCTATCAAAGCCTATATTGACTGCTGCAATAATGCAGATAATGATTATGATGGCATCAACCATTGTTTTAGTTGAAAAAAATAAATGGATCTATACTCTTTACTGTAATCAATTTATTTGATTGATGAAAATTTGCACCCTAGTTCTTAATATTCTTCTAATTAACTAATCTGTGGAAGAACCTTCTAAAAATTCCCTAATTTCTTTATCTCGCAATTGACAACTTGCTCCTTTCTCTGACTCCGATAAAACTGTTTCTACTAGAGCCTTACTATCATGGTGAGATTTTTTCAATTGCTGGACTTCTTCTTCTAGAGATTCGATGCGATCTACTAAAGCTCTAATTACATTAGCTTCCGAATCTGGTAAGTTACCGTGTTCTAAAGGATTCACCTTAACCCCAGAACGATATACGACTCTTCCTGGTATTCCCACTACTGTGCAATCAGAAGGAACATCCCGTAACACCACAGAGCCAGCACCAATACGTACACTATTGCCGATTAAAATATTACCTAGTACTTTTGATCCAGCCCCTACTACGACATTTTCCCCCAGGGTGGGGTGGCGTTTTCCTGTTTCCTTTCCCGTTCCTCCAAGAGTTACTCCTTGATAAATTAGGGAATAGTCTCCTACAATAGCAGTCTCACCGATCACAACTCCCATGCCGTGATCGATAAACACCCCTCGACCTATTTGTGCGCCTGGATGAATTTCAATTCCTGTAATAAATCTAGCCAGATGGGATATCATGCGAGGAATAACAGGGATACCAACGCGATATAACCAATGGGCAAAGCGATGCAATAATAAAGCTTGCAGACCTGGATAGCAAGTAATAACCTCTAACCAATTGCGGGCTGCTGGATCCCGTTCAAAAATGATCCGAAAGTCAGTAATAAGTGAAGACAGCACTAATTTTGTCCTCTATGTTGTCAATCAACATTTATTCTATCGTTCTATTGCTAATAGATAAACAATCACTCTGGGTAGGGAAATCCTCCCCACTTTTTAAAAAGGATGAAGGATTAAGGATGAGGAAGGAAGAAGGGGTGAAGGATAAATATCTCTTATCGGGATACCTCTTAGGGCGATACCTCTTAGCACGATACCTCTTACTTATTACTTACTACTTATATCCTCATCCCTCAATCCTCATAATTCATCCTAGTGACCATTTTGGAGTAATTTTTTGATGGCGGTTTCGTGTTCTGCTTCTGTTGAGGGACGCTCTTGGCGAGTATCGGTAATTAGCCAATCTAGGGCTGCTGCTTGTAAATCGATCGCTGCACCAGTTTTATCAACACAGTAGCGACCAAATACTAATTTATCAAATAGACAGACACCAGCACCCAAGCGAGAATATTCAAAAATGACACTATTATCTACCGTTGCACCACTACAAACCCAACAATTAGGACCGATCATGGTAGGACCAATAATAGTTGCTCCATCTTCAATTTTAGTCATTCCCCCAATATACACAGGACCTTGAATATTGACTTTATCCCAATTAACTGCCACATTGAGTCCTGTATAAATACCAGGAGCTACTTCTGTCCCAGGAATCTTAACATTTTTAATATCTCCTTGTAGCACTGCTCGAATAGCGTGCCAATAATCGGGGACTTTCCCAATATCCACCCACTCAAAATCCATAGACACTGCATAGAAAGGAGCTTCCATTTCTACTAATTTGGGAAACAACTCTCCCCCAATATCATATTTTTGATTAGGGGGAATATAGTCAATAATTTCAGGTTCAAAAATATAAATACCAGTATTAATTTCAGTACTGAGAGCTTCTTCTACAGAAGGTTTTTCTTGGAATGACTTGATGCGACCATCTTCATCGGTAACTACTACCCCATAACTGGGGACATCTTCTTTGGGGATGGATTTGGTAATTACTGTGGCGATCGCACCTTTCTTTTTATGATATTCTAGGGCTGCTGTCAGGTCTAGATCGATCAGAGCATCTCCACACAGCACCACAAAGGTATCATCAAAAAAGGTATTAAAATCTTGAATTTTTTTGATTCCACCAGCAGAGCCTAGGGCTTCTCCCACTAGTTTTCCTTCGATAATTCTTCCCTCAAAAGAATAACCGATGTTAACGCCAAACCTTTGACCATCACGGAAATAGCCTTCTATTTCGTGGGCGAGATGGCTGACATTCACCATAATCTGATCGAAGCCATGCTGTCTTAATAATTCTAAGAGAAACTCCATCACTGGCTTTTGCAAGATAGGAATAAGTGGTTTGGGAATTGTATATGTAATGGGACGAACACGAGTTCCCTTTCCAGCAGCCAGAATCATGGCTTTCATGAACGTTTCTCCTCTACAAAATAATATATATGTTTAATTTGTTTAAACTACTACAGTTTACCAATAATAGACTATATCAACTAAATCAGTAATCCCTTAATTAGTATTTACTATTGAGTATTTACTATTCAGTATTAATCACCGTTTCCCTTGCTCCTATTGATTACTAAAGACTACTAAAATCCTGGCATAAATTTGAGGGGTCGCAAACTCAGGTCTTGATAAAACTCTTCTTGAGATAGTTCTACTTTAGACTGAGCAGATAAGAGTAGTAAAGCCCAAAAAATTGCTGCTCTATCGTTTCTAGAGTCTTTATTTTCCGCATTATTTTCTTCATTTTGACTATTTTGCCACCATTTTAATAAATGTTCCCAGTCGAGAAATTCATCATTGTTAGCAGCTAGTTGTGGGAAATCAAGATAAAGGAAATGCTCTAACTGCAAGGCTAATTCTGTTAAATTTTCGTTGTGTGCCAATTTTGCGATCGCCTTCATTGCAGCACGACGAGAAGAAGCTGATTTTTTCTTGGGACGATTGTTAGTAGCAACAGATTCAATTTCTGCTGCAATATGTTCTAGTTGCTCAATTAATTCTTGTAAAGTTACTTTGCGTTTTCCCAAGGGTTGTACTGTAGTGCGACGACGAATTTGCTTTTCTAAAGCCGAGGGTAAGGAATTGGGGGATTCAATTTCGTCCCAAGGGGTTTCTTCTAGGGAGTTATTATCTGTTTCTGCTTCTTCGACAGCTTGGAGTAGGGCTAAGGTATCAGCTTTGAGTAATACCAACATAGAAGCCCACAAAAAGGCTTGACCTGACTGGGGTAAGTCTGCTTCTTGAGTTGGGGATGATGTTGTTTCAGTTAAACCTAATTCTGTCAAAAACCTATCTATTACTTCAATGACGGGTACATCCCAAGGGTCGATTTCTCCTCTTTCTGCGGAGTCAATTAGATTGGCGATCGCTTTTTGTGCTGGAGGAATAGTCATTATTGATGATAATGAAATTAGTTTTCTAAAAGTATATTGAATATGAATCAGTCTGTAGCAGATTTAAGACAAGATTATACTTTCGCTGGCTTAGAACCAACCGATCTCAATCCCAATCCTGTTAAACAGTTTGAGACTTGGTTTAAACAAGCACTCTTATCAGAAATACTCGAACCAAACGCTATGACCTTAGCAACCGCAACCCCAGATGGCAAGCCCAGTGCTAGAATTGTTTTACTCAAAGGCTTTGATGAGAGGGGCTTTGTTTTTTATACCAACTACGAAAGCCAAAAAGGAAAGCAATTAATAGCTAATCCTCAAGCAGAATTAGTTTTTTTCTGGGATCG
Organism: Xenococcaceae cyanobacterium MO_167.B27; assembly: GCA_030065935.1. Taxonomy (GTDB): domain Bacteria; phylum Cyanobacteriota; class Cyanobacteriia; order Cyanobacteriales; family Xenococcaceae; genus JASJCP01. The sequence goes on from JASJCP010000008.1 coordinate 113,587, forward strand.
TTTAGAAAGACAAATCAGAATTGAGGGAAAAGTCAGCAAAGTTAGTCCGACTGAGTCCGATGCTTATTTCCAAAGTCGTCCCAAAAGTTCACAAATAGGTGCATGGACATCTAACCAAAGCCAAGTGATTTCCAGTCGGGAAGTGTTGGAGCAAAAACAACAAGAATTAGAAAGTTATTATGCAGAAGCAGACATTTTACCTCGTCCTGAACATTGGGGGGGATTTCGTCTGGAACCTGAAACTATAGAATTTTGGCAAGGTCGCCCTAGTCGTCTTCATGACCGCTTAGTCTACTATTTACAAGCAGATGGTACTTGGTTAATTAAAAGATTAGCTCCCTAGTAGTTTTTCAATAAGAAAGATAACGATAACTGGCAAATTGACCATATTGAACTAGATAAATGATAAATACTCAATGCTTAATGGTAAATGACAAATGATTATGACTAGTACTCTTCCCATTAGCGATCGCTATCGAGTCAAAACACCACAACTCAATATGCCTCCCAGGGTACTTTTAGGACCAGGACCTGCTAACGTCAATCCTAGGGTCTTAGCAGCTATGAGTCATCCTCCTGTAGGACACCTCGACCCCAATTTTTTAGCCTTGATGGACGAAATACAGGATTTACTACGTTACACTTGGCAAACAGAAAATGAACTTACTATTGCTGTAAGTGGTACTGGTAGTGCAGCGATGGAAGCTACTTTAGCTAATGTGGTTGAACCAGAAGATGTAGTTTTAGTGGGAGTTAAAGGTTATTTTGGTGATCGCTTAGTCAAGATGGCAACTCGCTATGGTGGAGATGTACGGAAAATCACCAAAACTTGGGGAGAAGCTTTTACCCTTGAAGAAATCAAACAAGCCCTCGAAACCCATCGCCCAAAAGTACTCGCCCTAGTTCATGCAGAAACTTCTACAGGAGTACGTCAACCCTTAGAAGGAGTAGGAGAGTTATGTCAAAAATATGATTGTCTCTTATTAGCAGATACAGTTACTAGTATGGGGGGTGTACCTCTATTCATCGATCAGTGGGGTATTGACTTAGCTTATAGTTGCAGTCAAAAAGGTATTGGTTGTCCTCCTGGTGCTTCTCCTTTTACCATGAGTCCTAGAGCCGTAGCAAAACTTAACAGTCGCAGTAAACCTGTTACTAATTGGTATCTGGATATGTCTCTTCTAACCAAATATTGGGGACAGGATCGAGTTTATCACCATACTGCACCCATTAACATGAACTATGGCTTGCGAGAAGCTTTACGCTTAATAGCAGAAGAAGGTTTAGAACAGCGTTGGCAAAGACATCAAAAAAATGCGGAACTACTGTGGGAAGGTTTAGCAGACTTAAAATTAGAATGTCATGTCTCCCAAGAAATTCGTCTTCCTACCCTAACAACTGTCAGAATTCCTGAAGGAGTAAATGGCAAAGCAGTATCAAGTCAGTTGCTTAAAGAGTACAACATTGAAATTGCTGGTGGTTTAGGAGAATTAGGCGGTAAAGTTTGGCGTATTGGTTTAATGGGGTACAATAGTCGTCCTGAAAATGTTTTGCTATTACTTACCGCTTTAGAAAAAGTTTTGGCGCAACATTAACTACCATTCTGCCTCTAGTTCGCGATATACTAGGAAGCTGTGCATTAAATAATACGAATAAGATTTATGGCAAAAAAAAGTATGGTCGAGCGAGAAAAGAAACGCGCTCGTCTAGTAGAAAAATATGCAGCTAAAAGAGCAGAATTAAAAGAAGAATTCCGTAAAGCGACAAATCCTGTAGAAAAACTGGAAATTCATCGCCAAATTCAAAGATTACCCCGTAACAGTGCGCCTAGTCGTAAGCGTAACCGTTGTATGGTGACAGGAAGACCCAGAGCTTATTACCGTGATTTTGGTTTATCTCGTAATGTTCTCAGAGAGTGGGCGCACGAAGGCTTACTCCCTGGTGTGGTTAAGTCTAGTTGGTAACAACCAGTATTATTTCATAAATAGTTTTTTCCCAGTTGTCATCATGTCGCAACTGGGTTTTTAGTGTTTGCTACTGAATACTGGAAAGCAATATTATTAACTGCCAGATTTATCTGGCGATAAGAGAGGAAAATAACCTGATATCCGCCGTTTAAAAAACAGGCGGTTTTACGGTTTAGGATGATCAACATTAGACTCCACCAGCCAAACATTGGAAAAGACAAGAAAAATGCGTCGAACAGTATTATTCTTATCGGGATTTTTGCTCAGTTTATGGATTGTATTATTCAGTGCTTTTCTATCCCTGCTGTTTTCCAATGCGCCATATCAACCAGATCATACGCCATTTGAGAGCGTATATATTAATGCTGGAAGTAACTCTACCGTTTACTTACCCAATCCTATCTTTGACTGTATAGAAAGAGGACAGCAATTTGAGTGCCAGACAGAAATTCAAGATCGTTTGCTAGACCTCAGTTTCACCAAACACAGTGAATACCAATCTCAACTCAGCAATAATTGTCGCGCTTGGTACGATGGGCGATCTATTGGTTGTCAGGAGAAAGGGGCAAATATCATAGGGTCACAATTTTATGAAATTACGGATCTGGAATTGAGTCCTCAACAGTTGTGGGCAGTTCAGAAAGAATACTGGGGCATCACTTTTCTTATGGAATTGGGTGAACGTGGCTTGTTTAAGATTAATGATTGGCTATCTCTTATGGTAGGCATTTGTGTAGCTTTGTTAGCATGGTTTCATCCAAATCAACTCAGCAAAGCCTTTGCTATCTTTGTCTGTGGATTGGGAGTGTTTCGCTTAGTTGACCGCTTACTCATTGTTGTTAATTACCAAGTTTTAAAGCCGTATTACTGTTTGATTTATTTTGGATGTACGCCTGGACTTTGGGAGTGGTTCTTAACTGGAACTGTTCTCACCGCACTTACTACAGCCTTCTTACTTTGGTCTGACACCAATCAATTCGTCAAAACCCTCCTCTGCCTCGTCAGTGGCTTAACCGCGATCACTTTGATCAGATTGGTTTTTCTGTATATTCTTTTAGATTTGGGATATGCAGATTAATAGCTCTTGGTTATGAAAACTAGATAAGAGTCCTCTTGAGTAGGGGCAAGGCACTGCCTTGCCCCTACTTGAGATATTAGCCAAGAAATTCATTTCTTGGTGATTTATCGCGCTCTATATTTTTTAATTTGTACTAGCAAGACTAATAGTTTTTAAAATAGTTTCAAATTCCTGACGAATTGTTAATAATTCTTGCATCCAAGTATTAGATGACGCAATCGCTTCTTCATTTTGTTTTCTAGCATCAGCAATTTTCTGGTTAATTGCTCCATAAAATTGGTTGTTAAACTCACCCACTTGTATTCCTAGCTGACTTTCTAAATCTTTTCCTATAGCTTGAAATTGGCTGGTAATATCGCGACGAACATCAGCCATTTGTTGTTCTCTTTCTCTTTGTTTAATGGTATTTGCAACCTCTACTGCAAACCCAGCAACAGCAAGAGCGGGACCTACACATTTTGCTACATTAGCAATATTTTTAGCTAGATTAACTGCACCCCAAGGTTGAAACTTAAAACCCAAAAATTTACCAACACCATATACTGCATGATGTAAATTTCCTCCTGCTACATTAGTAGCACTATAAAAAAATCCTTGTTGAGTGACATTTCCTGCTCCTTTAGTAGCTAATTGTTGAATACTTCCTCCAACTATTTTGTCAATTTTCTTTAGATTGCTAATTTGAACTTTCAGATTTTCCAGATCGAGATGATTATTAATATTTTCTACTGATATATTCTGCTTACGCTCCAAACTCGCAACAAAATGTTTTACTAAGTCTCCTTCAAGAACTTCTGCAAAATCTTGCTGTATATTTTTTCCTACTGTATCTACAACAGTTTGTATTTCTTCTCCTGCTTGTTCATAAGATTTTTGTATATTAAATTCTGCTTGTTTATTAAGTTGTTCAAAGTCTTCATTACTACCAACTTTTCTAGCAATAATACTTCCTTTCCAATCATAGCTAGTAGTTTTATCAGTAGCGATGTCGGCATCAATTTTTATATCTCTATTACCTGTCAGTGCTGATATGATAGTAGATTTACCCGCGCTATATTGTCCAATGAAAGCAATAGTCAGAACACCATCTTTTTTATATGTTTCTAAATTTTGATGGAATTGTTGCTTAATAGCTAATAATTTTTCATCCTGATTTTGAGATATAAGATTATCTAGCTTGTTACAGGTAACTTTAAATTGTTCACCAATAGCAGCAGCATTGAATTGAGATTGATTTTGATTCATAGTTGGGTTACTCCTTTATTAGATATCAAAACTTGATTGAGAGATTTTTTTATCTCGCGCAGAGACGCAAAGACGCAGAGAGTCAAAAATCTAATTTAATTCATCAGTATTTAGTTAATGATTGTGATTGAGATATCTTCTTGCAAAATTTGTTTTATTTCGTCGCAAGATTTTTTCAGTTCAATATTAGTTTGAGTTTTTATATCAATGCTGCGACCAAAATTCCTTTTAACTTTAGCAATTGTTCTTTTGGCATTTTTAATAGTTAAAGTATCGTTTTGTTCTGTAGCCCAATCAACAATTCGCTTGGCATATCCATAATTGAGATAATTAACTGTTGCATCCAAACTTCTTTGAGCTTGTTCCAATTTACTTGATATTGCTTCTAATCCTTGAATTAGCTCATCAAAATATTGGTTGAAATTATCAAATACATTAGAACAGTACTTACTAAGGTTGGTTTGAGTTTGCTTAAGAATAGATTGTTTTTGTTCTTTCATTTGGCTCTCTAGAGAACTAGATATTTTAGCTACAGCTTCAAGGCGTTTTTCTTCTCTAGATTTCCAGAAATTACCGATAAAATTAATTAATACACCAACAATTGTTACCACGATTCCAACAGGAGGAACAACAAAAGTCAAAAATACTCCTGCTACACCTAAAACACTTCCACCAATTCTAATAAGTCCTTGAGTATCAAATGAATCTTGAGTTTTCAAGCTAAAATTACTTGAATTGAGTTCAGCAATTAATTGTAATTCTTTACCTATCTCTTCAAGAGATTCATCGATCTTGATTATCTCATCCTTGCTAAGTAATGCCACTGCAATGCTTAATTCACCCTGCTTGCACTTTGAATTTTTTGCTCTGGCGATCGCTTTATCGATTATTTAATCACTAATAAACTAGATGATAAAGTAACAGGAGAATGGATAGTCAAAACATTTTCAAATAGAAATTATAGCTCAAAATTTTATAGAGAAGCGTTCATGTTGGTTAGGCTTAAAAGAATATCAAATGAGGAAAAAAGACAGTCTAATTCCTCACTTTATTTTAGTATTTACTGCTTATACTTTTATTATTTATCAACAATTAATGGGCGGACTGAGAAAACCTTATGCCAATAAACCTTTAACAACTTTTTCTGAGACGAAGACAGGTTTTTTTAACTGGTATTTTTTACCGTTTCTTTGGCTGGTTATAAAAAAATATGGAAGTCTTTGCTGTCCATAAAGCCTCACGTGGATTTGTTTTCCGCTAAAAACAGGTTAAAAGGCTTTTGTACTTAGAGTTTAGTCTTTCTTGATCGCTCCCAGTAATTACTGTTTATAATAAAAAAAATGTTAGAAAAAATTTTAGTCTTACAATCTTATCTATAATAATTGTTTTTTAGATGTTATTGACTATTTTGCTACAACTTTATACTTTTTTTCTAAAATTATCCAGTGGTGTTCGGAAAATAATACACTTTTATGACTTTTGATTCTCTTCTCAATTTGCTTGAGCAACAATTCATTGAACTCGATGAATCCACTTTAAATGTGGTGGAAGGCTTGCTGTTAAAAGGAATTTTGGAAGATTTAAGTTATAGTGAAATTGGTCAAAAAGAAGGTTATAGCCCAGCTTACCTAACCAATGTAGCTGCACCCAAACTATACAAAAAGCTTTCTAAATTATTTGGTAAAAACGTTACTAAAAAAAACTGTCGCCTACTAATAGAGTCTAATAATAAATACAAATCCAGTATCTTACCTACTTATCCTAGTGGTGCAGTACCTCTAAACTCTCCTTTTTATATTGAACGTCCACCAATAGAAGAGCAAGTTTATGAAGAGATTAAAAAACCAGGAGCTTTAATTCTTATTAAAGCTCCTAAAGAAATGGGTAAAACTTCATTGCTGCTGAGAATTTTGAATCATGCTGTTCATCAAAACTATCGGATAGTTACTATTAATTTTGAGCAAATTGACTGCGCTATTCTCAGCGATCTAGACCGCTTTTTACGTTTTCTCTGCGCTAGTGTTACCCAGCAACTTAATCTTGAAGCAAAGCTTGAGCAATATTGGGATGATGATATTGGCAGTAAAGTCAGTTGCAGTCTATATTTCCGATGTTATCTTCTCGAACAGATAAACTCTCCTCTAGTATTAGCATTTGATGAATTAAATCTAATTTTTGAATATCCTCAAGTAGCGAAAGATGTTTTACCGCTATTTCGTTCTTGGTACGAAGATGCCAAAATAACACCTATTTGGCAAAAGCTACGTTTGATTGTTGTACATTCCACAGAAGTTTATATTCCCCTGCAAATTTATCAATCTCCTTTTAATGTTGGGTTCCCCATTCAATTAAAAAGCTTCGAGCTTAACCAAGTAACAAAGTTAGCCGAAAAATATCAATTAGATTGGCAATCGGGGGAAGAAGCGGAACAGTTAATAAATTTAGTTGGTGGTCATCCTGGGCTAATTCAAATTGCTTTATATCATCTTAGTCGTAAAGAAATTACCCTAGAAAAACTATTACAAACAGCTTCAACTCCCCAAGGTATTTATCATCGTCATTTACGTCGTCAGTGGTTGACTTTACAACAAGAACCTGAATTGGCTGAGTTTTTTAATCTTCTCCTTCAGAGTAATCAACCTTTACAGTTAAAACCAATTGTTGCTTATAAGTTAAGTAGTATGGGATTAATTAAACAGATAGGTAATGAGGCGGTAGTTAGTTGTAAGCTTTATCAGGATTACTTTACTAAGAATTTTATGGAGATGGATTCAAAACATCAACTGTGACAATGCTTTAATGAGATTTGTGAATAGGCAATGCTTGCTTGAAGATGGAAGTATGAAACAAGTGTTATCTTGAGAAATATTAGCTTAATGGGGAATATCACAAATTACTCCAACAGAATGCTTACAATGAGAATTTTAATCGCAACTTTACTTAGTTTAGGTTTAATTAGTGGTTGTAACCCTGTAACTAATACCAATACCTCTACCGAAACCCCTGAAACAACTGTTAATTGTCCCCTACCACCAAACGACTTACCTCTAATTAAAATTGATAGTCAAGAATACGGCTTTTATCATGCTTTTGACTTTCAAATCCAAGAGATTATTCCGGATACAGATACGATCTCTTTTAAAAGTTTTAAACATAAATTTACTTTATGTCATGCTAATAACAATTGGATTATTGAAGAAATAGCTAAATCAGATTCTAAAGATAATTCTGAATTGGGACAATACCAAAGTATTGAACTTGAAGGCAAACAATATCAATATAAAGTAAAACTCGATCGCAATTCTCCCAGAGAAGCAGAACAAGCTATTTTTGAATTGATTACCCCTGAATCTCCTCAACCACAACAGCAGATACTATACAATCTAGAACAAGCCAAACAAGCAGGAGTAATAGAATTAGGAGATCCTGAAATTTCTCAAGTAGTAGTTTATGGCGATCGCTTATTTTGGTCAATTTTTGCCTATCGTGGAGAAGGATTCGGCGGAATTGCTACTATTAAATATTATTCTGCTTGGGTAGAAGATAATTTATTGCAACCATATCTTACTATTGTTCCGAAACCAGGATCTTCTCAATCTCAGCCTAATCCTTTATTAGAAATTAAATCTACTTTAGAGTAACTTGTTATTTATAATCGCAAATTTTGCGATCGCTTTTACTAACTTCTATATTAGTTTGTAGATAATCCCGTATTTGACTACAGCCAGCAGCTAATAAATCTAGTTCAAACATCTGTAACAGATCCCAAATAATGGCAGTTTTATCTTCACTAACAGAAGCAAGGGTTTTACCATCTGGACTAAAAGCAATGCTCCATACTGCTTCATCATGTCCGTAGAAAGTTTTGAGCAATTTACCACTGGGATGCCAAATTTTAATAGTACTGTCCCCACTAGCAGAAGCAATTAATTGACCATCTGGACTAAAAACAATTTTTCTGATTTCTTCCGTATGACTTTTGAGGGATTGATTGAATGTGATGGTAACTGGATTTGAAGAGTAATCTATCTGCCACAGTTTAATTATCCCCTCAAGATCTGCTGTTGCCATAAGTTTGCCATCAGGACTAATAGCCAATACTCCTTCTGACCTAACATTATAGTTATCTCGATCCAGGGTTTTAATCATATCTCCGCGAGTATTCCAAAGCTTGACAGTTTGGTCGTAACTGGCTGTCGCTATGATCTGACCATCGGGAGTAAATGCAATATCTCGCACCACATCTTGATGACCATCCAAACTAGCAATTAAATTACCTTGCCAATCCCAGAGTTTTGCCGTCTTATCTTCACTAGCAGTAGCAATTATTTTACCGTTAGGACTAATAGCAATTCGCCATACACCAACTTTATGACCTTGAATAGTTTTGGATAAAAGTATTTGAGGTCGATCTAAATCTTCCATCTTTAGCAAGTCAATCGCACCATTCCAATGTCCAGATACCAGTTTGTGTCCATCGTGATTAATAATAATTCCTAAAACTGAGTCTTGTTGGTTTTGGAAAGTATCTAGCAAAGAACCATCTTTAGACCATAATTTAACTTTGCGGTCATCGCTTGCGGTGAGAATCATTTCTCCTTGAGGATGAAAAGCTACATCTATAATCGGTGCGCTGTGACTTCTCAATACTTTTAATAAAGGATTATCTAATTTAGCTAATTTAACGATATCTTGTTCAGAAGCAGTGGCAATACTATTACCATCAGGGCTAATATCAATATCCCAAATTCTCTTTCTTTCAATATTAATTGTCTTTAATAAAGCACCCTCAAGACTCCAGACTTTCACCGTACCATCCCAACTAGCGGTGATGACTTTTTGGTTATCAGGATGAAAAACAACTGCAACTATAGAAGAACTATGTCCTTCTAAACTATGTAATAATTGACCGCTATCGGCTTGCCAGAGCTTGACAGTTTGATCGTGACTAACAGAGGCTATGGTCTGACCGTTAGCACTAAAAGCTACATTTCTAATTTCATTGGTGTGACTGTTGAGAGTTTTGTCGAGTTGAAAACGACCGAAATTGTTAATTTTCCAGAGTTTAACGGTTTTATCCTCACTAGCAGTGGCAATCATCTGACCATCGGGACTAAAAACAGCTTTCCAAACTGAATTATTGTGACCTTTAAGAGTATCAATTAGGGTACCGTCTCGCTGCCACAGTTTGACTGTTTTATCTCTGCTAGCAGTGGCAATTAGTTGACCATCAGGACTAAAAGCAACTCCTAAAACTTCATCTTGGTGACCTTCGAGAGTATTCAACAGTTGACCATCTAGATGCCAAAGTTTAACTGTATAATCCCGACTAGCAGTGGCAATTAGCTGACTATCAGGGCTAAAAGCAACATCCCAAACCGCAGCTTGATGTCCTGACAAAGTATGAAGTAAAGAACCATCCATTTTCCAAAGTTTTACAGTTCGATCAGAACTAGCAGAAGCAATTAGTTGACCATCAGGGCTGATATCTACCCCAAAAACTACTTCGCTATGTCCTGACAAGCGATTATATTCATCAACTCCATATACTGCTTGCCGTAAAATTGATTCAATCTGTTTATCGGTATCTTCATCTTGATAGTTAAGCTGTTGCCATTTTTGCTTGACCTTGATCGCTGTCATCAGAGCTTTTAATTTCCGATCGGAAGCAAAGAGAGCTTCAGAATAATTACTTAGAGCTTTAATTTCGTTCAGCATCGCCTGACGATATTGTCTATAGGCGATCGCACCAAAACCTAAAATACTCGACAAAGTAATTACCAATGCGATTAAAACATAGCGTTGCAGTCGAGCGGTTTTTTGCTGTTCTATAAGTCGGGCTTTGATTTCTTGAGCCCGTTCTGCTTCCAAAGCCTGTTGTGCTTCTTTTCTATCTAATTCTTCGCTGCTGGTCAAAAAACGGTAATCCAGGTTGCTTAAACTTTTATCCCAAGACCATTTTTGGGCATCCTGTAAAGCTTTTCCTCGTAATAGTCTGGAGGTATCTTGGTATTGAGATTGCTGCCAAGCCTTCAAAGCCTCTGAATAGGGGCGTAATTGAGATAGTTGTGTTTCTACCCAAGACAGATTAAAAACTTCTTGATAGATACGGTTGCGGACTTGAAGCTTCTCTTTTTGCTTAATAATCAATCCCGAAAGCATTAGTTCTTGTTGCTCAATGCTATTATCCGCAGGAATAAATCCTCGTTGCAGAATTTGCTGGTACATTGCCAATAAAGAACCTCTTTTTTGTTCGTTACTCAAAATGCGATCGCATTTTGTTTTGAGATGTTCTGGTTCATCTTGAGTTTGCCAATTGTTAATAATCTGAGTTTGGATTAGCTGTTCCAGCCAATCTTCTTGATTATTCAACTGGTTCTGTGAAGAGTAATCCCGAACTAGTTGACATAACTTCTGGGTGAGAAAAGGCTGACCGTTAGTCCAAGTTAGAATTTGTTTGAGAATTAATTGCGGATTGCCAATGCTTTCTGGGAACCCTGCCAATAAAGGCTTGGCTTCTTGCCAATTAAATCCATTGAGTTGAATAGCGCAACCAATATTAAAAGGTGTGCATCGATAATCGTTAATCAAATCTGAGGGTGTAGCCACACCAAACAAGGCAAAACTCAAACGTCGATACTGAGGATTGAGGCTACGCTGATTATAACAGAAGCGAATCAGAGCAAAAAAATCATTGAGCGAAAAATCTAAACTTAAAACACTATCTACTTCATCAAAACAAATAACTATTGGCGGTTCTAGAGAATTGTCTTGGTCTCTAGTCTCAACTAATAATACTTCTTCAATAAACTGACTCAATCTTTGAATTAAAGATAAATCTTGGCGTTCCTTCCACCATTGCTTGAGATTGATTTTGTCAAATAGATTAAAACCTTGCCATAATTCCACTACCAACCCTTTGTACCATTGCTCGATAGTAACTTTTGCTCCACTAATGCGGGTCAAATCGATCGCTGTACAACAATATCCATCTTGTCGCAAATGGTTTATCATCCTTACCATTAGGCTGGATTTGCCCATTTGACGGGCATTGAGGACATAACAAAACTCCCCTCGTTTCAATGCTTCGTAGAGTTGGCGATCTGCAGCACGCACTACATAAGAAACTGCATCCATCGGCAAACTGCCACCAACTTTATAGTCATTCACAATATCTGCTTCTGCGAATCAAAAATCTAGAATATACCTAATTCAGCTAAATTTTAGCTTAACTTAAAATCTCGTTATCAAAAGAAAGCTATTCTTGAAGATCGAGCCTTTCAGGATACTATTAATTAATGCGATCTTCCCTAGGGCGAGGCGCGAAGCGATCGCTCATAGTTTTTGGTTTGCCAATTGTTAATAATCTGAGTTTGGAGGAGCTGTTCGATCCTATCTCCTCTCCTGAAACAAAACTCAAACGTCAATAGAAATGAAATTTAAGCAGGCTCTCAGAAAATTAATTATTAGTTATGTAAACTACCGTATGTAATATTATCCGTGTATTAGGTTTTTCCTTTAATCCTAATCACACACAGCCAGAGTATACTGGTACTATAATAGGCTCAAATCCCGATCCAGTTGACCCAGTTGACCCAGTTGACCCAGTTGACCCAGTTGATCCAGTTGACCCAGTTGACCCAGTTGATCCAGTTGACCCAGTTGATCCAGTTGACCCAGTTGACCCAGTTGACCCAGTTGACCCAATGCTCGGCAGCAATTCTGAAGTAGATTTTGCGATTATCAATGATTGGGGCAGTGGTTCCCAAGGTCAAGTAGAAATTACCAATCAAGGCAATAGTAATCTCAACAGTTGGACTCTGGAATTTGATTTTGCTGGTGATATTACCCAAATCTGGAATGCAGAAATAGTCAGCCGTAATGGGAACACTTATGTCATTGGCAACGCACCCTACAATGGGACAATCGATCCTAATCAAACTATCACCTTCGGCTTTCAGGGACAAGGTTCTGCACCTAACGAACCTAGAGTGTTTGAGTTGAACGGAGAGATAGTAGGTCGAACCACACCAGAACCCACTCCTACACCAGAACCCATACCAGAGCCTACACCAGAACCCACACCAGAACCCACACCAGAGCCTACACCAGAACCCATACCAGAGCCTACACCAGAACCCACACCAGAACCTACTCCCACACCAACTCCTAGCAATCCAGGAGACTTCAACTATGCTGAAGCATTGCAAAAGTCATTCCTATTCTATGAAGCAAATAGATCTGGTGAACTACCAGCAGATAACCGAATCCCCTGGCGTGGCGATTCTGCCCTCAATGATGGTGCCGATGTAGAACGTGACCTCACTGGTGGTTATTACGATGCAGGTGACCATGTAAAATTCGGTTTTCCTATGGCAGCAAGTATGACTATGCTGGCTTGGGGTGCAGATGAATATAGCGATGCCTATGAGAAGATTGGTCAGCAAGACGAAGTATTAGATGCGGTCAAGTGGGGAACTGACTACATTCTCAAAGCCTATGATGATAAAGGCACAGCAGATGTTTCCGATGATGTATTCTACGGACAAGTAGGTAATGGACAAGCGGATCATTCTTTCTGGGGTCCTCCAGAAATTATGACTATGAATCGACCAACTTATCAAATTGACGCTCAAAATCCAGGCTCAGACTTAGCAGGGGAATCTGCTGCTGCTCTAGCTTCAGCTTCAATTATCTTCCGCTCTAGCGATCCAGCTTATGCTGACCAGCTACTTACTCAAGCTCAAAAGCTTTATGAGTTTGCGGAAACTTATAAAGGTAAATATTCTGACTCCATCACTGATGCACGGAATTTCTACAATTCTTGGAGTGGTTATACCGATGAACTGGCTTGGGGTGCAACTTGGTTACATAAAGCCACCACAGCAGCAGGTCAAACTGATACGCAATATCTGGCTAAAGCAGAGCAGTACTATCAAGAAACCAACGGCATCCAATATGCTCCTTTCACTCAAAACTGGGATGATAAAAAGTATGGTACGGCTATCTTACTCGCCCAAGAAACAGGAGATACCCAATATCAAATTCAAGTAGAAGGTTGGCTAGATCGCTGGATGATAGATAAAAGCAATGGTGGAATTCCTACTTATACAGAAGGAGGACTAGCTTGGTTAGATCAATGGGGAGCCAATCGCTATGCTGCCAACACAGCCATGCTTGCTGGTATCTATGCGGATACAGTAAATGATAAAGGCGGTCAATACTCTCAATTCGCTGAGAACCAAATTAACTATATGTTAGGAGATAATCCTAATAACTTTAGTTATCAAATAGGTTTTGGTAATAATTATCCTCAAAATCCTCACCACCGAGGAGCTCATGGTTCTCTCAATAACAATATCAATGGCGGTGACACTCAAAACATTCTGTATGGAGCGTTAGTAGGGGGACCGAGTCAGCCTAATGATAGTGCTTACAATGATAGAAGGGATGATTATATCTCTAATGAAGTAGCGACAGACTACAATGCTGGATTTACAGGAGCTTTAGCTTATTTAGTTGATAAACACAACGATATGCCATTGCCTGATAGTGAGATTACCAACCTTTTTGGTTCTGACAGCGCGCCTCCAGCATCACCATTCGCATCTAATTCTTTTCCCTCAGAGCTTGGCTATCAAAACATAGATGATGTGTTTGGTCAACAAACCACATTTCAATTAACTTCATCTAGTGATTACTAGGTAAAGCTCCCATGATTAGTCAACAGTTTGCATCACAATTCGAGAAAACTATTGTCTATTAAAACTAAATGTCTGGAGTAATGAAAGCCACTGAAGCTTTCATTACTTCTAACGGGACTTATTCACCTATAATGGAATCCAAATTAGTTGATCTTTCCATTCTTCCGCTTCAGTCGTTTCCCAAATTAGGATTAAGTCTTCTGCCAACTCTCTTATTGTTGCTTTAGGACGTAACCAGAATAATCCCCAAATAAATCCACCATTAGCCCAATGTGCTTCCAAATGTTCTGGCATACTTTTTCGATTATCTGTTAACAAGATGCGCTGCGACTGCTCTAAATAAATCAATACTTCTGGGTCTAAAGTTCCCAAAGCTGGCGCACCTATATCGCCCACACGCAGTATATCAATTTGAGGGTTAAGACGAAATGTTGCTAACTTAAGCCGAGGCGACAAATTTTCGTCTAGCAAGAAACTAACTTTCATTGTTCCTTTAGCTTTATCTCAAAACGTTTTGCTTTTTCTGCTCTTAAACGTTGTACTAAAGGAGAAGGATTAGCACTCCATTCCTGATAGTGTTTTTCTCGCTTCTGGGCTAAACGCCGTAAGTAAGCATCAATTTGCGCTCGATTATGCAAATAGTAAGTAATGGTAGCGTGGATTTTTTCTAAGCTTAAACTAGGCAGATTGGCACTAATCTCCTCTGATGTATATCCTTCTAAGTAATAATCCAGTACATTATCAATACCGATTCGATGTCCTTTAAGACAGATCTCATCGTCAGAGAAAAAATCAAAATAATCTTCTAATTTAGTCGTTGAAAACATAAATTACTTACTCCTAAATAACTCTTGGTTATGAAAACTAGATAAAAGTCATCTTGAGTAGGGGTTTGACATTGCCAAACCCCTACTTGAGATATTAGCCAAGAAATTGATTTCTTGGTAATTTATCCCGCCTGGTGCTGCACCGCAATTGCTCTAAGCTACAAAATTGAATTGGAAAACAGCATCATTGAAGTCGTTGTCAGATACTCCCAGGTTAGATGGCAAATCTTCAAAGCCGTAAGTGTTATTACCGTTAGCTTGTAGGTGTCTTGCTCCATCGGGGTTAGCACCGACGAAAGCAAAATAAGCAACTATATCTTCTATAAAGTTAGCTGCATCGTTAAATACACCATCTGTTTCTGCATTTTCAGCATCGATAAAGCCGTCAAAACCAAGATTACCAGCATTAGCAACTATCACAGGAGCGTACAAGCGATCGCCAGCAAGAATTACATCACCAAATTGTTGAGCAGTGGTATTTTCCAAACCTCCTGCTCGTAACTCCCAATTATCAACGCGATTTTCGATAGCAGCTTGAGCATAACCATCTTGCTCGGGTGTGAAATCAACAATCCCATCACCATCGGTATCGATACCACCATTTTCGTCAATAATTTCATAGAAACCTACTAAATTATCAAAAGTTAGTAGATCTAAAATCTGGACTAACAAGAACGTTAGTATCGGGAAACATACCAGTAATAGGGTCACGCTCAATGACAGTGTTGGGTCCAAAATCTACAAAGTCACTGAGGACACTAGGATCAGGATTGACAGCAATATCATCAGGAATAGGAGTCCACTGAACATTACCTGAAGAGTCTTCGTAATTACCAGTAGTGGTATTGAGTTGATAAGTTACTCCATCGAGAACAACATCTTCAATTAAATTTTTACCCCCAAGCAAGTTCCAATCTTGGTCGAATTGCCATAAAGAAACCCGCGCACCATTGATAACTTGCTCACCAGTGGAATTAGTAGCAGTCTGAGTATCTGTGTCACCCTCTTCGTCTAACTCAGCAGCACTCAATTCGTGGTTTATAAAGACGTAGTTGAAACCGTCAATTTCCACATATCCTAAGCCGTCAGGAATGCCAGCCATAGCAAAAGTTTCAGTCGAGCTTGGAGTAAAGTTCCCCAATTCTCCTTCCAATAAAGGAACTTAATCCCCAACTGTTATCAGAGGAGTAATGTCATAACTTAGACCATCTGTTTGAGCATCAACAACATAAGGACTTGCTGAAGTTTTTTCCCCTGTAATTATGTCTGGCATATTTTATTTTTAACCCAATGTAAATAGCAAAAAGAGCTTAAAATGACTATAAATTCTGAATCTTTATTAATTTCTCGTAATCACTTTTTCAGAGATTGGTTAAAGTTTAATTAAGGGTAAAGTATCAAAGATTTAAGTTATTGTTAATTTATTGAAAATATTGAAACTTGCTTTTTGTCGTAAGTTGTCACAAGTTTACTAGTTCAGAATTGAGACAATAACAACGCTGATCTGTATTACCTTGAGAGAGAAGTAATTTTTGCTCAAGCATGACTTTTAAATCTCTTTGCAAAGTGCGCCGAGATACATCGGGAAACATAGCGGAACAGTTTTTGATGGTTATTTCTTGGCAGTTGCTAGCATATTTTAAGATTAGACTTTGACGATAGTTAAGTTTATGAAATTTCGCAAGTTTCTCCCACTGCTGAAGGGAATTATTATTAATGACTTCATCCCCAATATCTGCTTTTAAATAGGCTTTTAGTAAAACTTCAATCTCAATAAAAATCTCCTGACTATGAGATTGGTTACTGCGTAACGCTAACAAAATTAAGGTGTTGATTCCATGAACACAAATTTCTGCTAGTAACTGACTGCGCTTATCTGATAAAGCTGGATTACGAGTTTGTAATAGCTTTGCCGTAAATTGAATAGCTTTTTGAGTAAAGCTATCATCGATGTTTTTAAAAATGCTTGGCGAGGTGAAAAATTGAATAAAAATAATTCGTGAGGTGGGTTGCTCAAACAATCTTTGAAATTCCCTTGTCATTGTGTGAATGAAATCAGGAAAAGGTAATTGTATAATTTCTGGACGCAATAGTTTATCCCAGATGACATACACTCGATCAATATGGCGTAACTCCAAAGCATTAAAAATCGCTAACTTGTCAGGAAAAAATTGATAGAGTGAACCTACTGCGGTATCTGCCCGAGATGCGATCGCATGAGTGGTTGCAGCTTCAAAACCCACCTCATCAAATACTATAGCTGCTGCATCTAAAATTCTTTCAACTCTTTCTTGACTACGCTTTTGTTGGGGTTGACGACGGAGTGGATTATTTTTGGGTTTCATGTTGACAAATACGAATAATGTGTCATATATTAAAGTCTATACAAGCTTTCTGTTAGCTTAAATATTGTTTTGTTAGCTAGGCTAAATTAGTTTTTAATTAATGGTTTTGGGCAAAAACATTGGTTTAGCCTACCCTACTTTAATCGGTTTTTTTTCGAGAAATATCCTTAATTCACAGGAATATTTAACTTGTGACATTTTATATGATACTTGTCGCAACTGAGTTGTTTGCTTAAAACTTTTAACTGAGGAAATTGATTATGTCTATGTTGAAAGGTGCGCCTTGGCTATTGGCGCATAAGTCGATGCTACAGATAAATAAACCACAAAAAATCTCTCTTTACGGCAAAGATTATGTCATGTGGAAAGATCAAACTGATAGAGTTAACGCCTTACCGAATAAGTACTTAAGCAAAATTAACTGTATATTTTTTGATAAAGTTTTAGATGATTATTTATAGCGATCGCGCACCCAATCACTACGCGATCGCTATAAATAAGTGCAGGGAACATAAATTTAAAATGAGATATATCAAAG
>JASJCP010000009.1 GCA_030065935.1 Xenococcaceae cyanobacterium MO_167.B27
TCTCATTTTAAATTTATATTCCCTGCAATTATTTATAGCGATCGCCTAGTAATGGGATAGGCGATCGCTATAAATAATCATATAAAACTTTATCAAAAAATATACATTTAATTTTGCTTAAGTACTTACCTATTCCCGTTTCCCAAGGAAGACAAAATTTGTACGCTAAAAAGGTTCAAGGATTAAATCGAGCTATTAGAGTACAAAGATTAATTCGCGCATTGGGTTAGACCACATGAGAGCTTGGGAAAAAAGATTACTCTTGCAATGGCAATTGGGTATATTAAAAGACCAATTATGATAGAAGAAATGCTTAATTGGCGAAGTTGGCAAGATAACACCTCTTAATTGACCAGTGCCATTTTTCTCATAATTCTAATTACGCATAAATCCCTAAAATCTTCGCAATAGTTTTTCGACAGTAAAGACATCAAACCAACTACTGCTTGGTTTCCCGTAAATTTTAGGAGTATAACCTAAAGCTTGTTTAACTTCTTGATTGCTAATTGAATGTAAAGAGCGTCCCTCAGCATTTGCTATGGCAGTTGCTATCGCCAGTCCTTCCCCTACAGAAACATTAAACTCGACAATTCTACCTGCGGTTGTTCCCAAACCACCAAAACCCGACGCTGGGCTTAATACTGCCAAATTTTCATATTCTACAGGTAAAGTATGGCGAAAACCGTAGTTAAAAGTAGGCATGAGAACAGTTCTAATTTCATGTACTCCCGCAGCAATGGCTTTTTCTCGCAAACCTGCAATCCCACCTCTAGCATCTAAATGATAAGAAAAAGTACCTAAAGCTTCTTCTTCTGGTACTCCGCCATCGGACATTTTAGTTGCAGTTAGATCGTCCATCGATTCGGAAATTTGCCCCGCAGTACGAATATATAGCTCGTCCATAAACTCGATGCGTTGGATTCCCAAACTCTGAAAAAATGCCGTTACTTCTTCAGTTATTACAATCATTTCTGGAGTCGGCTTTGCCCCATTATTACTTAATTCTCTAGCTTGAGTAGCATCAACATCAAACAACAACGCATTCAAACTGAGTCGATTATCCAACACTGCAATATTCGCCCGATCTAGTATTGTTTTTGATTTTCTCAGATCGAATAAGGAATTAGTTGTGCCGTGATAAGCTACACTAAATGCTAAAGCTCTCACATCCGCTGAATCCGGAGTCGCCTGATACATAATAGCTGGCCTATCATAAGCATCGGTAAAAGAACGCTCTAAATCCGCTAATTTCTCTAAATTATCGCCACTGGCTATGGTTAACCAATCTTGAGCTTGGCGATCGCTTTTATTCAAAAAACGTTCGATCAAACCTGCTTCTATTTGTTTTAATTGTTCGATATCTTTGCCATATATTTCAAATACCCAACCAATACTCAGACTACTATCGGGTAGACCAATTTGAGCAAAACCTAAGCTCATCTCTACACCACTCATCTCTGCAAGCTTTCCATCTTGGGTTGCATCGATAAACTGCTGGGCGATAAATGAACCATTATTAGTAGTCATCAAAGAACAAACTGATTTTCCTACTGTAGCGACAGACTGTAATTTGACATTACCAATCAGGTCTATATTTTCTCTTAAAAATACATTCTCAAATGCTTTGGTTGCTTTGAAACGATCTAGAGCAATTGTTTCCGTATCGGTAAGGTCGATAAATTCCTGATATAGTTGGCTAGAAGCACCAAAAGTACCCAATTCGTCCCGCATATCGCGAGGAACTTGATTGCGATCTAAATAAGCCAAACCACCTCTAACTAAATGTCCGCCAATTCCACGACTGGTATCTCCTTCTGTCATTAGTGCTACTTTAGCTTCACCATTTCTTTTCTCTAATTCTCGCTTGACTTTAATTGCTGTCATCACTCCTGGTATTTCATCGCCAAAAATAATGACATCATATTCCTGTGCTGCATCTAACTGAGCATTGGCTTGAGTGCAAGAATCATCCGCTTCTCCAGGCAAAGCGTTTATCGAAGCAGAGGGAAGAATAAAGCTAATTGTTGCGAGGGCGCATATAAGAGAAGGAGTGAGCTTGAGCAATTTCTTTACCAGACTACTTTTGTAACTAAAATTTATTTTACTGGTATTGAGTTAAAACTTTGATTTTTCAAATCTTAATTCAATTATTGTATGTATATGGGGTTGTTTTTCCAAAAAGTTTAACCCTGTTTTGAACAACGCTGGAAATATCTATTATCTTGTTATCACAATCTGAGATAGTTTATATATTTGGTTGAAGAGGAGGTGCTTTAGTCTAGCTATGAAGAGTTTATCTTTTAAATTTACCAAAATCATTGGAGCTTTTTTGATAACGATCGCTCTACCAACCATATCTCTTAACGCTCAATTGGTAAAACCTAATTCCACAGAATCTTATTTAGAGCTTGGTCTTAATCTCAGCGAACAAGACGAATTTGTAGATGCGATTGAAGCCTATACAAAAGCGATCGCGTTAGACTCTAATAATGCTTTGGCTTACTACAATAGAGGACTGGCTTTTTATCAGTTACGTAATCATAAAGCTGCTTTAGCAGATTTCAATACAACAATCGAACTCAGACCAGATGTTGCAGTTGCTTACAAGAAACGTGCGTTAATATTCATATACTTAGAAAATTACGCAGATGCGATCGCCGATTATGAGCAGGCAGCAAAACTAACTCCTGAAGATTCTCTTGTCTATCTAGGTAAAGGCTTTGCTACTGTGTTAGACGGAAAAACAGAACAGGCTATTAGCGATTTTGATCGAGCCATTGAATTAAACCCTAATTTAGCAATAGCTTATTTTTTGCGGGGTGGTGCTTATGCGGAATTAGGAGATCGTTTAGCTTCAATCGATGATTATCAACAGGCGGGAAAACTATATGAACAATTAGAAGACCGTACCAGTTTTAATCGAGCTATGGCAATAGTAAGGGATTTATTGCCTAATTGCTATCCAAATTGTGATCGTTCGATTAATAATGATTCTCCTCCCACAAATAACGATCTGCTTGCCACTCCAATAACTGCTGCACCCATAGCGAATTTAGCAAAGCGCATCAGTTTTGGGGAAAAAATTTTAATATCTGAGCTATCCAATACCAACAAAAAAGCTGGGGTTAAAGCTTTCGCTAAGAAAGACTTTAATAGGGCTGTTACTAAACTAGAAGCCTCCCTAAAGCAATATCCTAACGATCCAGAGGCTTTAATCTATTTGAATAATGCTCGTATTGGCAATAGTAAAAGTCACAGTATTGCAGTTTCTGTTCCCATCAATTCATTAACACCTAATGCCCTAGAAATATTGCGAGGAGTAGCTCAGGCTCAAACAGAACATAACAATGATAGTAGTGTGGGATTGAAAATCGCCATTGCTGCTGACAACAATAATCCTGAAATGACCAAGCAGTTGGGTTCAATTTTAGGAGACAACTCTAA
This sequence comes from Xenococcaceae cyanobacterium MO_167.B27, assembly GCA_030065935.1. Lineage (GTDB taxonomy): Bacteria > Cyanobacteriota > Cyanobacteriia > Cyanobacteriales > Xenococcaceae > JASJCP01. Next base: position 3,445 of record JASJCP010000009.1, read on the forward strand.
TATATTAGGCATTGTCGGTCCTTTTTCAAGTGATGCTGCTTTGGTCGCTGGAGAAACCTATAAACAAGAGCAATTAGTAGCAATTTCGCCTACTAGCACTTCGGTTAAGCTATCGAATTTTAGCCCCTATTTTTTCCGTACTGTACCTAACGATACTTTAGCAGCCCAGACATTAGCTAATTATGCTGTGGATGAACTACAAGTCAAAAAAGCAGCAATTTTTTATAACAGTAAAAGTGGTTACAGTCAGTCCCTCAAAGCCGAATTTTTAGCAGCTATTTCCCAAAGAGGAGGCAGTATCGTAACTGTGATCGATTTATCCATTAGTAATTTTAATCCTACTGAAAGTATCAAGATTGCTCAAAATAATGGTGCAGAAGTGTTAATGTTAGCCCCTGATACTCCCACGTTAGATCGAGCTTTAGAAGTAGTAAAAGCTAACAAGAAGCAGTTACCTCTCTTGGGAGGAGACGCAGTTTTACAAGCCAAGACTAAAAAAATTGGAGGCAGAAATGCCATAGGAATGGTTGTAGCTTCACCTTGGACATCCCAAAGTAATTCTCAATCTGATTTCCTTATTAATGCTCGCGCTCTTTGGGGAGAATCGGTAGGCTGGCGTGCTGCTTTGGCTTACGATGCAACTCAAACTCTAATTGCTGCTATCAAAAATAATCCTACTAGAGAAGGCATCCAACAAACCTTATCTGCGTCTGGTTTTTCAGCCAATGGTGCATCTGGAAGGATTGAATTTTTGCCGTCGGGTGATCGCATAACTACACTAGAGTTGCTGCAACTGGTTCGCGATCCTAGGGATAAACATGGTTATAACTTCGTTCCTATTTCACCATAATTAATTAGAGGTTGCTGAAAAAGTAATAGAAAAAAATCCCAAAAATCACCTTTTTAAAAAAATAAGTTTTTCTATATTCCCTATTCCCTATTACCAGCCATATTAATAATTTCTATTGCAGCACGATTAGCTACTCCATTGTCTCCTAATAAAGACTTCATCTCTTGATAGTCATTAAGTATTTGTTGGCGTTTATTGCTATCAAATAATAATTCCCAAGCGTATTGAGCTACATTATCAGGTGTCGCGGATTCTTGTTGTAATTCTGGTACAATTTGTCGGTTAACTATTAAGTTAGTTGGAGACATCAAAGGAATGTTAATTTTTAGGACTTTGCGAGCTAACCAAGCAGTGAAAGGATGAACTCGGTATAAGACTACTTGGGGAATATTTAGTAAAGCAATTTCTAGATTAACTGTCCCCGATTTAGTAATAGCTAAATCTGAAGCTGCGATCGCCTCTAAAGCTTGTCCTTGTAAAATGGTAGCGGATAAATTATATTTCTTAACTGAAGTTGCGATCGCCTCTTGATAAATAGCTAAAGAAACAGGAATTAAAAACTTAACTTGAGGTATTTTAGCTTGAATTAATTGTGCAGCAGCACCAATAATCGGTAACATTTGTTGAATCTCTTGTTGGCGAGAAGCAGGAAATAAGGTGATGACAGTTTCTTCGGGATTAATACCTAATAATTGGCGAGATTGTTCGCGAGTTAGAGTATTTTGCATCCGATCTAATAAAGGATGTCCCACCCAAGTTGCATCTATACCTTGCTGCCGATAATAGTTAGCTTCTTCAGGAAAAATTGCTAACAGTTTATCCACAAACTTAGCTAACTTAGGAGCATTTCCTAACATTGGTACAGCCCAATCTTGAGGAGCAATGTAATAGACTATCGGCACTTGAGGCAAATGTTTTTTGACATAGCTACCGATGGCAATATTAGGTGCAGCATAATCAATTAAAACTAAAACATCGGGAGGATTATTGTGTAAATACTGTTTAGTTTGATTTTGAATTTTCAGAGTGGGTAAGACAAAAGGTAATGCCTCTAATAAACCCACCGAACCAATACTAGTAGTATTAGCCAGTAGAGTTGCTCCCGCCTGGTTCATGCGATCACCACCTAAAGCAACTATTTCCAATTCTTTTCCTGATACTTGTCTTCGCAGCGCATCAACTAATATTCCTCCGTGTAAATCTCCTGAAACTTCCCCTGTGCTGATAAAAATACTCATAACCAAATCCTGAGATACCCGTTCCTTTTAAGGAGCGGGAGGAAAAGGATGCAAGTCGATACCGCGTATCGGCGGTTTGAGACTTGCAACTATCCTCTACGCAGAAGCGAGATATCTCGTCCTCCATGTGTTGTAAGTTAAAGTTTATTAGTTAGTTTTATTCAGTAGATCAAGATTGTTTTGTACCTCTTGCTGAATTTTGAGCATTACCTCAGAAACAGTCTTATTATCAGAAGTTCGCTCTTTACATTCCCGTTCGCGCTGATAATCAGCAAAGAAATCTTTGAGGTTGACAGGAGTGCCTATTTTAACGATGGCTTGTCGAAAACCTTTTGGTTTAGGCTGATCAATCTCAAAAACTTCTCTTTCTAATCTAGTTAATGTATCAATAAATCTTTCTGGTGTCGGATTTTCTGCTATGTAGCCTTCATAAATAGCATCGAAATTTAAAAGACGTTTGATGGACTTTTCCATTAACTCCCTATTAATCTCTGATTTAGATGTCAGTAAATTAGATTCTGAATTGACTTCATTTGATTCCAATGACTCAAGTTGAGTTTTGAGCATATTTTCCAGTTTATAAGTGCGTTCTCGTACCATTTCATTGGGATTAGTAGTAATTCCGAGTTGCTGTTCGCAGTTTTCTATAATCTTAATTCTAAGCCTTCTGACCCGCTCTTCCCGAGAGTTTGACTCTATTTCAGAACTTGGCAATCCGTAATCTTGCTCAATTTTTACTAGTATCTTTTCCCCAATCAACCTTAATCTTTCATAAGGATTAGAGTTATTCTGTGCAATTATATTTAATGCTTGTTCTAATTTCTTAAGACTATTGGCAATTACTAAATCCATAGATTGAGTATATTTATATTTAATAGTTATGGGAACAACATACAAATCAGGTAATGGTTCGCCTTGTTTAACTTTCTTGTTGAGGGATTGAAAAGCCAGTTGTACTGCTCCTGGGCGAAAAGGCATAACTGTATCATTTTGAAAAGAACAGCCTCCTTCAGGAAAGATCACCAAACGACATTCAGGATTGCCCAATAGTGCTAAAGTCTCTTTGATACTGAGACGATCTCCTAAACCTCTTCGCAGCGAATAGACTCCCAATCGTGGCAATAACCATTTTAATAACCCTTGAAAAAGCTCGTAAGCTGCTAAATAATAAAATTTTTCTCGTAACTTAGCAGACAAGACAAACATTACAATTGGGTCTTGAAAAGTCGGATGATTAGGGGTTAGGAGCAGACTTTTACCCTGTAAAGACTTGATTTTTTCTACAGATTCAGAACTTACTACTAGTTCAAACTTATAAAACCAACGCGCTCCATAAAGAGCAATGATTTGAACCAAACGAACGAATAAAGGATTAAGTCGAGGTGGATAAAATAGAGTTTTCATGTTTAGCTACCGCATAAACCAAGAATTGACGAAGATATGAGTTTCATACCCAAAAATTAGCTAAAATTTCCCTCTATTCTAGAATTTAACTTGTTATCTTGCCAGTTAATAACTTTAACTTCAACTATGCTCATTTTGATATTCCTTTCTCCAAATTTTATCTATTGATTTTTTGCTATATCAGTTCTTCAAAAAAAAGATTTTTAATTATATTTAGAATCCAAAATTAGGGATTCGTAATCCATATACAAGACTATTCAAGCGGTTAACGGTTATTCGGAAGGAAACCGCAATGTCAAGAAATAATTACAGAAAAAAAGAAGCATTGACCAAAAATTCTGTAAAAATAGTAACAGAACGAGAAAGGAATTGACACCCCATGGATTGCAGCCACATTCAATTTTGTCTTGAGCAATCAAAAATCAACTTAGAGCAACTTCAGAAATTACTAGAAATAGGTGCATTTTGGGCAAAAAATCGTACTATCGAAGGACTGAGTATTGCGATCGCCAATAGTAATCCAGTCGTTACAGTTTGGGATAGAAATCTATTAATCGGATTTGCGAGAGCTACTTCTGACGGAATATATCGTGCTGCGATTTGGGATGTGGTAATTCACCCCGATTATCGAGGAAATGGCTTAGGGCTAAAATTAGTAGAAACAGTTTTGGCTCATCCCCAAGTTAATAAGGTAGAGAGAGTTTATTTAACTACCACTAATCAACGAAGTTTTTATGAGCGTATTGGCTTCGAGCGTAACAACACTAATACTATGGTGTTGTATAACAATACTTGCATAGAAACTATTTATCAACATCAAACCTCAGAAGTCTTTTGATTAGAGGGAGGGATGAGGAGTGAAGAGTTAGTGGTTAGTTGCTTATTACTTGCTACTTATTACTTTAAAAGGATGAATCATAAGGAAACAGTATATTCCTCATCCAGAATCCTTCATCCTTCCTTCTTCCCGTTTAGTTAAATTCTGTGATGCAAAGATGAAACGGATTTTGGCGATCGCAATTTAGCTTCGGTTGCTTGGGTGTTGTAACTCCCGACAGCCTAGGGATATGAGAGCAATAGGATTAATTTTCAAAGTGATAATTTCGATTTTATCTTCGGTCGTGGCGATCGCAGTTGGACGATACAATCAGAAATACTACGGAAGTTAGATATTATTCTGCTTGGACAGACAGTAGTTTACGCAGTTAAAACCTCTATTTAATCTTCTTCACAAGTTCTTCAAATTGTTGGCTTAATCTTAGAGTAAAAGGCATTTTGAAGACTTTTTGGCTAACAACTAAGAAATAACAACTAAAATCTGATTGAGGAAATATAAACAAGAGTAAAAGTTTAAATGAAAGTTTATTGATGAGTATCGCAAGGTTCAGATAATACAGCAGTATGCTCAAGAGAAGCAATAACTAACAAAAGTCGTTAATGGTCAGTTATGTTACCAAGTAATCATTAGGAAAAATATCGTTGAGGTCAAGAAAAAAATGGAACTACAAAAAACTGAAGTAAAACAACTTGCTACTGAGCTCCTCTCAGGAATGCTGGCTAATCCTCATGTTTATCCAATGGTAAGTGATCAATTAGGTAGAGGACAGCTAGAACAAGATTTAATTATTACTGCAATTGAGATGGCGGAAAGCTTAATTACTAAAGTCGAAAAGTTTAAGACAGTACCAAGAGGCGTTGGCTAATTACTAAAGCTATAGAGATTCAGCCCTAATTAGCTCAAGCTTAGTTGGGTCAAGCTCTTGCCCACGCTACTGTTGATAATAAGATGATATGAGCAACCTATTACGTCTTTTTGTGGGGATTTTTCCGAGTCAATTAACGAGAGAACTACTCAACAAAGAAGCAGAAAACTGGTGTAGCAGGCTTCAAACTGAAGTGCGACTTTTAGCACCTGAGTTATTACACCTAACGGTAAAATTTATCGGCAACGTAGATGAAACTAGTTTGAGTAATATTACCACAGCTTTTCTCAAAGCAACAGGTAATTTGCCCTCTGCGTCACTCCAAATAAAGCAATTTATGCTCTTTCCTTCTAATCGAAAGCCCAGAGTAGTGGCTGCTGAAATCGAGTGTTCACCAGAACTTCACTATATTTTTCAATTTTTCGCTCAAGGCTTCAGCGACTTAGGAATAGTTGCGGAGCAAGGTTCATTTCATCCTCACATTACTGTGGCACGAGCGCGCCGTTGGCAGAAGGAAACGATCTCAAATGGGACATTTCAACTAGTTGAACCGATAACATCCGTCGCTCTTGTCCATTCACAACTAACCTCTGAAGGAGCAAAGTACACTGTTCTTGAGTCTGTGCTGCTTAATTGAGACTAAAGCCAACCAAATTACCAGCCTTGGGGTGGATCATAATCATCAGGATATTCTAGTTCACAAAAACTACTTTTACGTTAACGGCATTAAATTAACCGCATCAGAAGTAGATTTTGTAAATACAATGCTGGCAGTAGCAAGTGGAGAAATATCTGAGGTACAACTGAAGATTTTGCGCCAAAAAAATTGCTAAAATGCGGTTATTTTGGCAAAACTAACATCTATTAGTAATTAAAAATCAAAAGGAAAAGAATATTTCCTCAAGTTGTAAATACCTCTTCCTTTTTTATAAGCTATTACTGTTTTGATACTAACGATATCTTGCTGTCAGAACCCAACAAAGAGTAGGAGACATAATCACAGTAAAAATGGTAACAATGCTAATTATCCAAAGTAAATCGCTGTTAGCTAAATCCATAGACCATCACCTCTGAAGTTAAACTATGTCAAGGTGCGTTCCTTCGAGAGATTTTCTCTACTTCCGTCTGTCTAAGTTTTTATTAGAAAGATGAACGATGGGTTAATTTGTGTATATATTTATTGTCTCTTTTAATATCTTATTCTTACAAGTGTGGTTATCCCCAAACATTTAACAATTATCAATAAAATTCATTCTTAATCATCTATAGAGATAAACCTATTAATTTGTCTTTTTACCAATATCAAAATAAATGGGCTTGCTAATATCTAACAATTGTTAATTTTTGAGGTTTTAGAGAAAAGCGAAGCTGTCGCAGCGACACGATCTGCTGCAATCAGATGATATCCTGGTCACTATATAGTCGATGTCCTACTGAGGTTCGATGGGAGGGTGAAAGTAACCCAATTTCGTCGTAATAATGCAACGTCCGAATTGAGATTCCAGTTTGTTTTGCTAGTTCACCAATCTTCATGAGGTTAGACATCTTCACCTCTGCTTCTATTTACCAGAGAAATGCGGTTGATAAGTCGATTCTAGAACCTGACGTTACGTGAGGTGCAAGGGAGATCTCAGAAATTTTTGAGCGTGAGGGTGAAATGAAGACAGAAAACTATCTAATCAATTGATTTTATTGAAGACCATATCCCTTCCATTTTGATGGAGAATTAGATGAGAAACTTCACCCTCATCATTAGTAACGAAAGTAATTTGAGCATCTACCACCTTGGGAAAAAATTGAGTTGAAGACTCTGGGAAAATTTCGACAACTTGTTGTCCTGTTAATTGGGTATAGATGCGTTGAGATTCGGTTGTAACAGTGAAAATAAGCTCGCCAACAGAGGGTGGTAAGGATCTAGAAGGCTCAAGTTTATATTGTCCGACATAAGTTTCGTAAATAGCAGGATCGAGATCGATCGCTTCTCGTTTTTTGGGTAATTCATAAGATTCGCCCCATAAAATCCCAGCTATATCTTTTCCCATCTTTGCCACTGGGGATATCTGAAGATTACTTAAGACAACAATCGCAATTTGTTCGTCAGGATATCTAGCAAAATGAGTTCTGAAACCATCAATACCTCCATCATGAGAAATACGATGGCGACTGTGTTGAGTATCGATAAACCATCCATAGCCGTAATATGCTGGTTCGTTTTCTTCAGTAGGAATTTTAATCGTAGAAGCAAACATGGCATCTCTAGAGGATTTATTAAGTACTGCATCGGTATAAAGCGATCGCTCCCATTTATAAATATCTTCCACAGTAGAATACAGCGCACCAGCACCCCCAGGTAACGACATATCTATAAATTCGGCATTTTGATACTCTTCCCCTGTGGAAACATAACCAGAAGCGCGATGAGGTAAGATAGTTTCGTGGCGATCGTAACCAGAATTGGTCATTCCTAGTGGTTTAAAAATGTACTGTTGTAAGTAATCTTCATAGGATTGATTCGAGATAGTTTCAATTATTTTGGATAAAACCATATAGCCAGAATTACTATAGCTAAACATATCCCCTGGTGTAAATTCTAAAGGGCGATCGCTAAAATCAGCTATTAGCTCATCTAGTTTCATTTCGATTCTTTTTTTCGCCCTAAAATCCTCAAAACTAGTGTAGTTAGGAATACCTGCTGTGTGGTTTAGTATTTGATGGACGGTAATTTGTTCCCCATTGGGATAGTCAGGTAAATAAGTTGCGATCGCATTATTCACATCGAGCAAGTTTTGTTCTTGAAGCTTGAGAATTGCGGATGCGGTAAACTGCTTAGTAATAGAACCGAGACGAAATTTAGTTTGGGGTGTATTGGGAATGCTATGCTCTAAATTTGCCATTCCATATCCCTTACTTAACAATAGTTCCTCCCCGCAACTAACCAGCACAGAACCCATAAAATAACCAGTTTCTACATATGCTTGCAAATAAGCTTCTATCTCTTTTGGAATAGAGCGATCGCGCATAGGGTCAGCTTCCCTGAGACTGTCAGAATCGTTTTTTGGCTCAACCATCACAATACCTTCGCTTTTGGCTAGTTATCAGTATAAAAAATTATAGTTACCTTCTAGATTGGAGCGATCGCCTGTCTCTCAATTAATACTGTAGAACTCTTGCATAAAAATAGGGGTAAACTATTGTCTGCCCCTACTAAAAAACGAAATATGTTTTGATAGTTACTGCCTACATAGCTTGTTCTACTTCAGCGATTTCAGGGATTTTTTCTCTGAGACGGCGTTCGATACCCATTTTGAGGGTCATAGTAGAACTAGGACAAGAACCACAAGCACCTTGTAACCGTAATTTAACGATGGGTCCTTCTATCTCAACTAGCTCTACGTTGCCACCATCCGCCATAAGATAGGGGCGTAATTCGTCCAATACAGTTTCGACGTTTTTTTCAGTTAATGCTAACGACATGATTAGTTTTCCTGTTTTTGTTGAGAGTCTGCTTATCTCAGCTTTTGAATCTTAGAGTACAAGATAAGTATAACGATTCTGGCACTTTGTTTTATCAACCTCTTTTCCCTATGTTATGGAAAAAGTATTCTTGCAGAGGTTGATTTTCTGTAATTCCACCTAATGACTTGGCTGGAGTCTGAACCTACGAAACCATTAAGGCTGCGATAAATGTTCAATGATGGTGGGATGAGTCATCCTGCTGCGTGTATGGTTTGCTTTTATATCGAAAGAGTAAATTTATCACCATATCATCAAAAACTTCCCAGAACAATTCTAATTAGTCATAGACAATAGTAAATCAGTTGGTTGCCATGCAGCCAAAAACCCCAATCGTACACCAATTCTTGAAACTAGCTAAATACATAACCAAATTATTGACTAATATAATTACTCTAATCTTGACCCTCTACTAGATTATTTCAGAACTAGTAAAACCTCTTAAGTAAAAACTTTTAAATTGACTTTTAATTTTAAGTATTTAACATTTGGATTAATTAACCATACTAGCACTTTACTTGAAGTTTTTGTGAAATAAAAAATACGTATTATAAGTAAAAATATCATTGATTAAAAGTTGGCTTTGCCTAATTTTTACTTAAAAAATAGAATTATTACTCAGTACAAAATCAAAGATTGTAAATAATATTGAATCAAGTAAATATAGTTTATACATTACTCTGATGAGAATAGATTTAACTGCTAAAAATTTTGATATACCTCTCTATTCTCTGAAAGCAGGAGAACTCTTTGATATTGAATTTAGTATTTCTAATCAAGGTAATGATATTGTTGATAGTTTTGAAGTTGGGTTTTACCTTTCTACAGATAATTCCATCACTGAAGAAGATACTTTATTAGGAAAAGAAACCATTACTGGTCTAGCTGGAAATAGCGATACAGAATTGCTGTCAACTAATTTCAGATTATCTCCATCCAATCCATTTCTATCTAACGGGAATGGAATTTACTATGTTGGTATGCTTATCGATCCTGATAATCTTATTGCAGAAAGTAATGAAGATAATAACAGCAATACAGAGATTGAATCTACAAAAGTTAAGGTGCTTTCTATTACCGCCTCATCTTTTGATGTTGTTCAGAGGTTTGCTAATACAGGAGAGCAAGTCCAGGTTGTCTTTAGTGTTGATAATTTAACTAATCTGATTGCAGAAGATGTAAAAGTTGATTTTTATTTGTCTGGTAATGATTGGATATCTCAAGAAGACTACAAACTAGGTTCTTTTACTATTGATAGTATTGCTGGAGAAAGCAACTCTGGAACAAGAGTGGCTACTTTCAATTTACCTCCAGATTCAGAGAGGTTTTGGCGAATTAAGGAAGATGGTACTTATTTTATTGGGATGATCATCCCTGGAAATAGTGAATCTAATCAAGCCAATAATTTCTACACTGGCAATAATGCAGAATATGTAGATTATGGTGCTATAGATATTAATGTTTCTAATATCGTCGATCTGACTGGAGAATCTTTTGATGCGAGAGTAGGAGAATTCGGTACTGTCGATATTGATTTTAGTGTCTTAAATATAGGCGATGGTGCTGCTGGCAAATTTACTATTGATTTTTATATTTCTGATAACGAATATCTTTCTAGTAATGATTTTTATTTAGGCTCTTACGAGATAGACAGTTTAGCTGCTGATAGTAGCAGTGGTAATCTCACTACATCTTTTACTCTACCTACTACTAATGATCAATTTTGGTTTCCTAAAGGTTCTGGTGCATATTCTATCGGAATGGTGATCAATCCCTCAGAAGAAGTAGATGAGACTTTCAAATTGTCTAATAACTCCAATCAAGGAGAACTCATAGACAAGAAAACAGTTGTAATTGAAAATCCTGAATGGTTTGACTTGGCTGGATTTAACTTTAACCTAATTCAAGAATCAATTTTTGACTCTTTTCTTCCAGGGAAAACTATTGATGTTGAGTATGGTATATCTAATATAGAACTCAATACTGTAGAAGAAGATTTTAGCGTTAGTTTCTATATTTCTACCGATCGTAATATTGATATTAACGATACGTTTTTGGGTTCAGTAAGAATTGAAGAGAGTGAAGACTTGATTGGTGGAACTTCGTTGGTGTTACCAGGAGAAGATGCAGAACTATGGACAATAGAGACTGAACGATTATTCGTGGGGATGATTGTCGATAGCGAAAATGAAATTGTGGAAATCAATGAAACTAATAATAGCAATCAACGAGAATTGATTGATATAGATGGAACTGGTGGCTTTTTAGACCGAATCAAAAGTTCTGTTCCAGATCTAGTAATGGAAAGCTTCAAGATAGATTCTGATATTGTAGAAATTGAACCGGGGACAGTGGAGCTAGAATTTGAGATCGCCAATATTTCCCAAGGTAGTGCAGCACCTTTTTCTGTAGAATTCTACATTTCTGATAATGAATATATTTCTACCAATGACTTTAAACTGGGTTCAGTAGAAGTTACTGAGAGTTTGACTGGTTTTAGTAGTACTGGTTTAATTAGCGCATCTTTTGAACTTCCTGATGTAGAAGAAAGATTCTGGAATTTCAAACAAAACGGCGCGTATCATATTGGTGCAGTGATCGACCCCAATCAAGAAGTTGCTGAATATAGTCAATCCAACAATAGTAACTTTGGCTATGGCTTCGACAAAGATGTTGTTCAAGTAGTCGATCTAACTTTTGTCGATTTAATCGGTAAACAATTCACGGTTGTTCAAGATGACTTTCTCCAACCAGAAGATTCTATAGATATTAACTTTGAAATTCTCAATCAAGAAAAAGCGGATGCTGGCGCATTTACGGTAGATTTCTACATTTCTAATAATGAGTATATTTCTACTAATGACTTGAAACTTGGTAGTGTGGATATTGCTGGTTTAGCTGGAGAGAGTACTACTGATTTATTAGAAGCAACTTATCAATTACCAGATGCAGATAGTGAAATTTGGGATGGGTTAGATGAAACATATTATGTAGGTATGTTAATTGATTCTGACAATGAGGTTCAGGAAGTTACTCAACTCAACAACAATAATCAGGGTAAGTTTGTTGATTCTGATACCATCTCGTTCATAGAATCCCCTGAAGAAAGAGAAAGAGATCTATTTGGAATTAGTTTTAATGTTGTAGAAGAAGCCTCTGAAGCTGAACCAGTCATTTCAGGACAAAATATTAATCTAGAATACGAAATTTATAACCAAGGCACGGAAGATGTAGATTTTTCTGCGGTAGGGTTTTATCTGTTTACTGAAGAGTATTTTAATAGTCATGAGCAACTTTCCTTTAACGACATCTTTGAAGAGAATCCAGATATCTATTTTGTGTTCGGTGATCGCACTTCTAACTTCATCGAAATTGATGCCGATCTAACTACTGGCAAAATAGAATTAGGTGTAAAAATACCTAGCGATTGGGATGCTTTCGACCGACTCGGAGATGGTTACTACTATATGGGAATGTTGAGCGATCAATGGGAAGAGGTAACGGAAGTTAATGAGTTGAATAATAGCTTGATTGGTGAATTGGTTGACTACGAAAGAGTTTATATCGATGTTCTCTAGATTCATTAAGGTTCACAGGGACTGGGGATTAGCTTACAAGGGTAGACTTTTTACGTTTAAGCCTGAAATCAAGACTCCGAAGACAAGGAGGACAAGGAGACAAGGGAGCAAAAGCTGATCCTGTTCGTTCAAATGATAGTAGACACTCACGGAGCGCGTTAAAAACCTACCCTTGTGAGCCTGACCCCTGACCCCTGACCTCAATCCCTATTCCCTATTCCCCTTAAACATGATGTCCTAACCCAAAAGTGTAGTGCCTTAACAGCTTTGAGGGAAAATTTACCATTGCAATCAGATAAATTTAAAATAAATTAATACTATGTTTATCTGGCTAACTAGTTTCCAGAGCAAAATCCGTTACAGTAAAGAAGAGTAAACTAATCTATTTGATTAATAATCTACTTAATTTCCTATAAATATGACCTCTTCCTCCATTGCTGTTAGAGAGCTACCTTTATTTCCTCTTCCTGATGTAGTTTTATTTCCCACTCGTCCTCTACCCCTACATATTTTTGAGTTTCGCTATAGAATTATGATGAATACTATTCTAGAAAGCGATCGCCGTTTCGGGGTATTATCTATCAACCCTACTACAGGAAAAATTGCAGATTATGGTTGTTGTGCCGAAATTTTCAAGTTTGAAAAGTTAAAAGATGACCGCATGAAGATGTTGACTATTGGGCAACAAAGATTCCGCGTTTTAGAATATGTTAGAGAAAAACCCTATAGAGTGGGTCTAGTCGAATGGGTTGAAGACAAACCCACATCAAAAGACCTTAAACCATTAGCGAACGAGGTTGAAACTCTTTTACAAGATGTAGTTCACTTATCTGCTAAACTCACTAATCAAAAAATTGAGCTTCCTGATGACCTCCCCGACTTACCTAGAGAGTTATCTTATTGGGTAGCTAGCAATCTCTATGGTGTGGCGCAAGAACAGCAAGAACTGCTAGAGATGCAAGAGACAATTCTTCGTCTAGAAAGAGAAAAAGAGATTTTGCTTTCTACTCGCAATCATTTAGCAGCTAGAACTGCACTGAAAGAGGCTTTAGACTAGAACACTGACTATTGAGTAGGGGAACATTTATCACACTCTTTTAACTTCAAGGGTATTGTTTACCAGAATTATCCTAATCAAAACCATCAATATTAAAACTGTCCCCATTTAAAGATAGCAGAACTCCAAGTTAGCCCTGCACCAAAACCAGAAGCAGCAATTGTGTCTCCTGGTTTAACTTTTCCTTCTCTAACTGCTGCATCCAAAGTTAACGGTATAGACGCAGCAGAAGTATTGCCATAATCAGCAATCTTACTTAGTACTTTTTCTGCTGGTAATTTTAATCTTTTAGCTACTGCATCCATAATACGTTGGTTTGCCTGATGTAGTAGTAACCAATCAATATCCTCTGAAGTTATCCCAGCTTGGAACATCGCTTTTTCTAGAGATTCTGGAACTTTAGCCACAGCAAAACGATATACCTCCTTTCCATTCATGGTTATGGGTTGGTAAGTACCAGATTGAACAGTAATATCTTCTACTAAAGATTGGGATTGACTTTCATAGAGAAGGTTAAGACAATTATTTTGGCTACCATCACTATACATTGCTCCAGCTATAAGGCGATCTCTGTCAGTAGTACCTTGGCAAACTACCGCCCCTGCTCCATCTCCAAATAACACACAAGTACTACGGTCAGACCAATCCACCCAACGAGACAATACATCTGCACCAATCACTACGACATTGTAATACATTCCTGTACGAATATACTGAGCAGCAGTAATTAGAGCAAAAACAAAACCAGAACAAGCAGCAGTCAGATCAAAAGCAGCAGCTTTGGTTGCACCCAGCAGGTGTTGGACTTTACTAGCACTCCCGAAAAGATCGTCTGAGGTAGAGGTAGCCAAAATAATTAAATCAACATCACTAGCTGCAATTCCTGCCATGTCAAGGGCATTTTTGGCTGCTACTGCTGATAATTGACTTAAAGATTCAGTCTCACTACTAATACAGCGATTTTTCATCCCTGTTCTACTACTAATCCAATCATCAGAAGTTTCTACTATCTGACTGAGATGTTCATTAGTTAATTGGTTTTGTGGTACTGCTGAACCGCATCCGATGACAGCAATACCTGTTTTGAGGTTGTTCAATGTATTGTCTCCCTTGCTTTGGCTTTGGTGGGGAATGGATGATTTTAACCAGCAGAAGCGGTTTTTTTTGCTTCCTCCCGATGTTGTTCGTTATAGGATGCGATTCTTTCTAGAACTTCATTATCTATAGCTTCTTTAGCTAAACGAATAGCATTAAAAATAGATGGCGATCTAGAACTACCATGTCCAATGACACAGACCCCTGATACCCCAAAAAGTAATGCTCCACCGTGTTCTGCGTGGTCAACTCTTTGTTTAATATTTTGCAAATTAGGCTTGAGTAAAGCTGTTCCTAGCTTACCACGCCATCCTTTAGGCAATTCTTCTCGCATGATGTTCAACATGACTTCTCCTACTGCTTCGGCAAATTTGAGTAGGACATTTCCCACAAAACCATCGCAGACTATAACATCAAAATCTCCTGATAGAACATCTCTACCTTCTGCATTACCTACAAAAGGAATTGCCGAATTTTTGAGCAATAATTCGTGGGTTTGGACAGCTAATTCGTTCCCCTTTCCTGGCTCTTCTCCAATATTGAGTAATCCGACTTTGGGGTCTTCTACATCTAGTACGTATTTACTGTATATTGTGCCCATCAAGGCAAACTGTTCTAGATATTTGGGACGACTATCCATATTCGCCCCTACATCCAACACAATTACTGATTTACCAGGTAAGATGGTGGGAAAAACAGCCCCAATAGCAGGACGATCTATACCTTTGAGACGACCTAAACGCAATAAAGCAGCAGACATAGCTGCTCCTGAATTTCCTGCTGAAACTACCGCCTGAGCTTTTTGCTCTTTAACCAAATTCATCGCGACATTGATCGAAGCTTTTGGTTTGCGACGGGTGCTAGTGGCTTTCTCTTCCATAGTAATCACCCCCTCAGCAGGGACAATTTCTACTCTGTTTGGATCAACTCCACCATGATCTTTGATTGAGGCTTGAATGCGATCGCGTTCGCCTACAAGAAACAAATCTACATCTAATTCCGCAGAAGCTCGGATCGCTCCTAGTACGATTTCATCAGGGGCGTAGTCTCCCCCCATAGCATCCACTGCAATTTTGGCGCGCTTTAGTCTCATTGAACAAATATATAGAAACCTTAAAGATTGTAACAGTCCTAGTAAAAATTATGAATTATCAATTGTAAATTGTGAACTTTCAATTTTGAACCATTTAAGAAAATTTTAGTATCAGAAATTTACTACATCTATCTAAGATCGAGCTATAAATAGTGGTGAGATTAATCAACAATCAATATTTTAATCTAGGAGGCTGCTAAATGTTGGATGTAATTGGTTCGAGTTTGTTAGGATTACTTTGGCAAATATTGGACTATTCTCCCTCTAAGTTAGAACCATTACAACTAGTATCTTGGCAGGATACAGAGATATTCCGCCTTCCTGAGACTCAACAAGATTTGATGATAGACAATATTATTAATGATTATTTAAAAACTTTAGAAAGAAAAAATATTAACCCACAGACTCAGGGTATTTGGTTACAGTCAGACTGGGAAGAGTTAGCCAGTCACCAAGGAACAACCCCTGTTTCAGCAGCTTCCCTAACTAAAATCGCTACAACCCTTGCTGTCTTGGGTCAATTGGGTATTGATTATCAATTTGTGACCCGAGTTTATCACACAGGAGAAATCCAAGAAGGAATCTTACAAGGAGACTTAATTGTAGCAGGAAACGGCGATCCTTTCTTTGTCTGGGAAGAAGCTATTGCTCTTGCCAATACCTTGAATGAATTGGGAATTCAGGAGATAAGAGGGAACTTGATAGTTAATGAAAAATTCTATATGAATTATGAATCAGCTCCCCAAAAAGCAGGAAAATTGCTGCAACAAGGATTAGATGTAAGTTTATGGTCATCAGAAGTCACCAGACAGTTTCAGTCTCTACCCATTACAACTCCTCGCCCCCAACTAACTATCAAGGGAAAAACCATAGTGAGTCAAGAAATTCCTACTAATGCCAAATTACTCATAATTCACAAGTCTTTATCTCTACTAGAAATCTTGAAACAGATGAACATCTATAGTAATAATAAGATGTCACAAATGCTAGCAGATGAAGTAGGAGGCGCATCGGAAGTAGCTCGTTATGCAGCAGAAACAGCGAAAGTGTCTGCTGAGGAAATTCAGCTAATTAATGGCTCTGGTTTGGGACTAGAAAATCGTATATCTCCCCGTGCTGCGAGTCGGATGTTACTCGCCATTGATAGTCTGCTTAAACCCTACAAACTGGGAGTGTTAGATATTTTTCCAGTTGCAGGAAGAGATAGCACTGGTACTATGGAAAATCGTAATATTCCCTCTGGTACAACGGTCAAAACTGGCACATTAAATCAAGTAAGTGCTTTAGCTGGATTTATTCCCCTAGATGAGGAGCGTCGAGTTTGGTTTGCTATTGTTAATAGTGGTTGGCAAATTAACTATTTTCGTAAACAGCAAGACCAACTTTTACAACAACTTACTCAACATTGGAGTTATACTGCTGGTGATTTTGTTAAAGATTCTGAGACTAAGGTATATTTAGGCGATCCTGCTCGTAATGTTATTCAGTAATTAGAAAGGATGAAGGATCAAGGATGAGGGCGGAGGAGAAAAACGATGAAGGATGAAGGATGAAGAAAGATAAATACCCCTGACCGATAATAATTTTGCTCTTTCTAATTTTTATATAGGATTAGTAATTATATAGTACCTAGTAAGAGCGTAATTTCTAATTCCCTCTGACCCCTGACCCCCCAGGAGGAGACTTAATATATCTAGGTATTGAAGCCAAAAGAGGAGGACACGGGTGAGCCGTGCGACGGCTCACCATAAGATGTCCGTATCGACTTTGTAATCAAGTCTCCTTCCCGCCCCTGACCCCTGACAATACTGATATCAAATCATAGTTACCAAAGATGTTTAAGACTTCTGTATGTTGTTCTAATTCTGCTATGGCTTCTTGAACGAGTGGGTCTTTCAGACTACCTTCTACATCCATAAAGAAAATATACTCTCCTAGGGAACGTTTAGTGGGGCGAGATTCGATTTTACTGAGGTTAAGATTTCTGGTTGCAAAAATTTGCAGAGGTTTAACCAATGCACCAGGGACATTTTTCGGCAAACTAAAAGCTAGAGATAGATAACTTCCGCAGTTGCTAGTCGCTGAACCCACTACTAAAAAACGGGTACAATTATCAGGGCGGTCATTAATTCCCGATCGCAATATGGGTATTTGATATAGTTCGGCTGCTCTGGAAGATGCGATCGCAGCAGTATGAGAATGCTCCTTGAGATACTTTAGAGATTCTGTGGTGGAGTTAGCAGGAATCAGTTGTACTTGGGGTAAATGGCTCTCTAACCATTTTTGACATTGTCCTAAAGCTTGGGGATGGGAATAAACTGTAGTAATCGAATCAAGGGAAGTATTAAAAGATAACAAGGTGTGGGTAATGGGAATATTAAAAGCTCTCAATATCTTTAAACTAGTTTGTTCCCACAACATATCGAGGGTAATAACTACACTTCCTTCGATGGAGTTTTCTACGGGTACTACTGCATAATTTACTTTTTCCTTTACTACTGAAGAAAGAGCTACAGCAATGCTAGGTTGAGGGGATAGAATAGCTTGCTGTTGTTGGTTTTTTGCCAACCAATTTTTATAAGCTAAAGCTGCGGTTTCTGAGTATGTCCCAGTTGGTCCTAGATGGGCAATAGAGATGGTCATAAAAATGGGAAACGTAAAATCGCAAAATCTTCATATTCATATTAAGTATAAATTTCTCCATATGTATTCTTTTTTGAAGAACTGTAACCTAAGATGAATATATATCAAACGTTTAACTTATTTCACTCATGTACAGTCGTTTTACTGCCACAGAATCAGTAAATATACCTATAAAAGAGGCAACAATTCCGATTCAACATTATTTACGTCAGCCTCAAAGATTGGTGATTGCGATCGCAAATCCCCAATTAATGAAGCAATTATCAGAAAATTTATACGAACTAAAAATGCGTCCCATTAACTTTATGGCAGTATATCACTTCCAACCTATAGTAACTCTTAAAGTGTGGGCTGGTTCCAAAGGCGCAGTTTATCTCAAATCAGAAGGTTGTGAGATTAAAGGGATTGATTATATCAACCGTCGTTTCTCTTTAAAACTCAAAGGAATTCTCTGTCCTCAACAGTATAATGGCAAAACTTCCCTTGAAGGGCAAGCAGATTTAGAAGTAGGGGTAGATGTACCAGCACCCCTAATGTTGACTCCTCCATCTGTGTTAGAAATGACAGGAACTCAACTACTTAAAAGCGTTTTAGGTAGAATTAAGCAAAGACTGGTGAGTCAATTACTAGAAGATTATAGTCAGTGGGCAACAGCAGAGGTTCTAGAAAGTTCTCAAAGTTCTACTATGATAGATTTGAGAACAACTTAGGAATTATATACTAGGGAATAGGAAGCAGGGTTTGAAATACAGATGAAGCAGGATAGTAATACTTGTTAATTGTTACTTATTACTTATTACTTAAATTGTCATACACCCACCTCCCTTTTAGGGAGGTGGGCTTGACCAAAACCGAAAACCATCGGAGTCGCGCAAGTTAAAACAGTGTCTAGGGCAGAGGTTCGACCTAAACAAGCACCTTAAAAGGAACGAGTATCTCAGGACTTATTATGAGTTGGTGGAAGAAGTTAAATAAAAATCCATTGGCAAAATTCGGAGCAATAGTACTAATTGTTTTCTATACCATAGTTATTTTTGCTGATTTTGTTGCCCCTTATAAATTCGATGATTATCAGGTAAACGGCTCTTTACTTCCTCCGACTCAAATTCATTGGCGAGATAGAGAAGGAAACTTTACTGCTCCTCATGTTTATCCTAGAACTCAAGGAGCAACAGATGTGGAGACAGGCGATCGCAAAATTACGATTGATTACGAAACCCCTTCTCCTGTTAAGTTTTTTGTCAAAGGTGCATCCTACAATCTCTTTGAAATTACTTTACCGTTACCTCCCAAGTTTGAACCAGTCACCATATTTCCTGGTATTCCTATCCAGCGTCATCTTTTCGGTACAACAGGAGAAGCTAAAATTAACCTCTTGGGGACAGATGAACAAGGAAGAGATGAGTTTAGTCGTCTGCTATTTGGTGGTAGAGTGAGCCTGTTTATTGGTTTAGTAGGAATTACAATATCTTTTCCCTTGGGAATGTTGGTGGGGGGAATTTCAGGTTACTTTGGTGGTTGGATAGATGCAATACTAATGCGTCTAGTAGAAGTGTTAATGACTATCCCAGGAATATATTTATTAGTCTCCTTAGCATCAGTTTTACCATCAGGCTTAAGTAGCGCGCAAAGATTTTTATTGATTGTGTTGATTACTTCTTTGATCAGTTGGTCTGGTTTAGCAAGAGTAATAAGAGGACAGGTATTATCCCTTAAAGAACAAGAATTTGTCCAAGCTGCCCAAGCCATGGGAGCAAAACCACTGTATATTATTTTGCGTCACGTTTTACCACAAACAGCAACTTATATTATCATCTCTGCCACCCTAGCTGTACCAGGATTTATCGTAGCTGAATCCGTCTTAAGTTTAATTGGTTTAGGTATTCAACAACCAGATGCTAGTTGGGGTAATTTACTTTCCCTTGCAACTAATGCTTCGATTATTGTTTTACAACCTTGGTTAGTTATTCCCCCTGCTTTCATGATCATTACCACTGTCTTAGCTTTTAATGTGTTAGGGGATGGCTTAAGGGATGCTCTCGATCCAAAAAGTTTACAATCGCAGCAAAGCTACAGTGATTAGCTTGCTATTTCTGATACCTATAGATAATAAATGGTATTCTATCAGAAATATTAACTCTGCTAGTATTTACTGGGGATCTTAGCAAAGCATCTCTGGCATTATCCCGAGTGCTAAATCTTTGAGTCTGACGATATCTTCTGACATAGACAGGGCGCTCACCAGAGTAATAGGTAGTGCTAGAAGTCCCTAAAGTAAAGGGTACGCTACCATTACCTACGAAATAAACCCTTTCTACTGGACGATTAGGAATTTCTGTTCTCTCGGGAATCAAAGCAGTATTGAGAGCATTGTTAATCGGTATTACTGCATTAGATTGTAGTTGACCCCGAGGTTTTACCCTACAGATATCTTCTAAATTTAGTACTTCCCCAGAGGTGTTGATCATAAAACAAGATGGTTGAGGTTGAGCCTTTGCTGCTTCAACTGCTAAAAAAGCGATCATGAAAGTAGAAGTAATTACAGCCAAACCCTGACGATACAATAACGGTACTTGGGCTAATGAATTCATTAATCTTCCTCCACAAAAGAATCATTGATACAAACAGCCAGTTAATCTCTAGCAATTCTGAACTGCTCTGCTTTGATCTTAGTAAAGCTTGAGCTACAACTTGCAAAATCACCAGTATTTTTTAACTCATTATTCCCGTTTTGGTATTGTTGGGTGGAATTCCTATGAAAGAAGCTGTTGGTACTTATCTATTAATTATTGCTGCCAAGTCCACTACAGGATTTTTAGGTTATGTTAGTCAAGTAGAAATAGATTGGAATTTGATTATCTCATTTACTATTGCTGCTAGTGCTGGAACAATCTTAGGTACTTACTTAACTAAATATATTGATGAGAAATAGTTATAAAAAGGATTTGGCTATTTTGTTTTAGCAGTTGCTATTTTTGTCCTAATAAGCGGGATAACTTGTATGGCTTTAGTGAAAAAACCCGATCAGTATCTAGACAGAATTAGATGAGATATCTTGTTCCTGATTGTTCTTGATTTCTTTGAGCCTAATACTAGATTGAGTATGAAATATAGAAGATGTAAACCTCAAAAGCGAATTTATCGCAATTTAGCTTTAGGAATCATGACTTTCTTGATTGTGACAACAGTATTACCTGTAATGGGATAAAGTTCTAATATACCTATCAAAAAACAAGAAATAATAAAAAAAATTAATAAATGTTAAGACGAGCGGAAATAGTAATGTGTAATCAATATTACTTGTTTAATTAGGTGTAATTGAGATTCTATCTTCTGGTTCTGCGATCGCTTATTCTAGTCAAAACCAACAATACGAATTTTATTGCTACCTTGCTTCAACTATGTTGAAAAATCAGTATCTTTACTAAGATAACTCAGTATTTTTACTACTATAACTCAGTATTTTTACTGATATAAGTCAACATTGTTCCTGAAATGACACAGTATTTTTACGGAGAATTTGAGAGTATAGGGATAGATGAAGACGGAATTAAGACATGGAATTAACAAGCAGCTATAATTTTCCCCTGGTTAGTTTTTCAGTATTGATCGCTGTTTTAGCTTCTTATACTGCACTAGAACTAACAGAAAGAATTTCTAGGGGAGGAAAAATTAAGATAGGTTGGCTTATTGCTAGTTCTTTGACTATGGGTACTGGCATTTGGTCGATGCACTTTGTCGGTATGCTGGCTTACAGTCTTTCTGTGCCAGTTAGTTATGATTTGACCACTGTCATAGTTTCTTGGTGTCTAGCAATAATAGTTTCTGGTGTCGCATTTTATTCTCTTCATCGGGGATTGAATGGGATGTCTCTAGTATGGGCTGGAACTTTGATGGGTTCTGGAATCGGTGGAATGCAGTATATTGGTATGGGTGCAATGGGAGTTCCAGCAAAAATGGAGTATGACTATTTCATAGTTGCTGTATCTGTTGTGTTTGCAATAATCTTATCTTCTGTATCCTTAGCAACGGCAAACTATGTCACAGGTTATCTAGAGCGAGAAGAACTTAAACTAGGAAGCAGCTTTTTAATAGGGGCTGCAATTAGTTGCTTACACTATATTGGTATGGCAGCAGCGAACTTCACTTTGACGAAGTCAGAGGAAGCTCCGTCGTTTTACGGAGGAGTCTCTCTGACACAAGACACTCCAACCGATGGCTCTTTTCTAGATTTAGAAACTAACTCTTTAGCTTACACAATCACTATAGTGACTATACTTATTATTGCTGGAGCTTTTATGGCTTGTATGAAAGCGCAAAAACAAGAAATGAGTCAAAGACTAAAGAAATCTTCTAGGATATTAAAACAAGTTAATAAAGAGCTAGAAATAAGAGTTGCTGCTCGTACTATTGAATTACAAAAAGCCAAGGAAGCTACGGAGAAACAAAATATTAAGCTTAAAAAAGCTAAAAAAGCTCTTGAAGAAGTCTGCAAAAGCAAAGATATATTTCTTGCCAATATCAGCCACGAGCTTCGTACTCCTCTCAACAGCATTTTAGGCTATGCAACCCTACTACAGCGAGACAGTAACTTAAATGCAAGTCAAATTAAAGATTTAGCAATTGTTAAGCAAAGTGGAACTCATCTACTAAACCTAATCAATGAAATCTTGGACTTATCTAAAACTAACGCAGCCAAGCTAGAACTTAATCCCAAGCTGATTCGGTTACAAAGCTTTTTAGATGGAGTAATTGGTATTGGTCGGATTTCCGCAACAGAAACAGGACTTTTAGTCAAGTTAGATACTCAAGGCAACTTGCCAGTTAACATTAAAGCAGATCCCAAAAGACTGCGACAAATATTGATTAATTTGTTGAGTAATGCGGTCAAATTCACTTTTTCAGGAGAAGTAACCCTTAAAGTTACTGTTCTTGGGGATGTTGAGAAATCTACTCAGGATATTAGCCAGCAGAAACTTCGCTTTGAAGTGATTGATACTGGTATAGGGATGAACTCAGAACAGTTAGAGAAAATATTTAAACCCTTTGAACAATTTGGCGATATTGAATCTAGAACAGCTGGTACTGGTTTAGGCTTGTCTCTGAGCCAGCAATTAGTTCAACTGATGGGAAGTGAGCTAAAAGTCAAAAGTCAATTGGGTTCTGGTTCAACCTTCTGGTTTGATTTAGTTGTACCTGTAATAGACACTCCTAGCCTTATTTCCAGAAAAACAGCAGAAGAAGTACAAGGTTATCAAGGAAGGAGACGCAAGGTGTTAGTAGTAGATGATCAAGAGGTAAATCGCGATCTATTAGTTCAAATACTGCAACCAAGAGGCTTTGAAATAGAAACTACCCATAATGGTGTGGAGATGTTGTCCTTGGCTTTTTCTATGAAACCCGACCTGATTTTACTAGACTTGTTTATGCCTGCCAAAACTGGCTTTACAGCCGTCAAAGAAATACGCGGAATACCCGAACTAAAAGATATCATCATCATTATCACTTCAGCTAGTTCTATAAGCCCAGAAATGAAAAATTACCTACAATGTGAAGCTTACCTCGGCAAACCTATTAATGAAGAAAAGTTACTGAAATTATTGCAAGAGTATTTGGGTCTGGAGTGGATTTATCGTAAAGCTTCTTAAGAGGGAGCATGGGGGGTGCAAAATAAGGTGCAAAATAAGGTGCAACGAACAGTAGGGTGAGCAATCCCCACTGTTCCATAAATATTTTATGGGATCACAGATGATTGTTTCTCTCCCATTGTTTTGTAATTAAATCAGTGATAGTTTAGCAATTTTTCTGAGGACGAAAAAAAGTCAACTATACAAAGCTCGGTAATTTATAGGTTACTGAGTTTTTTGGTTTATTTCAGTTTTTATTAGAAAAATAATCCAATAATTTATTTTTGCCTTGTAAAATATATTTTCGATATTAAATGAATATTTTTAAAATTGTAATAATATATAATAATACAGTAAATTAAGTCTTTTGTCCCATTAATATCTATTAAATAAGCTTTACTATAGGATAAAAAATTAATATTTATTAATAGTATTGAATTACTTTAATTGTCTATTTTTTAACTTTTTTTATTATTTAAAAAATCTAAATAAATATCATAAAAAGCTTCAAGATAATTATATATTTTCCAAAAAAATAATATTTTAAAATAAAAAAGACAAAGTTGGAAAATCTAATAGTAAGTAACTCTTACAAGTTACTTATTTAAAACCGAGTAAGAGGAAATTAGGAATATGAGTGCAACTCAAGACTTACCATTATGGGTGCAAGATCGAGAGGAAGTTCTTAAACACGATGATGGAGTAGAATGGCGCGATGGGAAACACCCTGACTATTCCATGACCAAAGCTTCTGGGAAAAAGGAGAAACAATTTCATCACCCAGAAGGTTCTTTGAATGCGATCGCCGAAAATTTGGTGAAAACCTTTGAAATGGAAGCATCTTTTAAAACTAATCCCCAGCAATGGCTTTCTATAGTTGCGGATAAATTTCGCATGAGTACCAATGGAGGTAAAGAATATACAGCCCAAGATGTTGTAGAACAAGGGACGTATAATATCTTTTTGGAAAACTCAGAGCATTACCTCGCTTCTGAAGAAACCTTCTATTCTTCCTATAATCTTTTCCATAATGCTTTCCCAGACGGTTTTCACTGGGAATTGATTGAAGTTGTTGCAGGACCTCCTAATGTTGTATTTAAGTGGAGACACTGGGGTACTTTCAAGGGAGCATATAAAGATCATCAACCAACAGGAGAAACCATAGAAGTTGTTGGTCTAAGTATTGCGAAAGTAACAACAGATTTAAAGATTGAGTCTGTAGAACACTTTTTCGACACTAATAAATTTCTCAATAAATTAGTCGGTGGAGGCTGTCCCATTAGTCACTAAGACTAATTTTGGGAAATAGTACCAAATCCCATAATAAAAATCCCCATGTTGAAATAGAGTTCCAATAAAGTTGAACTATTGTTGTATCTGCAATTCATGAATTGCGGATACAAGTATTTTAAAGATTAGAAATCGCTGCTCTTGCTCAAGAGTGCGATCGCAATACCAAAAACCCAATATTATTTAAAGATAACAATTATCTTAGAATATCTTGATGCTGTTCCTTATAAATCGAGTAAATTCAACTTGGTATTTGGCAGATTTACTCCAAGAAAATGATTTTTCGTTCAAAATTATTAATTTCTGCGATCGCTGTTATCATACTTCATTTTTGTAATTCTTGTCTAAATTCTTTGATAGCTAATCTGAGATTGGATTATACCTCTTGCAAAAGTCTTAATTAAACGATTTAGAAAGACAAGGGAGACAAGGGGACAAGGGGACAAGGGAGAAATTGATGGCAATGGATACGTGCGAAAACCCCAGTTTATTCAATTCCCATGTTGATAGAAAATTTATTTATGCAAGAAGTCTAATATTAAAGATTAGAAATCGCGCCTCTCGCCATATCTGCGATCGCTCTATCATTAGCTTTAGGTAAATGGTAATATGTACCACCAGCTTGTTTAGCTAGTTCCTTACCGAAACCAGTAGAGACAAAACGGCTTTCTGTATCAATTAACAGCAATTTCATGCCCAAAGCACGGATTTTACCAGCAATATCTAGTAATTCCTCTTTAATATTGGGTTTTACCCCTTCTTCTTGCGGTTCACCTAGAGAACGAGATAAAGGAATATTTCCCCTACCATCAGTAATAGCCACAATTACCACCTGTCCGATATCCCCAGACATTTGAGCATTAATACCCACATTTACAGCTTGAGTCAAACCATGAGATAGGGGAGAACCACCACCACAAGGTAGAGTTTCTAGTCTTCCTCGCGCCATAGTAATAGAACGAGTGGGAGGTAATAAAACATCTGCTCTTTCACCACGGAAGGGTATTAAAGAAATTTGATCGCGGTTTTCATAAGCTTCTGTGAGCAGTCGCATCACCGCACCTTTAGCAGACTGCATTCTATTCAACGCCATTGAACCTGAAGCATCTACCACGAAGACAATTAAAGAACCAGCTTTACGCGCCATGCGTTTAGAACGAATATCACTTTGTTCTACAATAACTTTGCGTTCTGGATGACGTTCTCTACGAGATTTTTGATAGGGTGCTGCACTACGCAGGGTAGCATCTACCGCGATGCGTTTGACTTTACCTTTGGGTATCATGGGTTTGATATAGCGTCCTCGATCTTCAGAGAAAATCAGATTACGCGCCCCAGACTTACCCTGACGTTGCATAGTTTGGGCGAAAGCCAGCACACTAGGATCCAGTACTACCCCTTCAATGTCAAAAATAAACTCATCAGGAATTGCGGGTGGTTCTTGTTCTTGATCTTCTTCTTGCTCTTGTTCTTCCTGTTCCTCTTCGTCTGGTTCAGACTCGTCTTGGGGTTGCTGTTGTTGGGGTGGTGGTGGGGGTTGGGGTGCGTCTTCAGGAGGTGTTTCGATAGTAGTAGCGCGAGGAATAATTACTAATTCTACTGCTTTGCGTAAATCATCTGCGGTGACATTGTTACGCCCTTCTAATGCTGCTGCTGCTTTTGCTACTCTAACTGCAAATAGTTCTGCGCGATGTCCTTCTACTCCTCCTCTAACTGCTTCTTGTACCAGATAGAGAATTTGGTCATGGGTGATTTGAACTTCTTTTAACCATTCCCTAGCTAAGATGATATCGGTTTTAACGCTTTCTATTTCGTCTTGGTACTTGTTAATAAAGTCTTGAGGAGAATTGCTGTATTCTATTGCCTGGTTGACTGCTTCAATTCTCTGCTCTAATGATAATAGACTATCTGCGGATAATGCGATCGCAATTCGGTCTAAAAGATGCTCTCGTAATACTCCTTCTTCGGGGTTATAAGTTGCAATGAGAATGGGTTGGCAAGGATGCTGGAAGCTGATACCTTCTCTTTCAATAATATTCCGCCCTTCAGTAAGAATACTAAGTAACTGGTTAGCTATCTGATCGTCTAAGAGATTAATCTCATCAACATATAATACTCCGCGATGAGCCTGAGCTAATAACCCTGGTTGAAATACTGCTTCGCCTCGTTTTACTGATTCTTCTACATCTACCGAACCCAGTAATCTATCTTCTGTGACTCCTAGAGGTATCTGAACAAAAGGAGAACGAATAATCTGGGTGGGGATATCTTCTAGTTTAGTTTCACCGTATTGGGCTATGGTGTCATCATCCCATTCTCCTGGTTTTGTCGGGTCACAATTATAGAGGGAATTTTTAATAATTTCTATGGGGGGTAACAAATCATATATCGCCCTCGCCATAACGGATTTAGCCGTTCCCCTGCGACCTGCGATCGCAACTCCTCCCAATTGAGGATCAATACCAGCAAGTAATAAAGCAAGTTTAATCGCTTCTTGTCCCACTACAGCAGTGAGCGGAAAATTCAGATTGACGGGTTTGGTAGTTACAGCAGACATCAAGAGATTATGAGTTATAAAGCCTAGCAATCTCTTACTTTAGTTTATTTCGGGGTCTTAGTTCAAAGATTGTTCCAGGCTATTTAAGAGACTCTTACTTTTTAATGCTAGCTAAATTAGGGAATAAAAATTACAAATCTTTTTCTGTAAGACCAGAATCTTTTAAAATAGCTTTAAGAGTTCCAATAGGTAAATCTCTCTTTCCATGAACAGGTATAGACAGAATTGTCATGACTTCTTTTTTTGTATATATGTGATGACTTCCTGTTACTCGCTTTAGAATCTTGTACAAAGTTTTTTACCAGAAATAGATTCCATAAAGTTAATTCAATTAGTTGCTTTTCTGGTTCAATTTCTTCAAAGCTCACTCGCAACTTCCAGCCAGCTAACAACAGCATCTTCTAACATTTCTAAAAGGTGTTCGTAACTTTCTCCCCAAGTATGACATCCTGGTAATGCTGGAACAGAACCACACCATACACCATCTTCTTCCCAAATTACGGCTTTAATTTTCATTCTAATAGAACAGATGGTGGTTTAGGTGCTTTTAGGGCAATGATGAAATCACTTTTAGAATGGTCACATTTTGATCCTTACTACTTTGATAAGTTAAAAAAACTTAATCGAGATAGCGCACACAAAAACATTGAACATTTAAGACAATTGCAAGAGATTCGAGATGCAAAAATTAAAGCTGATAGAATCAGAAGAGAAAAACGCCAAAAAGAGCAACAACAATCAACACATACATTACAAGAACTTAGAGATGTTTTTTTAAGCCTTTATCAAGACAAAACCGAACCTCAAAAAAGAGGCTACGAATTAGAGAAGATCATTTATCAGTTAGCTCGAATATCATCACTAGACGTTACAGAGAGTTTTCGGGTTTGTGGTGAGCAAATCGATGGAGCAGTTAAGTACGATGGTCAACATTATTTAATAGAAGCTAAATGGCAAGATAAAGCTGCTAGCAATGAACCTGTTTATCAGTTTGTGGGAAAAGTAGAAAGCAAAATGTATGGTCGTGGAATATTTATATCTATTAATGGATTTAGTGACTATGTTGTTGAATCAATTGTCAAAGGAAAAGCAATAAAAACTATTTTTATTGATGGAGAAGATTTAATATTAGTTTTAGAAGGTCACTTAAAGTTTAGCCAACTTATAGACAGAAAAGTCAAGGCTGCACAGACTAAAGGTGAAATTTATATTAATCCATTATCAGAGAAATCAAAAGTAGTTTAATGGATCAGAAATTATGAAAATCATTAATATCCATGAAGCTAAAACCCATTTATCTCGCCTAATTGAATCTGTAATAGCTGGAGAAGAAGTTGTTATTGCTAAAGCAGGAAAACCATTAGTTAAGTTGATTCCCTATGAAGCAACAAAGCAACCCCGACAACCTGGAGGATGGGAAGGAAAAGTAAGAATGTCTGATGATTTTGATGAGGAGTTATTCAAATAATAATCAGTTATGTAAAATTAGTGATAGACATCATTTACAGTAAATAGTACAAGCCCTATGAATATTGAACAAACAATTAAGGACAAATCACAAGAAAGCAACTCAGAGCCAAAGCCAACTAAAAAAATTAAACAATTTACGCCAGAAGAAGAACAATATTTTATTAACAGTTTAATGGTAGATGATGATAATGATTGGAGTGAAGAAGATGAAATTAAATATCAAAGAGTAATGAGACGATTACAAAGATAATTATTAACTCATGAAATCAAAGCGAATCATATTATTAGATACGGGAGTATTAGGTAAAATATGCCACAAAAAACTTGATAACAATATTACAAAAGTTCTAAATTACTTACAACAAGAAAAAATCGGATTAAGAGTTGCAGAAATTAGTGACTATGAATTAAGAAGAAATTTTTTACTTGAGAGTTTAGATAAGTCAATAGGAAAACTCAATAAATTTAGAAAAACAGATCGATTATTATTTTTCGATACAGAAACAATGATAATTGCTTCAGAGATTTGGGCAGAAATCAGAAAGCAAGGTAATCCTACCGAAAATAAGGATAGCTTAGATGGTGATGTTATCTTAGCAGCACAAGCTTGTCAACTTAAAGAATATTATGAAGAAGTAATTATATTAACTACTAATGCTAAAGATATTGCTAAATTTAACTATCTTGGTCTAAAAACTTGGGATTGGAAACAGGCTGTTATAGATTCTGAATATCAAGAATTTAATTTTTATCAAGCCAAGCTTTAATAGACTTTTACTAATTACCTATTATCTGTAATATTGATATGTGATTAGTAATTAGTATTGAGTAAAAGCGTAATTTCCCTCTTACCTATTATCCAATACCCAATCTTCAAAAGACGAGGTTTAATTCATATCTTGCACCAAGGGGGTAAATCACCAAGAAATTTATTTCTTGGCTAATACAGAAAAGTCCTCTTGAGAGGACTCTTATGTAGTTTTAATAGAATTATTGTATAATAATCCGCGAAACTTCAGTTAATGGCGGTAGGGGATCGAAGTGCAAGATATGAGTTTAAGTCGATTTAATTTGGAAATCTAGATCGGAAATTCCAATTTTTTGACTACCAGGATCGGAGATAGCATCATCAGTAGAGAAATATTGAATCTCTATTTCAGAAACCTCTATACTACCGAAGCTAATAGAAATATTCCCACTCTCACTAGAACTATTAGCACTACCTCTACCCTCAAAACCATCCATGTAGGTTTCATTATCAGCAAAGACATTATCCCCAGTTACTATCTCAACTCCTAACAGATTTTTAACGTTGACTCCATCAGCATAGATTTCCACTCCATCATCAAAATATTTACTAGCAGACTGATCCACATCTAAAAGCTGGAAGGAAAGACTTGTAACAGCTTGATTAAAGTTGAGAGATAATTTGATTCGGTCATCAGGATCATTTTTACTATTATTAAACCCAAGAGACAAGTAACCCGTATGATTTCCGAGTTTGTCACTATCGTAGCTGACAAAATCTTCTCCACCATAAGGGACAAAGTTACCACCATCGGTAATAATTTGCCAATTTACCGTTGCAGTTACACCATTACCAAGAT
Organism: Xenococcaceae cyanobacterium MO_167.B27; assembly: GCA_030065935.1. Lineage (GTDB taxonomy): Bacteria > Cyanobacteriota > Cyanobacteriia > Cyanobacteriales > Xenococcaceae > JASJCP01. Next base: position 34,170 of record JASJCP010000009.1, read on the forward strand.
TAAATTGTGAACCTGGAGCTACAGCACTCTCGTCTTGTAAGTTCTGATTTTCCCAGATTAAAGCTCCGTTTATGGTTGTGGGATCTGGAGGTGTGGGGTCATTACCTGAAGTTTTGATGGTAAGACGATCTCTTTCAGAAACTTTATAATAGTCTGTGATCGTAATCGAACCGTTTTGAGCAAAATCAACAATGAGGTCATCCCCAAGGGTTGTGGTAGTAAAGTCAGAAACTTTGTAATCTGATAAATCTAGAGTATCTTTATCATCAGAACCAACGATAACATCGTTACCAGTTGAATTACTTAAACTGTAGCCACTGAAAGTATTAGCTGAACCATTAGCAATAATATAATCGTCACTGCTGGAGTTAACGACATTTTCAATATTTACTTCGTCAGCAATTACTGTTCCAAAGCGAGATGTTGTATATTGTCCAGAACCACCAAAAGGTTGATAAGATTTGGAATTATAGGCATTTTGAGTAGTTAAAATTCCTCCTGCCCTCAAATCAAAACGATAGCCAGAAGTATCGAATTTTAGCCCAGAGAAATCTAAAGTATCTGTACCGCCAGCATCCCAAAGTGCTAGTTTTGTAGCTCGATCTTGAGTCCCCCAGTATTGACTCCCATCAGCAAAAGCATAAACTTCATCGAAGGAGTAAATGGTATTGCCACTATTGTAGTTTTGATTAGCCCCATAAAGATACTGTAAAGCCTTAATATCGTAAGGCATAAGAGTGCTAGCTCCAGCCCCACCATCGTTATAGGTCATTACTGTATTCGTGTTATTATCTTGCCCATCAGCTAAAAAAGGAGGATCTCCTGAACCATCACCGTTATAGTCACCAGGATGCTTTAACCCAAGACCATGAAGAGTCTCGTGAATTAGAGTTTCAAAGCCATAACTTCCTTCTCCAGATTGAAAACCACCACCACCGTTGTTGGTATCAGAGTTGTTTGATAGATGAACATCACCAGAAATATCGCCAAAGTTACCAGGATAATAGGCATAAGCATAACCATCGCCCATATCTGTTAGTTGGTAACGAATTTGACCATAACTATTGCGTGAATCTTCTACTTCCACAAATTTAAGGTCAACGAAGGGTTCAATGTTTTTCAGAATCTGGCGGACGTTACTTTTAATTCCTTCACTAACTTCTGATACTCGTTCGTCTCCATAGTAAGAGTTAGGAACATCATCGTAATAAAAACTATAGGTAATAGTTTTAGTCCCATTTAAGTTCCACTTGCTACCACTTAAAATCGTATTTATAGTTGTTTGGGTTATCGGAAAATTATTTACATCTGATGCTACAGCAGCTAATGGAAATGTATCTGTATCTAAATTATTAGCTGTATTAACAGATTCAAAATTAGGAAAATTCCTACCACAACAATAAGGACAATCACAGCCAGATGAAGCTAGAGAAGTCTGTACTTCTTCTTGAGAATTTCCAATCCAACCAAAACCTTGACTGAGCTTAGAATTTCTGTTGATGATATCTGTAATATTCCCAAACTTATTAAATTCGATATCTGTGCTAAGTAATTGGTCTTTACTTAACTGCTCCACTATACCAGTGCCTGATTTTATAAGATCGTTATTCATCAAATTTTTATTCTCGCTGAATTTTGAGTATAAATATCCTAAATGTAATCTTCTAGAAGTTACAAACTAGGGACTAAAAAGTAATTAGCGATCGCCAATTACTTTCCAAGTCGTGTTTATAATTTGTCTAAATAAAGTTAGAACAAGAAAAGATTTTTCACCCTTCTTTTTTCCCTATTAAGTAGATTTAATTTGGAAATCTAGATCGGAAATCCCGATTTTTTGACTACCAGGATCGGAGATAGCATCATCAGTAGAGAAATATTGAATCTCTAGTTCAGAAACTTCTATACTACCGAAGCTAATAGAAATATCCCCACTCTCACTAGAACTATTTGCGCTACCTCTACCTTCAAAACCATTCATGTAGGTTTCATTGTCAGCAAACACATTATCACCAGTTACTATCTCAACTCCTGATAGATTCTTAATGTTGACTCCATCAGCATAGATTTCTACTCCATCATCAAAAGACTTACTATCAGACTGATCCACATCTAAAAGCTGGAAGGAAAGACTTGTAACAGCTTGATTAAAGTTGAGAGATAATTTGATTCGGTCATCAGGATCATTTTTACTATTATTAAACCCAAGAGACAAGTAACCCGTGTGATTTCCAAGTTTGTCACTATCGTAGCTGACAAAATCTTCACCACCATAAGGGACAAAGCTACCGCCATCGGTGATAATACTCCAATCTACAGTTACAGCTACACCATTCCCCAGATTAAATTGTGAACCTGGAGCTACAGCACTCTCGTCTGATAAGTTCTGATTTTCCCAGACTAAAGCTTCATTTATTATCATGGGTATTGGTAGTGTGGAGTCACTATCGAAAGTAATGATTTGAATGCGATCGCTAACATCCGCTTTATAGTAATCTTTGATAGTAATGGAACCGTTTTGAGCAAAATCAAAAATAAGGTCATCACCAGTAGCTACAATAGTAAAGTCTGAAACTTTGTAACCCGATAAATCCAGAGTATCTTCATTATCAGAAGCAACGATAACATCTTCACCAGTTGAGTTACTTAAACTGTAGCCACCAAAAATATTAGTTCCTTCATTAGCAATAATGTAATCGTCACTGCTGGAGTTAATGACATTTTCAATAGTCATATTGTAAGCAATCCAAGTACCAGTAGAAGTAGCGGAGTAGTTTTGTCCACTCTCATCACCACGAGCTTCATAGGAAGTTGACTGATAGGCATTTTGAGAAGTAATCACGCCTCCTTCCCGTAAATCGAAACGATAACCAGAACTATCAAAGTCTAGTTGGGAAAAATTAAAAGTATCTGTACCGCCACTATCCCAAAGTGTTTGTTTAGCATCAAAGTTTTTATTGCCAAAAAACTCATCCTCAACGGTATATCCATCAATATCAGAAAAGTTATAGATAGTATTACCTTCGTTATAACTTGCAGCACCATATATGTACTGCAATGCTCTGATGTCATAAGCCATTGGTGTAATTAACCCAGAATAATCATCGGTATATCTGAGGCGGTTATAAGACATCACCGTATTGTTGCTGTTGTCTTCAGCATAAGGTAAAAATTCTCCTGATTGATTACCAGTGCTAGAGCCGTTGTAGTTACCTGGATGTTTGAGGCTTAGAGCATGGAGAGTTTCATGAATTAGAGTTTCATAACGATAAGCTCCTGGTCCTGCTTCAAAGTCTTCAGTCTTGTCAGGATTGAAATGAATGTCACCAGCTTTAGGAGAATCAGGATACTTGTAAGGAGATTTAGTATAGGCAGTAGAAGGATCATCAGAAAACATATAGCGAATTTGACCATAGTTATTTCCTGCATCAGATACTTCGACGAAGTCAACATCAATAATATTTTCCAGGCTTTCTAGTATGTCTCGGAGATAATTTTTCATTGTCTCCGTTATGGGTGTAACATTATCTTCGCTTCCGTAGTAACTTCCACCATCAAAAAAGCTATAAGTAATGGTGTTACTAGTCCATTTAGCAGGATATATTAGAGAGTCAATGCTATTGTTTCCCGAATAGGAGATACTAGTTACCTCTGATGAAGCAGCAGCCAATAGGGGTGTATTGCTATCTAAAAAATTATTACTTGTATTAACAGATTCAAAATCAGGAACAATCTCACCACAACAATAAGGACAATCACAGCTAGATGAAGCTACAGAAGTTTGTAATTCTTCTTGAGAAGTTCCAACCCAACCAAAACCCTTATTAAGCTTAGAATTGCTACTGATGATATCTTTAATATCCCAAGACTTATCAGATTCCAGGTCGGTGTTAAGCAATTGGTCTGCATTTAACTGCTCAAATATCTTGTTACTGGAATCTATACTACTGCTACTCATTAAATTCTTTTTCTTATTGAGTTTTTTTAGGACAAATACCGTAATGATAATGTTCTAAAGGTGAAAAACTAGTAATTAAAAAGTGAGGAAAGATGAAACCAAAGGGAACTAAGTGCCAAAATTTCAGCCAAAAGACATGAGAAGCTCAACAGAAAGAAAAAACTATGACTCAATTAAAATCCTCTTTTGCTCTACTACCAGACGTTAAAATGGACGCAGCTTATCTGGCTCAAAGTTGTCTAGGGTTTTACCTCTATGTTTAATGTTGTGAAAAAAAATATCTCTAGAATTGGACAAAAGTTGTTGGTACTATTGCTTATTCTGGCTTTGATTTGGGGTTTGACTCCCAATGTCGCAACAGCAGACAGTGATACCTCCATTCAACCCTATTTATCACGGTTGAGCGATCGCATTACCGAATTTCGTCTCTCTAATGGGATGAAATTTATTGTCCTAGAAAATCACGAAGCACCAGTAATTTCTTTTGTTACCTATGCCAATGTAGGAGGAGTGGATGAACCTGATGGAAAAACAGGAGTAGCCCATTTTTTAGAGCATTTAGCATTTAAAGGGACAAAAAGTATTGGTAGTAACAATTATGCCTTAGAAAAGCGTTTTTTAGACCGTTTAGACCAGTTATTTGCTGAAATAAAAACCGCAAAAGCAGCAGGAGATGAAGCAAAGGTTGCTAAGTTAACCAAAGAGTTTAATCAAGTTAAGTCCCAAGCGAATAGTTTTGTTAAACAAAATCACTATGGACAAATAGTAGATACTGCTGGAGGAGTGGGGTTAAATGCTGCTACTTCTGCTGACTATACCAGCTACTTTTATAGTTTTCCTGCTAACAAATTAGAATTGTGGATGTCTCTAGAGTCAGAAAGATTCCTAGAGCCAGTATTTCGGCAATTTTATCAAGAAAAGCAAGTAATTCTGGAAGAAAGACGCTTACGCACTGATAATTCTCCTATTGGTAAGACTATTGAGATATTGCTCGATACTGCTTTTACTAGCCATCCCTACAAACGTCCTACCATTGGCTATGATGAAGACATCCGTAACTTAACCAGAGATGATGTACGGCAATTTTTTAATATTTACTATACTCCTTATAATCTCACAATTGCGATCGCAGGAGATGTTAATCCCAAACAGGTAAAAAAACTGGCTAAAGCCTATTTTGGACGCTTCCCCAAAAAGCCAAAACCTCCTGAAGTAACAACTATAGAACCAACTCAAACCGAAACTAGAGAAGTAACTGTTAATCTACCCACTCAACCTTGGTATCTCGAAGGTTATCATATTCCTGCTCTGACTCATCCTGACTATCCCGTATATGAAGTAATAGCAGATATCCTCAGCAATGGTAGAACTTCTCGCTTATATCAATCTCTCGTAGAAAAGCAACAAATAGCCCTATCAGCACAAGGTTTTAGTGGTTTTCCTGGCGATAAATATCCCAACCTGATGCTATTCTATGCCCTCACTGCACCAGGACATAATATCGAAGAAGTTGGGACTGCATTAAGAGAACAAATTGAACTGCTCACAACCCAACCAGTGACCAAAGCGGAATTAAATCGAGTTAAAACCCAAATTAAAGCTAGTTTGCTCAAAACTCTTGATTCTAATCCAGGTATGGCAAGACTACTAGCAGAATATGAAGCTAAAACTGGTAGCTGGCGCAATATTTTTCGAGATTTAGAAGCAATTTCTGCTGTCACTGAGGAAGATATCCAACGAGTAGCCCAATCTACTTTTATCCCAGAAAATCGTACTATTGCCAAACTTTTATCAGTTAATAATTGAAATAATCGAAATGAAACACGGAATAATTGAAGCAATATGGCTTAAGCGAGCCAAGCGCGGACCAATGGACGCAGTGGAAGCAGCAGAAATGATCGTAGGAAAGGGATTAGTAGGAAACGCCAACCAGAGTGGTCGAAGACAAGTCACAATTATTGATGCAGCAGTATGGGAGCTAGTCATGGAAGAACTGGGAGCTACCATAGAACCATCCGCACGACGGGCTAATATTATGGTACGGGGAGTGAATCTGGTGAATAGTCGCAAGCGGATTCTGCAACTCGGCGACTGTCGGGTAAGAATTTTCAACGAGACAAAGCCTTGTGAACGAATGGACGAGGTTTTACCAGGTTTGAAGAAAGCATTGTATGATAACTGGGGCGGTGGGGCTTTCGGTCAAGTAATTAATGGTGGTATAGTTCGAGTCGGTGCAGTTGCTACATGGGAAGAAACTGTTTAATTTTTCCCAAATCCTATTAAGTCGATCTGTATCGCCAAGCATGCTATTGGAGGAAAAAAAGCGATCGCTTTCCTCATAAATTCACTATGATTTTATGTCATAGATTATGTTCGGCTGTTGACAAGATGCAACATCAACAATGTGGTTCAGACAGCAAAATTCATAGTGTTTAAATGAACCAGGATAGTCACTTGTAGCTGACGGGGTGACAACACAGTCAAAGGTACGGCAGGGCGGGCTTTTTACACGATAACCTGCTGAAAAGATAAATTCATTTATCTTTATTTCATAACGAGGCAAAAGAATAGCGTAAAAAATATAATTAGCAACAGCGATCGCCTATTTAATAACCAAGACTTCCGATTAGAAAAAAATGGCTTTATGGCGGTTACAGAAGCCGACACTTTAAATGTAGAAAACGACACCCAAAAACATCTTACAATAGTTAAAAACCATGAATTTTCTATGTCTGAAACTAATCATAAAGCCATAGAAACTATAGTATAATTAGCATAAAAGCACAACATTAATGTTTATCTTGCTAACAGCCCGATATACGAAGAACTATATCAAAATCCTACATTTCAATCTTATTACAATCAAGTACAAAAAGATTTACAAAATATTAGTGATCGCAGTACCAAGCTCCATCGTATCATGACAAAACCTATGACCTTTAGCAAAGAAGAAATGGAAAATGTCGATCATTTAATTGTTCCCGCAGCAGAATCTTATACTAAGCAATTAGCAAGAGAAATTAAGCAACTACAAAATAAATAATTAAAAATTACTTGATTTCCCCTACTAACTACCAACTACTAACCACTAACCCCCTCAATCAACTAACTATTTATTCTATGCAGGAACACCCAAGGTAGTGAGATAAATAACCGCTTCTGCTTCAGGAATACCTAATACTTGATTGACAAGGTCATCGAAAAAGCCCCCAATACCACTTACACCCAAACCTAAACGGATAGCAGCTAAATTTAATCTTTGTCCCAAATGTCCCGCATCTAGATGGAGATAGCGATAAGCGCGATCGCCGTATTTACTAATAGCCTGTTGCAGATCGGCGGTCTGAAACACAATAGCACTAGCATTTCTACCCAAATCCTGACCCAGACAGAGATAATGCAGTTCTTTACGGAAGTTTTTAAAGCGAATTTGCCTCAATTCTTGGGCTTTGGGCGCATAGTAATAACAGCCTTCTTCCAAACCACTAACCCCTGAAACAGCGATAAAAGTTTCAATCAATTCTAGGGCAAAATAATCAGGAAAAGGGTCTAAACCTTGAGCCAAATAAGCTTCTGGTTGATAAGTAAAGTTGAGTAATGCTATTAGCTGCTCTAAAGTAATTTCCGCACCACTGTAAGCACGAGTCGAACGCCTTTCCAGAATGGTATTTTCTAATTCCGAGAAATTTTCTCCCCAATCAATAAATTTAGTACTGGCGGTAGAAATTTTAGTGCAGAAAGGGAAATTATATTTATCCTCTAAATAATAGGTTTCTGAACTAGGCTCAGTAGGAGGTTGAAAACTATCTATTTTAGTTGCTTGGTGTAAGTAGCCTAAAAGTTCCCCATCAGCAAGGGAAGGATAATCTGTATCAGTATTTGAAGGTAAACTGTGATAGTAAGACAATTCTGGTCGAGAATCATAATCAAGTAAATCAATTAGGGGAATAACTGCGATCGCTCCTTCTTCTGCTTCATCCAGATAGAGTAACTTATTAATAGCTGTATCATTAAACCCCCCCAAAAAGAAAGTTTGATAACTATTAATAGCTGCTGAGAGTTCTACATTACCCAAAAGATGTCCTGTATCTAGACATATACGTCGATAAGCTCGGTCTTCGTAACGCCAAGCAGAGCGATAAAATACTGCGGTACTAACAAGAGCCATTTCTGCTTCCACCAAAATTTCATTATCAAAACAAGCAGCTTGTAAATCTTCCCAAACTCGATCTTGCCAAAAATGAATCAGAGAATGACTCTGTACCTGATAGTTATATAATCCCGCTCTTAGCCAAGGAGTACCACGAGAGATTAGATAAATTTCCGCAGGATATAACCCTCCAGCAGAAGGTGCAGCACGCAAATAGATTGGTTCGCCATAAATGGTAGTTACTTGAGCCGTTAAGCCGTAGCTGCAAAGGAGCAAAAGAGATAATCTTAACCATTTGTCACTGTCGGGGGTTTCAACTGCTTCTTGTTTTGCTGATAGATAGGGCTTCAGGTCGATAACTTGACCGATTTTATATTCTTTAAAAGGTTGAGGTTGATTTGCCCAATCGAGACTTTTGCCTTTTTGAGCAATAGTTTCTGGAGCATATTTAGTTCTTTGATGATAGTGAGTTGCAATTGATTCTGGAAACTGAGACATATAAATTGAGGTTTACTAAAGTGACATCCTCCGTCAGTAAACTGAAGGCTTCTCCATCTCGTGATTGAGCATTACTGCGGGAGTCCCTCTTATCTAGATACATAGCAGCAGGGACATCTCACGGTATGAAGTCAACCTCAAAATCCATGTCCTCTACTATGCACCCCGACAGCCTGACATCGAAGCCTGTTCCTCAGGAGAGGAAACCTCCCCAGGGTTGCTTCTCAATTTGACAGTCAAGACGAGGGCGTTCCCTTGCACCTTCGCAGAGCCCAGAGTCCCTGGGTACTAACGTATTTTGGAAATACTCAAATCTCCTTGTACGTTTGGAATTTTACTGACACGACGTGCATTTTCCGTGTCGAACCCCATATTCCAAGTTGTCAAGGTTCTGATATATGGGATTACAGCAATTTATAGCTAGACTTTGCATATAGCAGTATCATACAACGGGAGAGAGTACTTGTTCCATAAAGATTTTTTCATCTCTATGGGTTCAAAAATACAAACCGACAAACTCTGACAGAAGGAGACAAAAAAAATTAGCTAATCTCGCAGAAGCCCCAGACCGTATTTCGTAGAAATCGGTGGTGGAAAGGGGCTTAAAAACAAAATTCATCGGTTGCATATCTCATCCTAGGTATGATAAAGCCCCTTCCACGGATGAATGCTCCTCAAGGTTTGTGATATAATATCTTACAGTAAAATGAATTTGCTCTAATGCTGAAAGTAGTTAAAGTAAGATTGTATCCAAACAAGCAACAGCAACAAGCCTGTCATCAAGCTTTTGGCAATTGTCGCTGGCTTTGGAATACATTTCTTAATTTGATGAATCAAACTTATATTGACACAGGAAAAGGCTTATCTGGTTATGAAGTCAAAAAGCAAATACCACAACTCAAGAAAGAGCATGAATGGTTAAAACTAACTTATTCTCAATGCTTACAACAGGTTTGCTTAAATCTTGGGGTTGCCTTTAATAACTTCTTTGAAAGACGGGCTAAATATCCTCGCTTTAAATCAAAACATGGCAAACAATCAATACAGTATCCGCAAAATGTGAAGCTCCTAGATAATTGTTTGAGGTTGCCAATGATTGGAGATGTTAAGGCAGTATTTCATAGAGAGATAGAAGGCAAAATCAAAACTGTAACTATATCTAAAAATAGATCGGGTCAATACTTTGCTTCTATTTTATTTGACGACGATAAAGATAAACCAGAAGTCAACACTGAGGGTAAAGCTATAGGAATCGATCTGGGTTTATCTCATTTTGCAATAACAAGTGATGGTAGTAAGTTTGATAATCCTAGATGGATAGATAAGCATGAGCGTAATTTAAAAATCAAACAACAGAAATTATCAAGGAAACAGAAAGGTAGTAATAACAAAAATAAATCAAGACGTGTTTTAGCTAAAGTACATAATAAAATAGCTAATTGTCGCGCTGATTTTCATCACAAGCTATCACGCAGGATAGTTAACGAAAACCAAGTTATTGTAGTTGAAAATCTAGCAGTAGCAAATATGGTTAAAAACCATAAACTAGCAAAAGCTATCTCTCAAGTGGGGTGGGGACAATTTTGCACCATGCTCAAATATAAAGCAGAGCAAGAAGGGAAAATATATCAAGAAGTAGATAGATTTTTTCCTAGCTCCAAAACTTGTAATATTTGTCTCAATCAAGTAGATAGTTTACCTCTAGAAATTAGAAAATGGAATTGCGACAATTGCGGTACTAAAAATATAGAGGTCGCTGCGCTCGTGCCGCTTCGCGGGGCGTGATGTTAATGCAGCAAGAAACATCCGCGATGAAGGACTGCGAATTTTGACCTCTGGTACGGGGGATAAAGCCTATCGCCAAACTGTAAGACGTAGTAATAGAGGACGTAAGAAATCTACTACTATGCTAGTTTCTGGGTAGGAAGCCTACATCCGTATGCTTCTGCATCGGTGTAGGTAGTTCACGTCAAAAATTGATTAACTTAATTAGTCGGGCTTCTGCCAAGGATTATACCTTTGTGCGTAATAATCTAAAATTTCCTCGATACGTTCTTTATTTCTAGACCCTAAGTTGATGTCGTATTGTAGCCAAAGAGACTTAATTTGACTTTGATTGTAGTCGAAAGCCTCATCCATAGGCTGATCTGTCAAGCCTACTGATACTCCCTCTATCTGTCGCAGATGAGCCATTACTTCTCGATACACAGCTAAAGGTAGTTGAGAACAAGTTAATTCTTTACGAGTTGTGGATGACACCAGTTAATTTATCCTGTTAAATACACCAATTTCTATTATTTCAGCTTTTAGTCTCCCTTTTTGCGCTAAAAAATGCGTAAGATAGGTTCAGTGGATCAACTAGAATAATTTTTTGGGATCGTTATAAACTGATAGCTACTAGAAATACTAATAATGAACGAAATTGCTACAAAAGATAAAATTGTGACTAACCTCAAAACTGTTTCCGACACTAAAAGAGCCTTTTATAGCCATCACACTAGACCAATTAATTCCGTCTATAGAAGAGTTATAGAAGAATTGTTGGTAGAGATGCACTTACTATCAGTTAATAGTGATTTTAAAAGCGATCCCATTTACTATCTAGGGGTTGTAACCTCTTTTGAACGCTTGATGCAAGGCTATCAACCAGAAAAAGATAAAGTCTCTATTTTTAATGCACTATGTTGCTCTATTGATCAAGACCCAGATGTTTATAACGCGCAAGCACACAGTTTACTCTCTATTGCCAAACACAAATCTTCAGAAGATTTAATTGCTTGGTTGAGTAACCCTACTCCTATAGAGGGAGCAGAAAATATTATCGAGTCTATTCAAGCTATCTCGAATAATAACAATTTTAAATATAGTCGTCCTTTTGCGATCGGTCTATACACCCTTTTGGAAGAAACTAACGCTGAATTACTCAAAGATAACGATAAACGCAATGAAATTGTGGGAATTTTCGCCGAAAACTTGGGTCTTCCAGGGGAAAAAATGAAAAAAGACCTGGAAATTTATCGCAGTAACTTAGAGAAAATGGATCAGTTGCTCAAAGTGATTGAAGATGTTTTAGAGGCTTCTCGCAAACAAAGAGAAAAACGCGCTCAAGAAAAACAAGAAAAACAAGAAAAAGCAGAAAGCTAAAATCATATCGGAACATCGGGATAGATAGCTGTCCCAAAATTGTTCAGAAAATGTTGAGAAAATTCTGTATCTATACTCTATAGAGGCGGATGCTTCATCCGCCAAACAAGTACATCAAATACTAAAAATCTTTGCGATAAGTCCCACTCTGACTTTAGCCACAGTACAAATCTGCTAAAACAAAATTAGAGCTTTAGTCTTGTAGCATATTTGCTATACTTTTGCTGTACAATCTTAGACATTCTGTCTAGGTTGCTTGGGGGACTGAAACAATGTATTATTAAACTTAGGCGAAAACCAAGCTAAATTAAAGTATGGCTTCAGAACCAGGCTAAACCGCTAAACATAGTAGCCTTAAGGGTAGCTGAGAAAGTGTCAGCTTTAAATGCTAAAAAGCAAGTGGCAAGTGAAGTACTGAGATTGAAAAATAGATTTTATAGGGAAGGCTATTCCCGATTTTAAGCCTGTGGACTAGTTAGTGCCGACACTGCTAGGTTGAATCAGGAAGTGACAACTAGTTAATCTGGCTTGTCTAGGTTTGTCTAGGAATCATATAGCAGTCAGATATTTTATGAGGTAAGAGCATGAAGAACGCCTCTATTTCTGGGATGACTAATGAAGACTGGTTTAATCAGGGAAAAGCAGATGCTTGGGAAGGAAGACCCAAAAAATCCCCAGAACACGATCCTGAAGCTGCGAGTATGTATGATTTAGGTTATTGTGAAGGAGAACTGAAAGCATCTCCGACTAGCTGTAAAACTCCGCTTGTAGCCAAACAATAAAATCAACAATTATCTTGATCGACTGTAAAAAAAGCTTCTTTGGCTGCTGCTTGTTCTGCTGCTTTTTTAGAATGACCTATCCCTTGACCCAGACAGCGATCGCGTAACCACACTTTAGCCATAAAACGAGATTCGGGAGAAGTAGGTTTAGGATTCTCTTTGACTCTATATTGGGGAAGAATTTTATGTTTGCGCTGAGTCCATTCTTGTAGTGCATCTTTATAATTGTATCGAGCAGGGTCTTGTCTAACTTTTTCCGCTTTGACTTTTAACGCTTCATCTAACCAAGGGCGGACTAATTCCATATTGTTAGTGCTAAGATACAATGCTCCTAACACTGCTTCAAAAGCATCTGCTAACCAAGATTGCCTTCCGCTTGCGTTTCTTTTAGCATTAATACCGATCAGAAGATAAGATTCGATACTATAACTATCTGCCAACTCTGCTAAGAAGCGATCGCTGACAATTATAGAACGAATTGCTGCAAATTCTCCCACTGGTTCATCAGGATAAGTTTCTCTTAGTAGTTCTGCTGCAACTAACCTAACTACTGCATCTCCTACAAACTCTAATTTTTCGTAGTTCCTAGTAGCAGAAATGCTAGGGTGAGTCAAAGCCAAATCTAATAATGACCAATCAACATCTGCGCTTTCTGGTAAGCCCAATTTTCTAATTAGTTGTTGTAGCTGTCTTTTGCGTCGTGGGTCTTCAAACATTGAAATTTTAAAATGAGGAGATAGAGAGAGTTGGAACGTAAGCCGGATTCTGTTGTAGGAACAGAATGTATATTCTACTACACATTTTTCCTAGGGTGGTTATCTATCTACGATGATTGTTACCAAACACCTCTAGCGGTTCACTAAAAACGGGACGGGAAAAAGATCAACCCTTGTCCCTCCGACCTTGCTCCCCACCGGGGTTTACCGAGCCAACACCTCTCGATGTTGCTGGTGCGCTCTTACCGCACCTTTGCACCCTTACCCTCTTCAGTTATCAGTTACCAGCGAGCAGTTTTCGATCACTGTTTACTGTTTACTGATTAATGAATAAGGCGGTATTTTTCTGTGGCACTATCCTCACAGTCACCTGCACTGGGCGTTATCCAGCAAGTTCGATCTTTCGGGAGTCCGGACTTTCCTCAGTCTTTGCAACCTAAGTAACAAAGAATGCAACCACCTCGCCTACTCACTCTATCTATAGTTTATTTTAGTATAAGAGCTAAACAAAAATTGGAGCATTGGGGTCTTCCCAATGGTATAAAGCTAATGACTAGAGATTCGGAACTTACTTCTTTTTCTCCTCTATCGCCAAAGGTAAAGCAGGTTTCTTCCACTTTGACTATTTTGGGCAATATTGGGTTTTGGATGCAGTTAGTTTTGGGTATTGTCTCTTTGATGCTGCTATTTTTTGCCAGTCCCCTTTTAGGCAGTCAGAATGATCCTAATCAAAGTAGAAACTTAGCTCTTTTTTGCGCCACTGTGGGAGTCCTCACTTTGGCAATGAGTATCTTTTTCTTTTTCCGTCGTTATATTTCTATTGGACAATCCTTACAGCAATCTGATTCTCGCGCATCGCGAACTAGAGATGTTCGAGATCGCCCAAATCGGAAATATACTATCAGGTTAATTAAATTAGGACTAATTACTAATCTTGTAGGAATGTTTATCTCGATTATCGGAGCAGAAGCTTTTGCTGGACTATTATACAGTAAAGCTTCTCAAATACCTCCTGGTGCTGCGGTTTATAACACTAATCAACTTATTGAACCAGTAGAAATCATGGCTTTAATTGCCAATGTTCACACAATTTTTTCTCATTTTGTTGGGATTTTAATGGGTCTTATTTTGTTAGATAGACTTAGTAAATAACCTATATTAATCAACAAAATATAGCAGTAAAATTGATATTGAGTTGAAGAAAAACTAATAGCTAATAGCCAATAGCTAATATCTAGTTTAAGATCGACAAAGTTAATCCACATCAGATGTAATTTATCAATATGCAACGAACTCGTCTGAACAATCTAGCTACTATGGCAGGGGAAAAACTAGACTTACTATTTAGTAATTCTTGGCGGAGAATTGCCTTGAGTTTTATTAGCATACTGATGGGTTTTTTTATGGGGTCAGCAATTGTTACCACCGCAGGACAAGACTCAGCTTGGGATGTTACTGGGGCTGCTACGCTATTCTTTTTTACAGAAATAGTGAGTAAATTGGTCTATGGTCGTCAGCAATCAAATAATCGTCGGCAATCAAATTCTACTAGGGCTGGAGAATTCTTATTAGTTACCGTTTTAAATTTGTTTAAAATTGGTATGACTTATAGTCTGTTCCTAGAAGCATTTAAGTTAGGTTCTTAAGCATCATGCGTAAACTAGATAAAACTACAATCAAGATTTTACAGAATTGGACTCAAGGCAAAAAACCAACAGAAGTAGAACAAGAAGAATTAGTAGCTAGAGAACTAGCAGACGTTGCTCAGTCTAATGCTTTTGAGATTAATAAAGACAATTGCGAAAAACTAATCGAAGCGCGATCGCAGCTTTTTTGTTCTGTTTATAAAGATGTTTCTGAGTGGTGTCATAGTCAGGCAATTCAAGATGAAACAGAGATTTTAACCTTACTATGGAATTTGTGGCTACCTTTAGCAGTAAATCTAGCAGAAACTCGTCAACAACTGGGGAGAACTCCCATACAAGGTATATTGGGAGGACAGGGAACAGGTAAAACTACTTTAGCTCTTATTTTACGATTACTTTTAAGTCATCTTGGTTACACCACCGCTAATATTTCTCTAGATGACCTTTATAAAACCTACGCAGAACGATATAAACTCAAAAAAAACGACCCGAGATTGATTTGGCGTGGTCCCCCTGGTACTCATGATGTTTATTTAGGAATTAAGGTTTTAGAACAGTGTCTTCAAGGGAAATCTGATGAGCAAATTCTCATTCCTCGGTTTGATAAATCCCTTTTTAATGGGGCTGGCGATCGCGTTAAACCAGAGCCAATACCAAAAGCAGATATAGTGTTATTTGAAGGTTGGTTTGTAGGAGTGCGCCCGATAAATAATAATGCGTTCGATACTCCCATTCCACCAATAGAGACAATTGAAGATATCCAGTTTGCCAAAGACAATAATGAAAGACTTAAAACCTATCTTCCTCTGTGGGAGAAATTAGACCGTCTTTTGGTGCTGTATCCCAAAGATTATCGCTACAGCAAACAGTGGCGCAAAGAAGCAGAACACAAGATGATCGCACTAGGGAAAACAGGGATGAGCGATCATAAAATAGAAGAGTTCGTGGATTATTTTTGGCGTTCTCTCCATCCAGAATTATTCATTAGTCCTCTGATCCAAAATCCTGACTTAGTAGATTTAGTGATTGAAATTAAAGGCGATCGCACTTATGGGGACATTTATAAGCCAGGGAGTGACAACTCCACACACTGACTTTTAACAAGAGAGCGTGTGGGCTTGCTTTTACTAGAAGCCTTTGTCATTAGCTTTAGTTCTATTATTGCTTTTAGAACTACTTAATTTTGTGCAGACATTGAGACTGTTGTAATTCCCTGATGTTGGCATTTCCTGTGCAAAACAGCACAATTCTGATTTCTGCTAACAACAACTGCACCAATTCTTCTAAAGCTTCAGGAGATTGGGATGCTGCTTGGAGAAAGGGGAAAGCCAAGCCAGCCAAGTCTGCACCCAAAGCAATAGTTTTAGCTACTTCTAAACCATTCCGCAAGCCCCCAGAAGCAATTAAAGGCAAGTCAGGATAGACATCCCTAATCCCTGTAATGCATTCTGCGGTAGGAATACCCCAATCAGCAAAAGTTTGACCCAACCTTCTTTGTATAATGTTTTCTGCCCTCTCACCTTCGACTTTTGCCCAAGAAGTACCACCAGCACCAGCCACATCTATAGCTGTTACCCCTGCTGCAATTAGTTTGCGAGCCATACTAGGAGAAATACCATTACCAACTTCTTTAGCAATTACAGGAACACAAAGCTTATTACATAAATCATTGATCTTATCCAACAAGCCTTTAAATTTAATATCCCCTCTGGGTTGGATAGCTTCTTGTAAAGGATTGAGATGCAAAATTAAAGCATCAGCTTCTAAGATTTCTACTGCTTTTAAACATTGCTTTGCACCGTAAGTATAATTTAATTGGATTGCTCCGATATTGGCAAATAATAAAGCATCAGGAGCAATATCCCTAATGGCAAAACTGTAAGCTGTCTCAGGTTTTTCAATAGCGATGCGTTGTGAACCCACACCCATTGCCAAACGATGATTTTGAGCAACTTCTGCTAGACGATAGTTAATTTGTTTTGCCTGTTCTGTTCCCCCAGTCATGGAGGAAATCAAGAGGGGTGCATTTAGTTTTTTCCCCAGAAAACTAGTACTTAGATCCACTGACTCTAAATCTAATTCTGGTAAACAGCAATGAGTAAAACGATATTTGTCTAACCCATTAGTCAAGTTACGAAACTGCACATCCTCTTCCAGACATATACGCAAGTGATCCGCTTTGCGTGTCTGGGTGTTAACCATGAGTTTCTCTACCTAATGAACAATAAAACTCATTATCAATTATCGATTGTTAATTATCAATCACTTTTTCCATCCACTGTATCACCTGCTTACCCAAACTAACCTGGTTCAAGCGGTCAATTTCCCTGATTCCTGTAGGACTGGTAACATTAACTTCTGTGAGATAGCCACCAATAACATCTATCCCAACGAAGTATAAACCGTCTTCAAGTAGTTTCGGAGCTACAGTTTTACATATTTCTTGTTCTCGCTCTGTAATTTCTACTTGAGCTACTCTACCCCCTACTGCCATATTGCCACGAAATTCATTACCAGTAGGAATTCTATTAAGCGCACCAATAGGTTCACCATCTAACAGAATAATCCGCTTATCTCCTTCTTTGGCTGCTGGTAAATACTCTTGTACCATTACAGGCTCTTTACCTTGTCTAGTGCTGATTTCAATCAAAGAATTAAAATTGCGATCGCCAGCCCTTAAAAATAAAATTCCTTCTCCTCCTTTCCCTCCCAAGGGTTTGAGTACCGCAGACTGTTTTTTTGTCAGAAAATCCCCAATTACAACTTTATCCTGACTAACTATAGTTTCAGGAATTACCGAAGTAAATTGTAAAACATACATTTTCTCGTTAGCATTTCTCAATCCTTGGGGAGAATTAACCACTAGAGTTTGTTTCGGGTCGATTAAATCTAAAATATAGGTGGCATAGAGATAGGGAACATCCACAGGTGGATCAATCCGCATCCACACTGCATCCATCTCTTCCAAACAGGTTAAGACTCCCTGAGAAACTTCGTACCAATTAGCATCAGCTTTCCAGATACCATCAACTAATTCTACAGGCTTTAGTTTAACCTCTTGCAAAACCCCCCAAGCTTTCCCATCAATCACACTTAACTGATTAGCTTCAGTAATCCACACCTGATGTCCTAGAATCTGGGCAGATTCCATTATTGCTACACTAGTATCGTGTCCAGGATCGAGTTGTGCAATCGGATCGATAATAAATGCTAATTTCATAAAGTAATTACTGATATTTACTTGATACCTAGGATCGAGTCTAATTCTCCTTGGCGTTCTAAGCTATAAATATCATCACATCCTCCCAGATGGCGATCGCTAACAAAGATTTGAGGCAAACTCCTTTTTCCATTAGCTCTCTCTGCCATTTTTTCTCTGGCTACTTCATCCCCATCAATAGCATACTCAATATATTCTACCCCTTTCTTATCTAGTAAAGCTTTAGCACGAATACAAAAAGGGCAATATTCCCAGGTGTAAATTTCTACTGTTGCTGACATAAATCTCGGAAATGTTAACTATTGTTACCAATATTCAGTTTATCTTGAAATAGCCTCAAGAAAAACCAAACGATTCTAGGGATTGGGGGACTTGGGGATTGGGGAATAGGGATTGGGAGAAATTGATTCAAAGTTTATTTTTGCAACAAGTATCTTAAAAAATTTACAACAATTGCAAATAATTTTAACTAGTGATCCTGGGTAGCTCCCCATAGTAATAACCAGTTTTTTCTCAAGCTAAAACCAGGCAAATTCAACAACTGAGATATTTTTGTATGAGTCCAATATCTCATTTTAAGAGTAAAAGAAACACAAAATCTTTCTTTAGTTTATTGAGAATAATTTTTAATTAGTTTAAGTTAGAAAATATCTCAATTCAATTTTGCTGTTGATTATGGCGATCGCATCTAACCTCACCACAACTACTGCTACTGCACCACGAAAGGGTAAAAAACTACCTTTATGGTATCGTCCGACCTTAGCTCCAGAACATGGAGTTTTCTTAGTATTATTAGGGTCTTTTGTCACTGGTGCAGCCTTAGCACAACATTGGACAAACGAGACCACTATTGCTTTAGTGGCTGCTTTTTTTACCTTGCAAGTTGAGCATCCTTATGTAGTTCAAATTAAATTGCGAAAAAACTGGAAACCTCGGTTTCTGCTTTGGGGAGGGGTCTATAGTGCGATCGCTATTTACCTAGCAATCTTGCTTTGGCTTCAGTCTCCAGTCTTAATCTGGATTTATGCTTTAGTGATAATTGGTTTTATTGCGGATGGAATTGCGGTGTTACAAAGAAGGCACAAGTCAATTGCTAACGAAATTGTGAGTTTTGCAGTTATCTGTTTGGCTACACCCCTAGCTTATGGTGCAACTACAGGGAGTCTTTCACCAGAAGCAATGGCAATGTGGATTTTAAATACTTTGTTTTTTAGCAGTGCTATATTTACGATTAAGCTCAGAAGAAAAAGAACTCGCTCTTTGCAACTAGGGTTAATTTATCACGGAATTGCGACTCTGATGGTTTTTGGACTCTACAGCCTTAAGTTTTTATCACTAGTTACAGCCTTGTCTTTTGCTGTAGTTTTAGTCAAGTTTGGTGTTATTACTTGTGTCTTAGATTGGTATCGCAAAACCAGATTTCAATTTGTGGCTATTTTTGAGACGCGCTTTGCCCTACTGTATATTGCGATCGCATCTGTAAGTGTTCTCCCTGCTCACTTACCGCCTCAATAAGTTAGGAGACGGTACAGTGATTTTGGGTTTTGGCGATCGCTTTTAACTTCTTGTCCAAAGAAGTCCCTCGATTTATCGACGGGATGAATTTGGACGCAGGGTTTATGGGTTCAAGGGTTGTATAATGACTCTTAAGATAGAGCGAGAAATTAAGAGATGTAGCCGTAGTCAGCGAACTCTCCGCCGTATAAATTCTAGAGACTACTATCCTAAATATAGGGATAATCAAGACTCGCAAGGTGAGTACTGTAGCCTTGCAGTGGTAAAAGCAAGAGTCTTGTAACTAAAAAGATATACTCCTTGGGAAGCAGGGAGTCTGCCTGGGTAGCAGCTAGACTGCTACGAGAGTACAGGGCTTTCTTCGGAATAGCCAAACCTCTGGACGCTGAGTAAGACCAAAACTAACCTTGTATTAGTAGAGGCATCGGCGAGAAACAGGAAGCCCTCGATTTATCGATGGGTACTTCACTAATAGCACCCTGTAAAAACCGACTCTGCTGCTCCTGTCATATAGACTCTATTATCCCTTTGTGACCATTCAATCTCTAAACAACCTCCTGGTAATTCTACAGTGCAACTGCGATCGCATTTTCCATTAAGCACACCAGCTACCACCGAAGCACAAGCCCCTGTACCACAAGCTAGAGTAATTCCCGCCCCTCTTTCCCAGACTCGCATCTTGATATAATCTGGCTTCACTACTTGGATAAATTCTGTATTAGTACGTTGGGGAAAAACAGGATGATGTTCAAATAAGGAACCAATTTGTTGTAAGGCAATTGCATCTGCATCATCTACAAAAGTAATACAGTGGGGATTTCCCATACTCACACAAGTAACTAACCAAGTCTTGTCTGCTACTTCTAAAGGTTGTGCAATGACTTTATCTTCTCCATCAGTTAAGGTAGTGGGTATTTCTTGGGCTGTTAACTGGGGTTGTCCCATATCTACTCTTACTTTGCCATCACCTTGTAATTGAGGGGTAATAACTCCTGCTAGAGTCTGAATTCTGTAAGTTTTGTTAACTTCTCCAATTCCTTCAAGATCGGCGATAAACTTGGCTAGACAGCGAATACCATTACCACACATCTCTGGTTCTGAACCATCAGAGTTGTATATTCTCATGGTGTAGTCGGTATCTTCCTCCCCAGGAAGGGCGAAAATAACGCCATCAGCACCAATGCCGAAATGGCGATCGCACATAGCTATGGCTTGTTCGGGAGTAATTATTGGTTGGCTGGTATGACGATTATCAATCAAAATAAAATCATTACCTAATCCTTGATATTTGCGAAACTCAATCCCCATTTTTAATCTTTTTCCTTACCAAACATCGTTTTATTTTGACACTCCCCATAGATAGCGTTCATTTAGAACGCGAACCGAATCTAGGGGATTCTTAAGAGACAAAAATCCTTAAAGGGTTAGCCAAAAACCCGCTATGCACTCGCTCTCTATCGAGTCTGTGTTTACTTTTAATCAAAATATTGGCACTGCCGTTTATATCTGCCGAAACTAGATGTTTATCTTTTGTCCGATTGTCCCCTTATCAACCCCTTATTATTATGACTGAATTTGATACTGGTTTACCTAGCATTAAACAAATTCAAGCTTATATCAAAGACAAGCAGGAAGTAGAACTTAAGCTAGTTACTGACGATTTATTAGTTGGTAAGATTATGTGGCAAGACTCTCAATGTGTTTGTCTCTTAGACCACTATGACCAACCTACAATAGTGTGGCGACAAGCTATAGTTTATCTCAAGACCAAAGCTTGATTGAAGTTTGTATTAGTGGGAGCGTGGTTCACTATTCCTGTTTCCCAAGGATGAAGGATGAAGGATGAAGGATGAGGAATAAAGGATGAGGAAGTAATAAGTAGGGCGCAAGGCTTGCGCCCGTACATAAGTAATAAGTAATAAGTATTACTTCCCTCCTCTCCCTCCTCTCCCTATCCCCTTTAATAAAATTAATTATCTTCAGGAAAGCGAATAATATCATCATCCCCCAGATATTCACCATTCTGGACTTCAATCATCACTAAAGGAATAACTCCAGGGTTTTCTACTCGATGGGAAGTATTCATCGGAACATAAGTAGATTGTTTCTGGTGTAATAAAGTTTCTTTACCATCAATAATTAGCTTTGCTGTTCCTGAGACTACTATCCAATGTTCACTACGATGGTAGTGCATTTGGGTACT
The DNA here is from genome assembly GCA_030065935.1 of Xenococcaceae cyanobacterium MO_167.B27. Classification (GTDB taxonomy): domain Bacteria; phylum Cyanobacteriota; class Cyanobacteriia; order Cyanobacteriales; family Xenococcaceae; genus JASJCP01. The sequence goes on from JASJCP010000009.1 coordinate 55,999, forward strand.
AATGTGATGTCCTGGTTTAACTTCAATACGATTGATTTGATACCGTTCTGCTTTTTCTAAAACGATAACTTGTCCCCAAGGAGGTGTACGAGTAACTTCTGATGTTTCGTGTTGGGGACTTGCTACTAATTTGGAATTACTAGTCGATTCGCTCATGAATCAAAAAAAGAAATAACTGAATCCTACTCTAGTTTACGTTGAACCTCCCATCACTCTTTGGTGAAGGATTCCCATATAGACTCTTAACTAGGCATATGCCCCCGTCAGACCGCCATTACTGGGCTGTTTCTTGAACGAACAGCGAGTGGGGGAAACCCCCAAGACCGCGCTCGTCCGCTTGTTTAACGTTCACGGGCGCACCGACCGCAAACGGATCTGAATTCTATTTATTTTTTGGCTGTGCTTCTTAAGCTAAACCTAATTACCAGTAGCGTCACAGAGGAGACAAAAAAATCAAGATTTTTAAAGTCATTTGTCACCATTACAATTTCTAGGGTGATAGAAAGTTGCGACAAGCTCAGGTAAGGGAAGCCAATCCCCTTAATATTTACTGCGCATTAGCGCTCTTTACTATTGTACAACGATTGAAACTCTTGATGTATGAAGATAGAATGTCAAAATTGTGAACCTAATGACCGAAAAGTTATCGCGCTCGTTCTCTGACCGCAGGTGCGCGGAGCGACCCCGTCGCGGGACGCGAGGGTCTTCCCACTCGCAAGATAATAAACACTGATTCTAGCTCCGATGATTCATCTTGCAGATGAAAACACGGATTATCAGTCCAATTTCTCCGCTTGATAAGTATAAAAGTAATCTAATATTGCCACTGTTTCAAATTCATAGTCAGCAATAGCACTAGGAAGAGACAAATGAGTTTGATAGATACTAAAAACTAGAAAATTCTTTCTCTGGGTACTTTGGGCGATCGCTACGTTTAATTGAGGACGAGCTATATCTACTAAAATACCACAAGAACTTTTCAAAACTCCTGTTGCTTCTTGACACAGATTCTCCTTCAGATGGGAGTTTAAAGCCTTAGAAGCATACTGTTCATATTTTTTTGTTCCTGGGTTGGTAGCTATGAGAATCCCGACAGTTATCAAGAAAATAGCTTTAATAGTAGCTGAGATAAATTTTGAATGACTCATTCGGCTGGCAGATAAAAAAAAATTATTACGAAATATATACTATTCTTGTAATAATTTGTTACACTAGGGTTATAAATACCGCTAGCTGGCTTATAAAAAACCTTTATATAAAAATAATGTCAAGATTCTGGGAATAGCTAATCATCATGGCTACTCCTAGAATTGTCATAACTATCACAACTACTATTATAACTCTCATCATTGTGGGTGCTTACTAGGTCTTGACTACTGTCACGATCACATTTTGATGCTAAACATTCTTCCTTACTACTAGGATCAATCTCTTCACCATCTAGGTCGAGGTCTAAATTAAAACTCCAATCTAAATCTAAATCTAAATTCTGCTCATTATTACTGATTGCTGAACCATTTGACGAAGTCAAGTGGGCTTCTGCTGTCTCACGGCGGAGTACCTTCGACCCAGTACTTTCCCAGGCACTATCAATGACATGATAATCGGTATGATAGTCATAGTTATATTCTTGGTATAAATAATTATTACCTCTCTTTCTCTTAGAATGACGTTGTCGCTTCCGTAACCATTTCCACACAACTCCTAAAAGAAACACAACGAGAGTAATTGTAGCCAACAGCAAAATTGTATCCATTAATTTATTAGATAAATTCAGTTAATTTTTAGATAAGTGGTTAGTAGTTAGTTTTTCTCTGACTTTTTGGGTAATTTTCTGAATTTTGCTAAGAGGGCATTTATAGTAGGTTTCATTTGTCTCATTGGAGAGAGATACAGTTTAACAATCTAATTTTTGGGGATTTTTTCCTATTACCTATTCCCGCGCTCCCTAAAATTTAGTTAGTTAGCCCGTGTTTGAGAGCAAAACGAACTAGCTCAGTACGACTATTAGTCCCAGTTTTACTAAATAAACGACTGACATATTTTTCAACATTTCTGACGCTAGTATTGAGATCGCGAGCAATTTCTTTATTCATTAAACCCTGAGCTACTAAATCTAGTACGCTTTGTTCCCTGGGGGTTAATTCAATATTGATTGGAGGGGGTGTAGTAACCAAACCAGAATTATTACCCATTTGTCCGTGTAGGATATCTTTGATAGATTCTAATTCTTTAGTAATTTTTTCTAATTCGGAACTATCGCGGGTAGTTCCTGCGAACGCTTCTCGTCTTTTCAGCAGATTTCTAATAATTGCTTCTAATTCTTCGGGGTCAAAGGGTTTTGCTAAATAGGCATCACAGCCAGTATCATGTCCTTTGATGCGATCACTAGTCATTCCTCTAGCAGTGAGAAATACTACAGGAATTGCTTGATAACGGGGGTCTTCCCTTAGTTGTGCAAGAAACTGATAACCATCTATTTGAGGCATCATAATATCAGAAATAATCAAGTCTGGTGTTTCCTGCTGCAAAATTTGCCATGCTTCTTCTGCATTGCTAGCTGCAGTAACTTGCCATTCTTCGTTGTCTTCTAGGTAAGCTTGTACTGACTCTCTAACCCCTGGTTCATCATCTACTAAAAGTAATTTTTGTAGTTCTGCCATTTGTTTTTGTGGTGTTGGTATATAGATCTACTGTTTCTTATAAGCTAACAGCTAATTAACTATAATGCCTTAAACGGTGGAGCTTTAGTCTAGCTTGATTATTTGGCTTTGTAAATAATAAATAAATCCTCGCCTTAATTGACGAGGATTAGTTGCAGTTTATCTTTAAACAATTACTTTTAGTAGCCAGAAGCAGAAATTACTGAGCTTGGATTGTACCTAAAGCTTCTTGCACCTTATCCACTACATTATCAGGTAAAGGAACATAACCTAGTTCTTCTGCGAAAGCTTGTCCGTCAGTAAGTGACCAGTTAACTACTTCTTTGAAAGCGTTGAGTTCCTCGGGATCTTCATAATTTTGATATGCCAAAATCCAAGTGTAGGAAACAATAGGATAAGAATCTGCGCCTTCGGGGTCACTAATAAAAGCGCGGAGGTTTTCTGGTAAAGTTACTGCACTTAAAGCTTTAGAAGCAGACTCACTAGAAGGAGCAATATAGTTTCCTGCTTTATTTTCTAGAGAAGCTGTAGAAATATTTTGCTGTTTAGCATAACCATACTCGATGTAACCGATTGAACCTTCGGTTTGGAGAATTTGAGCCGTTACTCCTTCGTTTCCTTTTGCACCAATTCCTGCGGGCCATTCTACTGTTTTACCACTACCTACTTTTTCCTTCCATTCAGGGCTTATTGCACTGAGGTGTTTAGTAAATACGCCAGTTGTACCGCTACCATCGGAACGATGAACTACGGTAATATCGGTATTTGGTAAGTTAAGACTAGGATTAATGCTTCTGATAGCAGAATCGTTCCATTTAGTGATTTTTCCTAATAATATATCTGTATAGACTTGACGGGATAATTTTAATCCTTCTATATCAGGAAGATTGTAAGCCAGTACGATACTTCCTGCGGTCATGGGTAATAATACTACTCCGCGATCAACTTGAGACATTTCCTCATCTTTCATCGCCACATCGCTAGCACCAAAATCTACAGTTTGTTGGGTAAACTGTTCTACTCCTGCACCACTACCAACAGACTGATAAGTTACTTGAACATTAGGATTCTGTTTGTTATATTCTGAAAACCATCTCTGATATAAAGGAGCAGGAAAACTAGCACCAGCGCCAGTGAGGGATATGGAGCTTGTTGTTCCGCCACCACAGGAAGCTATACCAAGAGTAAGAGCTACAACAGGAGCTAGCAATACTTTGCGTCGGATAGAAATTAGAGAAACCATAGATGTTCTTGATTATTCTGTAAATAGAAATCTGATATTAATTTGCTTAGTTGATTTTTGATTGTGGAAATCACTTAATTTAGATTATCCTCATTCCATTAGCTGAAGGTAAAGAGAAGGTAATTAACAGGTTAAATTTCGCTTAAAAACTGATTACTTTACTCTAAAATCGCCGTTAATACCTCTTTTCAGCTTTAAACAAAAATAGGGACGTTAACTTAGTTTCGTCCCTACAAACTGCTTACTCTAGCTTAAGCTTGCTTCTTGGAATATCCTAGAATTTGAAGGTAGTTCTGAGTACACCAACAACTTGAGTATCATTATCACTGTCTCCGCCTGGATTAATCACTACATATGCACCAGGAGTGAGTAAGATATTGTCGTTGACAGGAAACTTATAGAGAGCTTCGAGTAAGACGTTAGTAGATTCATCTTCCTCTCCACCTTCGTTTTTAACTAATCTGGGAGGAATCCCACCAGCAATAGATAATACTGCTCCTTCTCTACCTAAATCTAAGATAGAAAAGTTAAGAGCAGTAGTGTAAAGAATTGCATCCCTATCATCTTCACCAACTAGGCTAGCAAAAGAGCCAGCACCCCAAGCAGAAATCAAAAATCTTTCTCCTATTTCATAGCTAGCACTTAAGCCAACTTGATGAGCGCGAGTAGCTACATCACCAAAAGGAGTTTTTGCCAAATCGCTAGCAGTAGAACCAGTGAGGTTAACACTATCTTCTGTTTGATATTCATAGACGTAAGTCAGAGCTAAATCAAGAGACTCAATAGGAGAGTATGCTACTTGCGCCCCTGTACTGAAAGAACCATTAAATATACCTTCTCCTCCTTCTGGATCTGCGCCTCCTTCATCGGTAAGATACAAAGCACTTACAGTAAGGTTATCTAGTACCTCATAGTTAGCACCAATACCATTACCTTCAATACCACGGAAGATAATGGGATCGCGACGGCTGAAACGGGATAATGCACCAGTACCACTACTTTCTAATAAAGGATTAGCGACCTCAAAGACTTCATCTAGGTCAAGTCCAGCAACACCGACATAAGTTGTGAGTCTATCTTCAAGTACAGAGAAGCGATAGTAAACGTCACTGATCTCAACGTCATTGTCATTGTTAAAATCGAAACCAAGACGAGTTGAATCATAGCCAGTGAAATCGGAAAAGTTAGGGACATCCCCAGATTCTAAACGAATCCTTAAGCGGTCGTTTCCGTAGAAGCTACTATCAAAGTTTAAACGAATCCGATTACTGAAGGTAGTTTCAGTAGAGTCGTCATTAGTTATATCATCACCAAAGGTGTCAGCAATCGCAAAAATGACTTCCCCTTTGAGTTTAGTGGTAATGGAGAATTGATGGTCTTCTAAGAATGCAGTACGACTTTCGAGACTGTCGATCCTTCCTCCAAGAGCTGCTAATTCTGCTTCAAATTCTTGAACAAGTCTGTTGATTGTGTCGATATCTTCTCTTAATACTGCTTCAGAAGAGGCAATCAGACGCTCGATTTGGTTTAAGCAAGAGTTCAAACCAGCAGCGAATTCATAACGACTTAAAGCCCTGTTACCACGATAGGTTTGGTTAGGATAACCAGCAATACAACCATAACGATCTACTAAACTACGTAGTGCTTCATAAGCCCAGTCAGTAGGGGATACGTCTCTAAGTTGGTTGACGTTAGTTACCTGGGACATGGAACCATTACCACTAGTGTTTTGGTAACGGTTAATTTGTTCTAAAGTATTGTCAACGTTAGTTGGACTTGTAGGCACAGACTGTGCTACTGCTCCCTTAGCAACGACTAAAGAACTTACAACAACTACGGGTACTGTTTTGAGCGCGCGCCAAAATATTCGAGACATATTAAACTTTCCTCACACCTAGATGGTTATTTACGGACTATCAATACAAGTTTTAATCCCAATCTGGAGATTTTATATTGATAAAGTTACTTTTCACACTTCAAAGTATAGATCACTCTGTTCCCAGAAATAATTAGAAAATTTATAATTTTTCTGGAGCTTTGTTAGTCTTACTTATAGAGAATGTGAAGAATTGTTGAGATTATAACATTTCAGTCAATCATAATTTGACTTGGTGAATAATCAGTAAAGTCTTGATAAGCTTGTTTTTAACTTAGAGATTTTTTCTCTAAGTTGAAGGGTGTAACAAACTAGACTTCTCAGACAAGCTCTAAGTTGACGGAAGACATAACGCATAATATTTAGTTATGGAAGGCATAAATAAATCACAAGTAGTATCTTTTGGTTCGTGGAAATCTCCTATCACCTCAGACCTTATAGTCTCTCAAACCGTCGGCTTAGGGAGTGTTATCAGTGAGCGCAATTTGATTTATTGGCTGGAGTCTAGACCTACAGAAAAAGGAAGAACTGTTCTAGTAAAATTAGACATTGATGGTACGACCACTGATGTTACTCCTGAACTTTTTAGCGTTAAAACCCGCGTTCATGAATATGGTGGTGGATCTTACTTAATTGCAGATGATATTGTCTATTTCAGTAATAAAAGTGATAATCGTGTTTATCGACAGGTAGTAGGAAAAAATCCTGAAGTCCTGACTTCTGAATCTTCAAGACGTTATGCAGATTTTATTCTGGATGAAGCTAGAAAACGCTTAATTTGTGTTTGTGAAGACCATAGTATTCCCGAACAAGAACCAGTTAATAGTATTATTGCCATAGCCCTAGAGACAGGAGAAATTACTACTCTAGTAGAAGGTAATGATTTTTATACTTCTCCCCGTTTGAGTCCTGATGGTCAACAGTTAGCTTTTATCAGTTGGGATCATCCTAGTATGCCTTGGGACAGTAGCTATTTATGGCTTATGAATCTTTCATCTGGAGCAAAAAAATTAGTAGCAGGGGGTACAAGGGAATCAGTTTGTGAGCCAAAATGGTCGAGGGAAGGAAAGTTATATTTTTCTAGCGATTGCAATAATTGGTGGAATCTCTATCGTCGTAATGATAACGGAAACACTGAATGTTTGCATCAGATGTCAGCAGAGTTTGCTTATCCTCATTGGGTTTTTGGTTTATCCACTTATAGTTTTATCGGAGAAGATAATATAGTATGTGCCTATTCTCAGAATGGTTGTTGGCATTTAGGAATAATTGAAACTGCTAGTAAAAAGTTTCGTCCTATAGAAACGCCTTATACTAATATTGCTTCTGTGCAAACTACTTCGGAAGGAGAGGTTTTATTTATTGGGGGTTGTCCTAATCAACCTACAGGGGTAATTAAGTTAGATATTGAGACAGGAAACTGGGTCATTCTTAAACAAGCAACAGATTTAAACATCGATCCTGATTATTTTTCCCTACCTGAAGCGATCGCCTTTCCCACAGAAAACGGTCTGACAGCTTATGGTTGGTATTATCCACCCCAAAATCCCGATTATTCCCCCCCTAAAGACGAATTACCACCTTTAATTGTTAAAAGTCATGGGGGACCTACTGCTGCTGCATCGGTTAACCTCAATCTTAAAATACAGTATTGGACAAGTCGCGGTTTCGGTTATGTGGATGTTAACTACGGCGGTAGTATTGGATATGGTCGTGAGTACCGCCAGAGATTAGACAATAACTGGGGTATTGTAGATGTGGATGATTGTATTAATGCTGCTAAATATTTGGTACAACAAGGAAAAGCAGACCAAAACCGCTTAGTGATTTCTGGTAGTAGCGCAGGGGGTTATACTACCTTAGCTGCTCTAACTTTCCGCGATACCTTTAAAGCTGGAGCTAGTTACTATGGGATTAGTGATTTAGAAACTATAGCTCAAGATACCCACAAATTCGAGTCTCGTTATTTTGAGCGTTTAGTAGGGAAATACCCCGAAGCTAGAGAAATTTATCAACAGCGATCGCCAATAAACTTCACCGAAAAGTTATCTTGTCCTGTAATCTTTTTCCAAGGTTTAGAAGATAAAGTAGTCCCTCCTAACCAAGCGGAAAAGATGTTTGAAGCTATTAAAAATAAGGGATTACCAGTAGCTTATGTTGTATTTGAAGACGAAGGACATAGTTTTCGACAAGGAGCTAATATCAAAAAAGCGATAGAAAGCGAATATTATTTTTATGTCCAACTGTTTGGATTTAAACCAGCCGATAATTTAGAAACTATAGAAATTATGAATAATTAGTTAATAATCTAGGGTTTTTAAAGCTATAAGGTACATTCTATTATTCCCTATTCCCTATTGCATAAATTTTATGTACCTGACCAGCATGAGAATTGCTATAAAAACTAAGCTTTTTGCTGTTGTAATAAGCCAGACTCAATAATTGCCATTAACTCTTCATAATCCCAAGGTTTACGAACACAACGATACAAATTAGCTCTTTCTTTAACATCTGCTATACCCCTTGTTTAAATTGATTTTGATATAGATTTAAAACTGTTTATATACCTTTAATGATATCGGATTTTATTTTAATTTATGCAGAGTCATAACGAGCATAAGTTTTGAGAGAAAAGACTATTTTTGCTGCTTTTTCTGTAGCTATGTTAATGGTTTTAGCACTTTGTCGCAAGGTAGAAAAGTGATAAAATTGTTCCATAATTTTTAAACCTCTTTCACCTTGGAGAAAGCAAGTAATTTGCTCTAAGTCTGGTTCTATTCCCAAATCAACAATCATATCCCCAATACTGTAGGCATCCGCAATATTTTTGGCTTCTAAATGTTTTAAAATAAATGTACAGTTTAGAAATATAATCTTTATATAGCAATAGTTTCAGGCGTTATATAATTATCTTGCTAGACGAAAACCAAGTTCGGCATTAGTACCTCGAAAACTAAAGAAGCACGGGTTTTGCTCAGGAGTGCTTGAGCCGGTAAAATCTTTAAAACACTACCAACCCTAGCTATAACCAATTTCCGACTAACACATAAGGAGCCCAGTAATAAGGGTGAGGTGGAAGATTTTGAGTAGCTTCAAATCGGGGATTATCATTAAGAAAATCGATCAGTGAAAGTTGAGCGGATTGGAGTGCATTTACTTTTTTGTTATCGGGTTTTTTTAATTCTTGATAGAATTTATCCATTAAACTAGCCGTAAATTCATCTCCCACTGGCCATAAACTAGCGATGGTACTGCGAGTTCCCGAACGTACTGCTACTCCAGCCAAACCTAAAATAGCTTGTTCATCACCTGTCGCCGTATTACAAGCACTTAACACGAGAAGTTCAGGAATATTAGTTGGTTCAACAGCTAGTAATTCACTCAACTCATCAATATTGATAGTTTCTCCATCACCTGTAATAATAAAGGTCTTGTTTGGATTAGAACTAAATAAACCATGAGTTGCTAAATGAACTACATCATATGATTGCTTTTTAAGTTCACTTTTAAGTCTTGTTACCGTAAATTCTTCATTGAGAAGCTTTTGACAATTGGGACAATCTGCTTCAATTTGTTTTAATTCTTCTGGAACCTTATTTAGTGCGGGGAAAATTTCTCCTTCTACTTGAATTTGTTGACTCACTCCAGCAGCCAGAATACTTAAGGATTTTGTATCTAATTGTTGAGGATTTATCGATTCCAATTGGATACTGGGAACTAACGCCACACTATAGTTTTCAATCAGATATTGCTGACCATTGTATAGTGCAGCCATAGGAACTCTTTGTAAGCGATCATTGAGAACAAAAACCAGAGTTTGGATTTGCTTGGAGTTTAATTCTGATTCCAAAGGTTGAATTAGCCAATCATATAATTGTGTCAAAATCGACAACAACTTTTGAGTATTATCTTTTACTTCCGTGGGGTTCAGAGGAATAGTTCTGAAAATGTTAATCGCTGAATCATTTAAGCTCTCATTATATAAATTGTCATAGAGTCGATCTAAAGTTAAATTAAATTCTGCTTCAGTTACAGGAATTGTGATTTGTTGTAGAGGCTGTTTGGGTAAAGACAGCAATAACTCTAATCTATCGGGAAAGATAATCGGATAAATTACGGCTGCTTGACTATCAAGATCTTCAATTTGTACTGTAACCTCTGTTTCTTCTAAACAAGAATCTTGGAAAAAATTATCTAATTCTGCTATTTGTAGAGATTCAATAACCCTTCGCGCTAGCTCCAGACGGTTTTTTTGCAGTGGTGTTTTAGATTGGCGTTGAGTAGTTTGAGGATTTAAAACTACTAGAGATTCTAATTCTTGTTCCGAAAGATCAGTTTTTAACAGCAAATCCGCTAGAGATTTATAGACAGGTTTGATCTGTTGGCGAAAATCAAATTGTAAATCTTGGTTATTTTCGTTTAAATCAGTGCGAAGGGATTGCAAAGTATTGAAAGCAGCCATGTATGATGAGATCGCACCTTTCACATCCCCTTGTTCTTTGAGTAAGTTTCCTAATTGAGATTGCCACAAATAGCTAATTTCCAAAGCATCATTAGCTAAGAGCAGAGCTTGTTGAGTTGATTGGGTTGCTTCACTTAGTAAGGTGTTACCTCTAGAATTTTGTTGCGCTACAGGTTCTAATTGTTGCCATTGTTGGTAATATAGTTGACCCAAGTAGCCGAGAGCATAAGATTCTGCTTTTCTATCCTGTAGTGTCTTTGCTTCTTGAACAGCAGTTTTTAAGATTGGTTCGACATTACTAAGTTGTAGTAGGGTAAGTAAATTGTGAGCATAGTTAATATTTGCTGATACTGTTGTGGGATTTTGAGGTAAATTGTTAATATTTGACTCTATTTTTGGATTTAGGCGAGAAATATCTGTATTTATTTCTGTATCTAGAAGCTCTAAAAACCCTTTTGCTCTTTGAGTCAGCCGAATATCATTAGCTCTTGACCAAGAAGCAATCCGTAGATTAGCTTGTTCTTCCCACCATTGTCTAATATCTAATAACAAGCTTAAGTGATTGAGTTGTGCTTGAACTTTAGTAATAGGTTGAGTATAGGATAAAGTTTCTACTAACTTATAAGATTCAATAGCAGAGATATCAGGTTCTAAAGCTTTTGATATAGATTGAGAGGCGATAATTTCAGTAATTTGCTCATAATTCCAGCGATTTCGGGTTTGGATACCTAAAGCTCGTTCTGTATTGCCCAAACTTAATCTAGTAGAAGGTTCTTCTCGTGAATTCAATACTTTTGATAAGCTGATTGTCAAAGCTTTTTGAGACTCTTCTAATTTCCCCTGTCGCCTCAAAACATTTCCTAGACTGCGAAATCCTATAGCTTGATTAAGAGAGAGAGCATTAGGATTTTCTGAAAACTGACTTAGTACAAATTCAACCTGTTCGGAGTTACAATCTGGCTGGTCAACGGAAAAAGCTTGCAGTAAAGTATTACAAGCTCTAGGATAAGAACCTAAATTCTGCCAAGCTTGAGCCTGATTAATCAGACTTTTAAACAATCCTTCTTGATTCCCTATATTTTCATAAGCTTCTGCTGTTTGTTGCCAAAGACTTATTGCATCCCCAAATTGTCCTGCATTGTAGCGTTTTTGACCTTCTTTTGCGATCGCTAAAATATCAGACTCATTTTCTATCTGAGTTTGAGCTAACAATATTTTACTCTGATGTTGTTCCAAGTTGGTTGCTGAAAGAAACAACTCGTTATGGGACAAAGCCGGAACGCAAAATGTCACAGTAAATCCCAACAAACTACCAATAATTAATCTTAATAGGTTGCGATATGGAGAATTAGTAATTCCCTTTAAAAAGGATTGAATTTGTACTCCAGTTGAAAATATACGCCGTTTTCTTGCCATGTGTTATCCCTAGAATCGATATCTGTTAAGGGAATCCCCCAGTCTAAGCGAGCTTGCAAATTATCGCCTTGCTGCCATAGTAAACCTAATCCTGTACCTACCAAGGTGTTAGTATCAGGATCTTCTCTATCTACATTCCATGCTGTTCCAAAATCAATAAAAGGTATTAGTTGCAAGCTTCCTCGTATGTTGCGTGCTTGCACAATTGGTATTCTTAATTCTGCTGAAGCAAAGATGCCACTATCACTTAATAAAACATCCTGACGATAACCTCTAACACTTTCTTGACCCCCTAAGCCAAAATTTTCTAAAGAAACTAAAGAGTTAGTTGCTAACTGAAAATCCGATTTGATTAATAAACTAGTCCCAACTGAGGAATTATTCTTTGGTGTTCCTAAAAGACGCAACCATATTAGTTGTCCCCGCCAAACAAAAAACTCTCCATCCGCTTCATCACCATCGTTGATCGTAGCATCAAAAGCATCTACCCCCAGACTAAATTGAGAGCGAGCAGCGAAAAATTCTTGACGACTGCGTTGTTGCCATTCTTGAGCAAAACGAATCACCGATAAACGAATTTCCCCTTCTTCATCAGCACCAAAAGGAATGGGAAAATCTGTCCCTAGTATCTGACCATCGCTTTCTCGTCGAGACGCAGTTAAGCTAAGAGCCAATTCTTGAGTACTTTCCGCAGAGGCTTTTTGAATAACTGGCTGTCTGTAAGTAAAACTAAAATCGCGGAAATCTATCTCGATATCTGCTTCGTCTAAAGGCTCTTCCACAACCTCACTGTCGATATTTCTGAAATAAAAATTTAAAGTACCATCGCGGGCATTAATCGGTAAGGTATATTCCACCTCAAATTCGTCAATACCATCAGTATTTAGATATGCCAAGCTCAACCCATCTCCTATACCGAAGAGATTATCCTCTGATATTTTAATTCCTCGTTCAAAACTACCAACGCTAGGATTACGATTGTTATTTAAGATGCCTTGGATACCAAATGTTTTCGCCCCATTGACATTAATATCTAAGATATTGGTTCCTCTTCTCGTTCCAGTAGCAAGTTCGGCATTTACGCTGTCAATTAAAGGATTAAGTTGTAGTAACTGTAATGCTTCTTGCAAACTATTGATATTTAAAGGTGTTGCAGTAGCTCTTAAAACGCGATCGCGTATATAATTGTTATTGAGTCTGCCTCTGGTAACATTGACATTAATCTGTTCCAAACTACTCTCAACAATTTGGATTTTAACCACATCCGATTCTAGTGCTTGTTCAGGAATATACGCTCCAGAAGTAATATAGCCTTCTTGTACATAAAGCTCTGTTACTTTATTAGCTGCTTGAAGCAATTGCGGAAAAGTAATAGGTTTCCCTACAAACTCAGCAGTTACCTCTTTTAATTTTTCCTCACTAAATACCGTTCCTCCTACAAATTCAAAACTTTCAAAAGTAAATGTACCTGGAATCTTCGGAATTTCTTGAGCAGGTATAGGTTCATCAGTAGAGGGTATCTGAAGTGGCTCTTGCTGAGGAGTTAGCGGTTGGGGTTGAGGAAGTTCAGGAAATGGAGAAGGAATAGGACTAATAGATTGTGCCAATCCCTGAGATATCGTACAAGCAACAACCAAAATCGGAGGACATATCAGAACTATAATTCTCAGACGCAATAAAGCTAGACTACAATACCAATTAGTAATCAAATTTTTAACTCTCACACCTTTTTGATTATTCTCTATCAAACATAAAAGACTAACAAATAATTTTTGTGTTGTATAAATAAATATCTAATTCTACCTAGCTCCTTATACCACTTAATTAAACCTCTGTTTCTTCTAGCTTTGCGACTTTGCGCCTCTGCGTGAGAAATAAAAATCAGTAGTTAAAACTTAATTATCTGGGAAAAAGCTATCATCTAAAACTTGTTCAATCAACAAATCTACTGATTATGAGAAATTGAATTACAATCAGGATTTATATCCCCCGAATTATTAGGATTGCCATTAGGTATATTAGCAGCAAGAATCAAATTTCCTTGAGCATTAACATACCAACCCTTAGCAGGAGAAGGATACTCTTTATGTTCCGAATCTTGGCTTAGATTATTTGTCTCTTCAGAATTCTGCTGAAGTTCATTGTCAGCATCAAAACTAATCAAGGCTTCTGTGGTGAGAGGAGAAGTAGGACTAGGAGGTAAGCCACCCCTTCCTGTAATTGTAAATTGATTTGCTTGCTTACCCTTGTCTGTATCACAAGCACTAACTACCACCTGTTCTGAAGTTATAACTTGCTGAGGAACATCGAGAAATTCTAAATTATTTTGTACGTTTGGAGTGTTTATTTCTACGATTCCCGAAATACCTCCCTCAGCTTGAATCAGACAATCACCACACTGAAAAATTCCATCAGCATCAATGGTAATTCTTCCACCTGTTCCTCCTACTTCAGCATTAGCAGTGATGTTGCTACCTTCTAATAATGCGATAAAGTCTGCGCTAGTTGAAGGATTTGGTGGTTCAGAGTCTTCAAATAATATATCCTCAAATAAATCAAAATCTATGATACTAGAATCAAATCCAGAAATATTAATGTTTCCTCCATCGCTTGTTTCTTCAGAATCGGTAGATATTGTACTATTGTTACGTAATATAACTTGATTGGAACGAATATCAATATTACCTTGACTTCCTGTTTCGGGATCAGAACTAATAGAACTTTCTTTATCTAGACTAAGAGAATCTGTCGCAATAAAAATATTACCTGCTTGAGCTGAATTTGCAGCAGTGGAACTGTTAGAACTAATAGAACTATTGTTATCTAGCTCAAGAGAATTGGCAAATACTACAATATCGCCAGCATTACCTGAGCTTGTAGTAGTTGAAAGGATAGAACTTGAACTGTCTAACAAAAGGGAATTGGTAAATACTCCAATATTGCCAGCATCACCAGAGTTTGTAGTCCTGGCAGTAATAGAACTGTTTTGAATTTGGAGTAAATCGCCAATTGTTAGAACAATATTGCCTGCATCTCCAAAAGTCTCCGTTTGACTTGCTACTACTGCGTTTTGAATAAGATTAAATTGGTTTGCATCAATTTGAATTAAGCCAGCATTACCGAAACCTAGACCTTCAGCTTGGATAGTGCTAGCACTAATTACTGAACCATTGAGAATATCAAGAGTACTATTAGGACTGCCAATAGATATGTTTCCAGCAGGAGCATTAGCAGATTCAGGGTCGTTACCATGACTTTCTGCTATGGTTGTTCCTGTTGTTACAGATACCGTAGCATTATCAATTATCACCTGATTATTAGTAAAATTACGACCAATAGAAATACTTCCCCCTTCAGCTTCTGGAGTTGTTCCTCCTGTTTCAGCTAGAACAGCTGCTTGGTTTTCAATTGCAATATTTTCTCCTTCAATGGTAATGTCACCACCAATACCCGAGCCAAAAGAAGTAGCAGTAACACGGGTGTCTTCTCCTCGGATGTTAACTTGTTGACCCCTTATGGTAATTGAACCTGCTCTTCCAGCATTAAAGTCAGTCCTATTTCCAAAAAATCCTTCAGGTGGCATTCCAGGGGTATGAGGATGGGATTCTGCGTTAATCTCACTGCCTCCTTCAAGAATCACCTGTTGACTATTAATATTTCCAATTTCAATATTGTTGGCAATACCTGGCGTTTGATTTTCTAGGTGAAATCCATGAGTATCAGTAATAATTTGAGTATTGCCATCACCTAGAGGAATATTATCTCTACCACTAATAATAATGCGATTTCCACTTGTATTAGTACCAATAAAAATACCACCAATATTACGAGCTGGCTCACCTTGAATACTCTCAGGTTGATTCCATATTTCTGAGGAAATGCCAACGCTATCATCAATAATAATTTGTTCCCCATCAATAGTAATAGTGCCAGACAATTGATTACTCAAGCTATCAGCATCAATAGTATCTACTGGGTTAAAAAACTCAAAATCATCTTCTCTTTGGGAACCTTCGGTTATTGTAATGTTTCGTCCTTGAATAGTAATGTTACCAGCACCAAAATTGCCTCTAGTAAGAAGAGTAGGTAATAAAGCCTCAGTACCTTGAGAAATAATTATATTTTCTCCCTGGATAATAATATCTCCACCAAATGGGCTATAGATAAAATCTGAAGGACCAAAAGGTTGTGGTACTTCAATTCTTTCTGTGGCTGCAAGTCTAGATTCTTCTGTAATACTTATATCTCGCCCGATAATGCTAATATCTCCACTAACCTCATTTAGTCCTGGATTATTACTAGTAGCACCTTCAGTTTCCCAAATAGAACCAGTCAGAGAAATATCCTGCCCGATAATGTTAATTTCTCCACTTTTCAATGTCCCTAAAGAAAATTGAATATCCTGAAAGTTACTAACACCCTCAAACCCTAATTCCCAACCTTGAGGAATTGCCGTTAGACTAACCGACTCATTACTTCCGACACTGGCAATTTCAATATTTCCTGATGGTGTGGTGATACTCGTGCTATCTAAACTAACATTACCGCCAATAAGAGCAAAGGTGTTTCCCGATTTTAAGCTTAAATTCGCTCCTTGACTTTGTATATCCCCTGGGTTGGGAGCAAATCCCACACCTATAGGTGCAGTTACTGTTAGCAACGGTGTTTGATTGGGGTTGGCACTAAATACAGTACCATCCTCAAAGCGAATACTATTGGCACTACTACCTAAAAAAGCACCACCAATATCTAAACTAGCACCAGAACCAAAACTAATCCCAGCAGGATTAATCAGAATTAGATTAGCACTACCATTAGCCCTAATTAAACCATCAATACTAGAAATTGAGCCACCCGTAACACGACTGATAATATTTTCTATTGACAATCCGTTATTAAAAAACGCCTCAAAACCATTGGGAACAGAAAATTCGCCAAAACTGTGAAACAAATTGCTTCCTTCTGTCGCACCGCCAGTAATTTCAAAAACATTACCCAATAAATCAACATTAGTCGGTAATGTGCCATCAGGAGATATTTGTTGTCCTTTTGCAGCACCACTAAACAGTAGAGATATAAGATTAAGACTAACTACTAAACTAAATCGACGAATAAGTTGTTTCATGATTTTTTTAAATAGTTATATTCAACAGCAATGATTGGGTTTTTAGAATTTCTAATAAGCCAGAATTCTTCTCAAATTTAAGTTTTTATTGATTCTTATTGGGATCTATGGTTAATACTACTATTAAAAAAACTTTTTTAAAATTAAGAACACAAAAGTTTTCACTGTTAATAAGATGAATAAATATTAAAAATTAAGAATAAAATGCAATAAAATTAACAAAATTTAGCAAATTCAGAAATTGTCAAAATGTGTTTTATATGATACAGGAGTAATATTATATAAACCAACTAAAAATTAAAATCGAATCTCAAAACATAAAATCTTTTAATGAGCTGCATATTAAAAGCAGCCCAAACGTATTAAACGAATAAAACCTTCTTCTGTTGTAATGTAATGGGAATAACAGAATATTGCTAGAGTTTTTTGAAACCCTTAGACGTATATAAATTATACAAGGATGAATTATATGAATAACTGGCAAAATAAAACTCTCAAACTATTAAGTATTTCCGCATTTCCTCTGCTAGCTACAACTGTATTGACTACACCTGCCAAAGCTAGTAGTATTGATGTTGCTTGCAAGGCAGAGGGAAGTACTCCAACAATTGTTGCTAGCGTAACAGAAGAAGGTACTGCTAAAGAGGCTACTATTCTTCAGTTTCTACCTGAATATTTTTCTCCTGACGATGCAACCAATCAATGTCAGACTACAGCTAGTAAATTACACGAACTTTATAACACCGATAGCGTTAGCTACTTAGCAAGTGATACCCTAAGTGATGGACAGTCTGTAGTTTGTGCTGTTACAAGAAGAGGAAGTGGTTGCGATAGTTATAGTTCCGAGGTTTTGTTCACTCTTGCTCAGGGAACAGATCCTAGCTTGGCTCTATATGATATGCTCGACAATAGCATTAAACAAACTCATCCTCGTCCAGATTCTAGAACAGTAAGTAGAATATATACTGATATTACTCCTTCTGTTTGGAATTTGACTGCTGGTCGTAAATGGTGGCCATTCTAAGCACTCAATTTGCATTTGAAGTTTGGCAGATAAATATAGTACAAGCAAAAAGTAGTAATCTTTGTTGGACAACACCATTGGTGAAAACTAATTCTGACAAGTCCTTTTTGCTTGTTCTGCTGCTTTATAATCAGGTTTAAGTTCTAAAGCTTTGTCAAAAGCATCTAAAGCTAGTGGATAATTTTTCTGTTCGCACCAAGTTAAACCACTAAAGTAATAAATCTGAGACTTTTGCCCATCAGTAAATTGATTATTCTCAAGGATTTTATCAAAATGCTGCTGTGCTTTATCATATTCACCTAAATTCTTAAGAGTAATACCTAGATCCCTTAGAGCAGGAAAATATTGGGAATTATATCTTAATGCTTGAGTATAAATTATAATTGCCTCTTTATACTTTCTTTGTTCTCTTAAAGCTCGACCTTTCAAGGAATAAGCTAAGGATAGAAAACTTTTTTCCATTTGTGGGTCTGAATTCTGCTGAATTATATTAATTTGAATTATATTAATTGCTTGGTCAATAGCAATAACACTTTCTTCATATTGCTTGAGGGCTAAAAGGGTTTCCGCTTTGTTAAATCGATAATAAGGGTCTTTTGAATCTAGGGCAATTGCTCTATTAAAACTAACTAATGCTGCTTCATCTCTCTTAAGATTATGTAGTGCTTCCCCTCTGCAATTCCAAGCGTAACTATCATTATTTTGAATTGTAATAGCTAATTGACAAGATGCAAGCATATCTGAATATTGCTTTAAGTAACCTTGTGCAATGCCTCTATTGATCAAAGCTTGATAATAGTTGGCATTAATAGCTAAAACTTCGTCGAATTTAATGATGGCTTCTGTATATTTTTTTTCCTTGAATAATTTAACACCTTCTAGAAAAAGAGTTCTATCCTTGCTCAATAAATTTGAAATAACAAGAAATACAGCAATAACTGAAACTCCGACGAAGATAGAACCAAATATTTTCCAGGTTGATTTTTGGGAAACTTTTGACCTACTTTTTGAGCTTAAAAGAAGATTAAACTTTAATCTTCTTTTAAATTTGCGGTTTAGAACCCATAAAATCTCATCAGCTGATTGGTAACGTTCTCCTTTTCCTAATCCTACTTGAACCATCTTGTCTAAAATGTCAGCTAACTCTTGACTAACTTGAGTTTCATGATGCCATATTAGATTACCTGTCTTTGGTTCTGTCTGAAATTCCTCTGGATGTTTTCCAGTTAGAAGGTGAATTGCTGTCATCCCCAAAGCGTATATATCACTGGCAAAAGTGGGTCTTTTAGCCCTTTGCTCTGGAGACATATATCCTTCCGTTCCCAATGCTTGAGTTGTCTGAGAATTTCGGCTCTTATTGGGGGAAATATTGATAATTTCTTTAACTGCTCCGAAATCTATCAACACAATTTTATTATCTGAAGAACGTCGAATTAGATTTGAGGGTTTAATGTCTCTGTGAATAATACTTTTACCGTGAACAAACTGTAAAGTCTCTAAAACATCAAATAAGATTCTAATAACATCTTCTTCATGGAAATATCCCTTGTTTTGAAGTTCTTGATTTAGATCGTTTCCTTCAATAAATTCTCTTACAAAATAAATTTCTCCGTTTTCGGCAAATTCATTTAAAAAACCTGGAATTAGAGGGTGACTGCCTAATTCTCTTAAAGCTGCCAGTTCTTTATTAAATCTATTCTCAGCTTCTTCTGAAAGTTTACTATTCTGGAGTTTTAGTCTTTTAACTATACATTTAAACTCTGAATTCTGCCTCGGATAAAGGTCTTCTGCCAAATAAGTATATCCCCAGATACTTCCACCCAAATATTGACGAATATAATAGCGACCTGCTAATGTGTGTTCGATTTTCAGTAGAGGTTCTAAATCTTGCAAAACTTCAGCACTAGATTGATAACGAACCCGAGCACTATTGGCTATATAGATATTAGGATAGATCATTTTGTCTAAAATAGATGCCAATTCTTGGCTGACATTAGTACCTGAGCGCCATTTGTGAAGCCCATAATTTTCAACATCGTTAAAATCAATATTGGGTTTTCTTCCAGTCAAAGCATAAATTGCTGTTATTCCTAAAGAATATATGTCACTGCTAAAGGTTGGAGTCCCTCTAAGTTGTTCGATCGACATATAGTCTGGTGTGCCGATGATTTTTGTAAAGTAATTCTGTGTTTTGGAATTAAAATACAAGGTGGGAATTTGTTTCATTGCACCGAAATCGATCAGAAAAATTTTGTTATCTTTCTTTTGTCGCATTAAGTTAGAAGGTTTAATATCACGGTGAATAATTCCCTGCCGATGTACAAAATCTAATACTTCTAATGTAGATTGTAATAAATAAATAACTTCGATTTCAGATAGTTTACCTTTTTCTTCTATTTCTTGTTGAATATCTTTTCCATCAATCCATTCCTGAACAAAATAGAACTCTCCATCTAGTTCAAAATAGTCTAAAAGTTCTGGAATTACAGGATTTGCAGCTAAAAGCTCTAGGGTTTTTATTTCTTTGAAAAAACGATTTCTTGCTTCTTCTAAAATTTGCTTATCTTCAAATTTAGACTTAAGTTTTTTGAGAACACATATAATATTTGAGTTCTGAATGTTCTCGATAAGATAAGTCTCCCCAAAAGCCCCTTCTCCTATTTTTTGCAAAATTTTATACTTATTCTTTAAAATAATTTCAGGATTTAAGTTAACTTCATTATTCATAAAAATTAATGTTTTGGTAATGTTCTAAACTAGGGAAAAAAGAGGATGATAACTTTATTCTTTTCTCGCTGATGGAAAGACTAAAAAAATATAAAGCTTTAGAATAGTAGTTACTTACCCCAACAAAACTTAACAAATCTTATCAAAATATTTAGGGCTAAAAGAAGTGTTAATGGTTTCTTTTATAACTAAATAATACGTAATTTACATCCAAATTCCCAGTATTAGTAGAGGGAAAAATTATTTTCTAACAACGATCACTCAAAAGAATTTGGTTGTACCAAGACATAATGCGATCGCATTATGTACTCTCTGATGTAGGGCTTTGGGTTGTGGGTAAGTGAGGTTATCGGGTTAGCCTGGAACGATTTAATAGCTTATGGGGATGGTGTAAAATGCACTGTCTTTAGTAAAGGTAGAAAAACCAGAATTGTTATCCAATTGATATAAGGAATACAGGGTGGTAGGAGAGTCTAGGTAGGAGCTATTTATCCTTCATTAGTGAATCCTTCATCCTTCATACTTGGGAAGCGGGAATACTGTTCTACCCTGATCAAAAAGGTGTAAGTAATATGTCTTGCAAAAAAGTTGATGATTAAGGTTAATCTGAAATAGTTTCAAATTAAATATCACGTGAGTAAGTGTTGATGTCTGCTAATCCTTCTCCTCGCCAAATTCTAACTAACTTGTTACCTCACCTTCGGGTAGCTGCTGGTTATGCTAATCACATCCAAGAAAGAATTAACATCTTACCAGATAAAGATGCAGGAAATAACTTTTTTGCTACTGCATTAACCGATGCTGACTTATCTATTCAAACTTTAGTCGAAGTGGCATTATTAGGTACTTATCCTCAAATCCGGTTTCACGGAGAAGAATATGAACAATCTCGTAATACAAAATATTTTAGAGGGACAAATTTCGATGAGTCGGGAGAATATTTAATTACTCTCGATCCTATTGATGGTACAAGATATTACCTGGATGGACACAACAATTATCAAATTATTCTAGGTATTCTTAGTCCAGATGATTTTGAAGCTGTCATAGCTATTTCTCCTGCACAAAATTGTTACTATTATGCACTACGAGGAGAGGGAGCTTATAAAGGTAGTTTAGATAAAGATTTAGATGCTTGTACCCCATTACAAATTACCAATCCTAAACCTGCAATTTTATTAGGTTGGGCAATGGGTCAATGTAAAACAGCACTAATTGATAAATATCATGTTTTTGATCTAGAAAACGATTATTCTCCTGAAATTAAAGTACCCAATTTTAATGGTTTATTTACTGAAGAAATGACAGGAGTAATTATTAGAAGAGGTAAGTTTATTGACGGAGGAGCCTTAGCTTTTTTGGCTAAAGAAGCTGGTTGTATTGTAACTACTTTTGATGGTTCGGCTTTACCAACCTTATCTCAGTGTCAAGATTATAGTTTACCTGGATTAGTTGTAGCTACTTCTGAAACAGTACATCAGGATTTATTAAGAGCTTGTCAAAAAATCGATGAGGAATCAATTATGAGGAATGAGGAGTAAAGGATAAAGGATCAGGATTGAATTATTAGGGATGAGGATTGATCCAGTCTTTTTCCAGAAAAGGTAAAACTAAGGGATGCCTAACCCAACAATTACTTGTATAGGTTGGGTAGAGGTACCTCTTATACCCGAAAGTTGCTTCTTGGGGAAACCACCAAGACCGCACTACGAGCGCTACCCAACCTACTAGAGAGATAAATTTATTTTTTCAAAGATAAAGTATGTCCTGTAGCTAACCAGAGAATTGCTCTTGCACCATCTCTGATACACTTGCCTATGGGTTCAGATGGTGACTCCGAAGGTACAGGGAGGGGTTTAAGTACAATCCCGTGACTACCAAATACAATCTCCCCAACTATACGGGCGCGAGTCATGTGATTAGTAGAAGTAATCAGATAAACACTATCTATACCCTGGGCTTTTAGTTCATCTACTAGGGTAGTAAAGTTAGTAACAGTGTCACTGGCTTGATAATCTAAGTGTAGGCGCTCGCCGTTTATGCCTCTGGCAGCAAAAATTCTTTTAGCATAGTGTTGGGGACTACCAGAAGACACCCAAATAGGTAAGTCGGGGTACTTTTGGGCTAATTCTGCTGCAAATTTCTCTCTCTTTTCGTGTCCCCCCAAAACAAATAAGGCTTCAGGTTTTACTATGTAGCTTTGGATTTCTCTGTAACCCATATAGCAAGTAATCGCCAGGGTGGATAGAATTATCCATTTCCAAGGATTCATCAGTTTGCCAAAATGTTTGTCGGATTTTTGATAAGGAGAATCAAAGAACATAAGTAACAGTGGAAAATAAGTTACAAGCGCGGGAATGGGGAATGGGGAGATAAATTATGAGGGACTCCGAGTGAGGAGTGAGAGTCTAGGTAGGAGGTAAAAAGTAGCAAGTAACTGGCTACTTGCGTCTCATTGCGACTTAATAAACTTCATCCTTCATCCTTCATCCTTGGGAATGGAGATTAGGCTAGCTACTTAGAAGTAAATCTATGATAACTAGCTGGTTGCTTAAATTAATATGACAAACTAATTATAAAAATTTCGGGAAATCCGCCTACTATATTGAGTCAAAATAAATGTAACTGCAAAAAAACTTAATCTAAATTCTTAAATCTGTTGCTTATTTGCTTATAGTTGAAAGGTACTGGTTACAAAGATGTTTGACTCTCACCTATGTTATAAGAGTTTCAACAGTGTGTAGTTTTTTCTTGCCTGATTTTAGAAGGATCAAAACCTTACTAAACAAAGCTTTGAAGAAATGCGATCGCTTTTGTTGTGAGAAATGCGGTTATACTCTTAGCTATTTTCGGGGTAAGTCTTGAGGCTGAATTTTGAATACTAAGTAGCTATAGGCTACATGATCTACAGGTTTGAGATTATCTCTTATCCATTGATAAGTCTTTGGATCACCTGCTATACCTACTAGGCGATTAGCACTAATTACAATTTTAGTGGGAAGTTTCGTTTCAGGAGGATTATTAAGCAGCCATGTCGAAGACCGAGCATATATTGTCTCAGGATTTTTAGTCAGATAATGTTCTAAATAATTTCTGTTTTGTCCCCAGTCTAAGTTAGAATCTGCAAGAATTGTATATCCCATTTTTCGGTCTATCAGTAATTCGTTAAAATATGACAGGTAATGAGGAAAATAAGAAAGATTAGAAATCAATAAATAAGTGACCAGAAAAGTTACAAAAATACGATGCTGAACTGTTAATACACTTGAACTTCTCAGCCCTCGGCTAGAAAAAACAAATAAAAATGGAAAAATCATGAGAATGTATCGAATACCAAGCTGAGTGGTAGAAAAACTAAAGAAGATGGTAAAGAGTAGAGAAGGGACGATTAAGAAAGCTTCATTTTGCCAAAAGTTAACGCGATATCTACATCGAATTAGACTGATAATTCCTATCAATAAAAGTAATTGACTAGCAATAGGTACTTTGTAAATAAAAGCAACTATGTAATACTCTTTAAAACCTTTTAATCCGTTATCGTCTATCCCCAATCTACCCATTAGATAAGATTTTTCTCTGATTATCGTTTTCCAATCAACTATTGACTTTGCTTTTTCCAGAGTAGCTTCAGAACATTCTAAGGATATGAATGAAGGTAGTTAGCAGAAGTAGTATAAATCATTCCGCTATAGCATAGATATAGGGTTCGCCCGATATCATGCAGTCAGTACAAAATAAAATTTGTCAACTATTGGGATTGCCAAATTTGCCACGGCGATCGTTAAAGCTTTCTCTATGGGTACGCCATGTGACTTTATATTACAAACTTAAGTATTAATGTAAGACGCTATTTGGTACATTTGATATAGTAAATTAGGCTATCACTCGAAGCCAGTTTTTTAACATCCAACATAGATCTATTGGTAGTAAAACCCATTATGATGCTCAATAAAAAACTTGATATAAAGTTTTTATATAAATCTGTATTTTGATTGACATAATAAAAGCGCAGGTTTCCTGGTGCTGATATTTGGTGATTACTCTTGAGGCATTATTTGTTAATGTAAAGAACGCCGTGCTTAAAACACCTATTTGTCTATTGGGAATATGAGAACTCATTATTGCGGAGAATTGCGAGGAGCAGATCTAGGAAAAACTGCTGTTTTATATGGTTGGGTCGATCGTCGTCGCGATCATGGAGGAGTAATTTTTATTGATTTACGCGATCGCACTGGGACAGTACAGATTGTTAGCGATCCTCAACGTACTCCAGATTCTTATGATAATGCTGGTTCTCTTCGCAGTGAGTATGTAGTTAAAATTGTCGGTCAAGTTTCTCTGCGCCCTGAAGAGTCTCTTAACCCCAAATTACCCACTGGAGAAGTAGAAATTTACGTGGATTCTATTGAGTTACTCAATGGGGTTAATAAGCAGCTACCTTTTCAAGTGTGTACTTCTGAATATGAGTCTGTTAGAGAAGATTTGCGTCTTAAATATCGTTATCTGGACTTAAGAAGCGATCGCATGGCGAAAAATCTACAACTACGCCATCAAGTAGTCAAAGCAATGCGCCGTTTTCTGGAAGATCAGGAAAACTTTATGGAGATCGAGACTCCTATCTTAACCCGTTCTACTCCTGAAGGGGCAAGGGATTATTTAGTACCTTCTCGGGTGAATCTGGGTCAATGGTATGCTTTACCTCAATCACCACAGCTATTTAAACAGTTATTGATGGTATCTGGATGCGATCGCTATTATCAGATCGCCCGTTGTTTCCGTGATGAAGACTTACGGGCTGACAGACAACCAGAGTTTACCCAACTGGATATGGAAATGAGTTTCATGTCAGTGGATGAAATTATTGAACTCAATGAAGCTTTGATTTGTCATATTTTTAAGGTCGTTAAAGGGATTGATTTACCTCGTCCTTTTCCTCGTCTGACTTATAGTGACGCGATGGCTAAATATGGCAGCGATCGCCCTGACACCCGTTTCGGCTTAGAATTGGTAGATGTGTCCGAAATTGTCAAAGATAGTGGGTTTAAAGTCTTTTCTGGTGCAGTATCTAGCGGTGGAGTCGTGAAAGTTTTACCTATTCCCAACGGAAATGATGCTGTTTCTAATGTCAGAATTAGACCCAAGGGAAATATCTCCAACGAAGCTGTAGCAGCAGGAGCAAAAGGTATTGCCTATATTAGAGTTAGAGAAAATAACGAAGTTGACACCATCGGAGCTATTAAAGATAACCTCTCAGAAGCTCAAAAACAAGAATTACTAGAGAAAACAGGTGCCAAACCTGGTCATTTACTGCTATTTTGTGCAGGAGACACTGATACAGTTAATAAAGCTCTAGATCGGCTACGCTTGTATATTGGTAAAGAACTAGGCTTAATTGATAGTGAAAAAATTAATCTGCTTTGGGTAACAGAATTTCCCATGTTTGAATGGAATGCAGACGAAAAACGTTTAGAAGCACTCCATCACCCCTTTACCGCACCTTACCCAGAAGATATCAACGATCTCAAAACTGCTAGAGCGCAAGCTTACGACATAGTGTTTAACGGTATTGAAATCGGTGGGGGAAGTCTCCGTATCTATCAAAAAGAAATTCAAGAAAAAGTTTTCGCTACCATTGGTTTATCTCCCGAAGAAGCGAATGGAAAATTTGGTTTCCTCCTTGAAGCTTTTGAATATGGTACACCTCCCCACGGCGGTATTGCTTACGGTTTAGATCGCCTAGTGATGCTACTCGCACAAGAAGAATCTATCCGCGATGTGATTGCTTTCCCCAAAACTCAACAAGCAAGCTGTCTCTTAACCGAAGCACCAGCAACAGTAGATGACAAGCAGCTAAGAGAGTTACAAGTTAAATCAACCTACAAACCAAAAAGAAAGGATGAAGGATAAGGGATAAGGGATAAGGGATAAGGAATAAGTAATAAGTAATAAGTATTACTTCCCCCCATTCCCCAGTCCCCACTCCCCCCAGTATCTTCAACCTAGTTTTGTACCATAGGTAACAAGTTTAATGTATGCTTTAAAGTTGCAGCTTGATTCGTTGACAAGTGGCGACCAATAAATGTTCACTGATATAAAGACCATTGTTTATAAATAACTGTTTATGTCATCCGACTTCAATCGAGACACAGAATCCTACGACGAGGAGACAATAAGTCTCGTAGATGCTAACGGGCGATCGCTTATCTGCTACATTGAACATTCTCTGGAAACTGATGGCACAGTCTATTTACTACTAATGCCTATGGATATACCTATTGTCATCATTAGTTGGGATGATGATGATGATGATGTAGAAGAGACAGAAGCAGTAATGCTAGAAGATGATGCAGAAATTACAGCTATTTTTGCCAATGCTAAAGCAGTTTTAGCAGAACAGAATATCTATCTCAAACATACTGCCTATACTTTAACGGCAACAGGAGAATTACCTCCTATTGAAGAAGACCAACTATTAACTTTAAATTTAGATGAGGAAGATAGTGAACTAGAGCCTGAAGAGTTACAATTTCTGGCTAGCTTCTATAATTCTGCTCAGAAATACTCTATTTATACTCCTTTAACTCCCCTACTATTTTTCGCTCGTTACAATGCAAATGGTGAAATAGAATTAGTTTCCCCAGAAGAAGAGCGATTTCAACCGATTTTAGAAGAATTGTTATTTGAAGAATTAGATGATCGCTAATTATTAACCTTTAGTTAATAATGAGTTGTTAACTGATAACTAAATAAGATGATAAGTGAGTATGACTTATACTAAAAAAAAATCTAAATTTCCCTTTGTACTAAGTTTCTTAATTTTGGTTGTGGGGGGAGGAATTGGCGGAGGATGGTTCTGGTGGAAAAATGCGATCGCACCAGCAGCAACGGAAGCCAGCCAACCGATTCAATTTACTGTAGAGTCGGGGATGCACGGGGCGGAAATTGGGAATAAATTAGCCCAACAGGGTTTGATAGAGTCTCCTACCGCCTGGAAAGTCTGGACAAAATGGCAAGCGAAACAAGACGCTACAGGAGGCTTTAAAGCAGGAACTTATTTACTCTCTCCTCAAGATTCCTTACCTGAAATTGCCGAGAAAATCTGGCGCGGAGAAATTATGCAGACTACCTTTACTATTCCTGAAGGTTGGTCGATTCAACAAATGGGCAATTATTTTGCTTCTTTGGGCTATTTTAGTGCGGAAGACTTTATCAGTGCAGCTAGCACGATTCCCTACGATAAGTATCCCTGGTTGCCGAAAAATATTCCCCATCTGGAAGGATTTTTATATCCTGATACCTATAAAATTAGTAGCGATCTCACTAATAACCCCCAAGCAATTATCGAAGTGATGTTGGATAGTTTTGCTAACATTGCTCTTCCTGTATATCAAGAAGCTAATACCGATTACACTCTTTTAGAATGGGTCACTCTGGCTAGTATTGTAGAAAAAGAATCTGTAGTACAAAAAGAACGTCCTTTAATTGCAGGAGTTTTTACCGCTAGATTGCAAAAAGGAATGCGGTTAGAATCTGACCCCACAGTAGAGTATGGTTTAGGAATTAGGCAAACTGCGGATCGACCTTTAACCTATGCCCAGGTAAGGACACCCTCACCTTATAACACCTATAGGAATTTTGGCTTACCCCCTACAGCGATCGCTGCTCCTGGGCTTGCTAGCCTCAAAGCAACTCTCAACCCTGAAAGTACCGATTATTTGTTTTTTGTTGCTCGTTATGATGGTACTCATGTATTTAGTAAAACTTTACGAGAACATGAAGCAGCAGCCAGACAGATTCGTCGTGAGAGGAATTCGCAGAGATAAATAATTTGGGGCAAAGATTACAATAAGTAATAACCTGGGAGTTATAAGGCAAAAAGGAGTAGGGAAAATGAAGTTTTCCTGATTGCTCTGTTCTTGGTGCGTGTTCCCAACAGCTTGGTTGGATAAGCACAGAGTACTCTAGCATTCCCCAGGCTAATGGCGAGAAAACCTGGTGGGAATCGTACCGCTTCCTGATTCTTGATGCCTCATTCCTTGTTACTCGTTCCTTTGTTTGGCAATGAAGTTATCTCGGCTATCCCTTACTACAAGAATTTCTAGTTACTTTTTGCTGTTAGCTTTGATAACAGTGGGCATAGTAGGGGGAGTAGCTTATTTTCGAGCTAGAAAAGCCCTTGAGCAAGCTGCATTTAATCGCCTGAATGTAGCAGCAACTCTTAAAGAAGAGGAGATTACTCGTTGGTTTGAAGACCAAAAACGGGATTTTTTGCTAGCGACTCAGATGCCCGATGTGAGAAAAAATTTACAATTACTACTTAGTGCCTCTAATACTTCTGAAAGAGAACAAGGGTATGAAATTTTGAGTTGGTATTTCCAAGAAGTGACTCAGATTAAACCCAGTCTCAGAGAAATCTTTGTTCTTGACCGCAGTAATAAGATTATTCTTTCTACCAATCCAGAACGTGAGGGAGACTACGAAATATTAGCCAATATTACTTATATAGAACAAGCCCAGTCAGCAGATAACTTTGCACCGATTTTCTATGTTTCTCCTATTACCAAAAAACCAGCTATTACCCTAGCTAAACCCATGAGCGATCGCAGAGGGATGATTCTAGTTGACCTTGATCTGTCTCGTATTGACCAAATTGTCCGAGAAAAAACTGGTTTGGGAACAAGTGGTGAAACTTATTTAGTGGGTTCTCTCATCAGTAGAAATGCTTTTATTGCAGGAAACTCCAATAGTGATCAAACCTTTCCCGATGGAATTAATAGTGCGGGAATTAATGCAGCGATGAGTGGGATTAGTGGTTATGGACTCTATCGCAACTATGCTAATTCTCCAGTATTAGGAGTCTATCGCTGGCTCAATGAACAAGATATTGCTTTACTAGTAGAAATAGACCAACAAGAAGCGTTTTTACCCGCTCGTCAACTTGCTAGCACCACCATTCTAGTAGGATTAGTATCGGTTTTGGGGCTAGCAGTGGGAGTAAATTGGTTATCACGACAACTATCCCTCTCTCGCAAACAACTAGAAGATTACAGCCATCAATTACAAGTTAAAGCTCAAGAAGCAGAAACGGCAAACCGTGCTAAAAGTTTATTTCTAGCTAATATGAGTCATGAATTACGGACTCCTCTCAATGCTATCTTAGGGTTTTCCCATTTGATGGCAAGAAATGATGATGTTACCTATAAACAAAGGGAATATCTGGGTATTATCAATCGCAGTGGAGAGCATCTACTCAATTTGATTAACGATGTGCTGGAGATGTCCAAGATTGAAGCAGGAAAAACAGTTCTTAATCCTGAAACTTTCGATCTACATCAACTGTTGCAAACTATTCAAGAGATGTTTGAGATTAGAGCTAAAGGGAAGAAGCTCTGGTTTGACTTTATCTTTGCACCAGGTTTACCACAATATGTAGTTACTGATGCTCGAAAATTGCGTCAATTGTTAATCAATCTTTTGAGTAATGCTGTGAAATTTACCGACCGTGGTGGAGTAACTCTCAAAGCTTGGATTTGTCAGGAGGATAATCAATTAGAAAATAATCAGGCTCAACTTTGTTTTGAAGTCTCAGATACAGGAAAAGGTATTGCACCAGAAGAATTAGACAAATTATTTGACCCCTTTGTTCAAACTGCTTGCGGAATTCAATCTGAAGGCGGTACGGGGTTAGGATTAGCCATCAGTAAACAGTTTGTGGAGTTGATGGGGGGTGATATCCAGGTAAAGAGTATTTTAGGTAAGGGTTCTACTTTTACTTTTGATATTCAGGTAGTATTGGCTGAGTCTTCCCAAATTGAATTCCACTCCCAACAGCGACAAGTCAAAAAAATTGCCCCAGGACAAGGGAACTACCGTATTGCAATAGTGGATGACCATGAAATGAATCGTCAGCTACTGGTAGAGTTATTAGAATCTGTCGGTTTTGAGATTCGCACCGCTAATAATGGTCAAGAAGCCATTGCACTATGGCAAGAATGGCAACCTCACTTAATTTGGATGGATATGCGAATGCCCATTATGAATGGCTATGAAGCAACTGGGTACATTAAAAGTCAGTTTCAAGGGAACAAAACTATTATCATTGCTCTAACTGCTTCTGCTTTCTCTGAACAAAAAGATCAAATTTTAAGTGCTGGTTGTGATGACTTTGTGCGTAAACCTTTTTCAGAACAAGTTATTTTCGACAAAATGACCCAATATTTGGGAGTTCAGTACATCTATGCACCGCAATCCGACTCTGTTGCTACTCAATTACCCCAAACTGTCCCTCATACTCTAGATTTAAGCTCTTTACCCAAAGAATTGGTTACGAGACTCCACGAAGCTGCGATCGCAGTAGATGCAGAACAAATCGAACAATTACTAGTTAGTATTCCTTCCCATTGTCAGCATATTGCTCAAGCTATCACGGAGATGATTCGTAATTATGACTTTGATGGAATTATTGACTTAACAGAATTATAAGGGCAATCTCAATTTAGTATTTCCTATTACCAACCAGATTGGTTAATTGCGTTATCTTAAAAAAAAACAGCAAAGAAAAGATAAGAAAGAGAGCTTGAGTCTAGTAAAAAAGGAAAGTATCAATGACAAATTCAACTATAGCTTCAAACAGTGAATCTAGCCCAGACCACGCCATTTGGTTAAGTCTGCAAACAGTAATTTCTGAAAGTTCTGGTTTTAAAAGATGGCAAAAAGAACAAACAACTGCTAAGGAAGAAAGTCTAGATGTTTTGGTACGTCGCTATCTAGAAGAAACCTTAAAAACTCTAGCTTATTAGGAAATAATACCTCGCGACCAAGATGGTCGCACTACAATAATTCTTACAACTAACTTCGATTCAATGGATGCCCAACCACGTTCTGCCCGAAGCTCGTCTAGCCATTGAATTGAGCTTTTTAGCCCAAGGAAACTCTGGATGTAGTGCGAGTTTCTTGCACAGCTTATAAGCATCATTACGACTTTTGACCAGTAATTCAAGTCTCCGTCAAAAGGTGAAGAATCTCCTATCAATAAAATTAGTAGGGTGGGCAAAATTGTTTTGAGGGTACGTTATTGAGTTGAAACTTAGGTTTGCCCACCTTACAAGGTATAAGCTGGTTAAACAAGAGAATAATCTGGGGGTTATTATAGGTAAGTCCAAAAACTTCAAACTCGCGCTTTTCTTGGGCGAGTTTTACTCGCTCCTGTCGCTCGTCAATTGGAGAAGTGACTTCTCTCATCCCATAGAACGAGATGAGCTTCATCCCTCGCGAGATAAATCTTACTGCCCTTCGCCACTTATCTAGAACTATGACAGCTATCACAATTCCCCGACAGTAAGACTTGACAGTCACGACGAGCGCGTTCCCAAGCCAGTCCGTTGGGCGGGTTTCCCGACTTGAAGGAACTGGCGTTTGCGCCTTACGTCGGCGCGGGGGGAGAAGTCCGCTTTATAGGCTTTATCGTCTATATATAAAGTTGAATTGCTATGTTCTGAAGCGGACTTCCCGCGCTCGTCAATTTCTTTCCCCGAAAGTCCTTCGGTACTACGTATCAAAAATACTTTGTTTTCCTTTGTACGTTTGGAATTTTACCGACACAACTTCTATGTCGAACCCCATACTCCAAGTTGTCAAGGTTCTGCTTTGCACCAAGTTACAGCAATCTATAGCTAGATTTCTGGTGCTTGAAAAAATTATACATCGTCTGAAGCCATTGGTATATAAAGATTTTGTATCAAACCTGTAAAGCCACGACCAATAAGTTATCGCGCGAGAGCGAACATCCCCTCTCACTCATTTAGAAGGGAATTCCCGCTCACATTTTTAACAGAAAGTATCTACTTGCTTTGGGAAGCTAGCGAAGCTCAAGAGTAGATTAATGTCGTTGATTGGATTCGCTTTTAAATGTATTGGAAAATTGTTGGCTCTTCTTTCTTGTTCGACCCAACCTATAAGATCGGCGATCGCGATAGCTAAGAGTGCGATATAAGCGATCGCGAATCTATCTCTAAGTTGATGCCTCTACCTTAAAGGAAGAAACCTTACTTGCCCCTCCCATTCTGCCTCAATACTGCACTCGGCAATCAGTATAATTTCCTCGATTGCCGATCCTATTGAAACTCGACGGCTCACTTCAAATAATCCAGGCATAGATAATCCTGCTTCAATCCGTTTGTAAGCAAAGGTTATCATAGTGGCGACATCATGAGTGAGGATAACACGCCCTTGCTGTGCAGCCCATTCTAAAACAGTCGGATCGTCAGCCCCCGACAAGCCTACATCTTGAACACGGACAATATCAACATTGCAATT
Organism: Xenococcaceae cyanobacterium MO_167.B27; assembly: GCA_030065935.1. GTDB lineage: Bacteria > Cyanobacteriota > Cyanobacteriia > Cyanobacteriales > Xenococcaceae > JASJCP01. Next base: position 88,850 of record JASJCP010000009.1, read on the forward strand.
CTGTCGAAGAACACCGCGAACAATCTGATTATTTAAATTCTCATCAGCCAGGAATCGAATCATTTGGGATTATTTGTGCTGTTCTCTTCTCGCCAGTAACCGAGCGCGTATTCCCATCGGCTTAAAACGCTGCTCAGTTTCTTGCCTAATTGCTGCTGCTTGACGCTGACGCTCTAAAAGATAGGCATCAACTTCAGATTTATGTCTCAAATAGTAACCAATGACAAAATAAATATCTGCGAGCCGAAGGGATGTATATTGCTCTCCTATTTCTTCTGCTGTAGCACCTTCGAGAAAAGCCGTCACCACAGTGTCTAGGGTAATGCGAGTCTTGCCAACTCTTACAACGCCATTAGAATCGATCTCTAAAGGTGCAGGTTCAACTGCAATTGCTAATGTCATAGACCATACAAGTTTTTGCATCGATCTTAGCAATTATCTGCTAATTTCATGATTGATAATCGTATCCATAGCGATCGCATTTTTTGCTTTAGCGCGATCGCTCCTGAAAATTTCTGCTGCATCTTCTAGCTTCTCCATTCCCACTATTCCTCTGCAATAGCAATCGGTCATATACTTGAGATGATAGCGATCGCGCGTTAGGGATTAGTTCTGAGAACGTAGATAGCGAATGAACTCTTTCCGTTTCATATCGCTATCTTTTCTTCTCTGTAGTTTTCGCTAGCAGCAGCAATGGCATCTTGCCGATTAAACTCTAGAGCCTCTTGAAGAGTAATTCTTAGGCCCTCAAGCAATTCTTCATAAGATGCTTCCTGACAATTAACTCCTGGAATCTCTTCTATCCAACCGATCCACCAACCATCACTTTCCTGTATAAGAGCAGTATATTCATTAGCCATAGGATTTTTTCCCAATTAAGTCTAACTACATATTCAACCGTATTCTGTTTAAATTATTTGATTGTGAGCTTAATATATGCCCTATTAATCTTATCCTTAAGGGTAGCTCAAAAACTTTCTATGTATTGCTTCAGCCCTAAAAACAAGAACTGCGATCGCCCTGATCTGAAGTTAAAAACAAAAGCGATCGCTATTCGGCTCTGATGATTGTTCCACGCTCACGGACTGCCTCGGCTTTGCCGAGACCGCCCCTCAAAATCGCTGCTGCATCTTCTAACTTCCCGATTCCTGCCATCCCAAACGTAGTCTCAACAAAACGACAAGCTGCTTCTACTTTTGGTTGCATTGAACCAGGAGCAAAGCTATAGTTACTTAACTGCTGTGGAGTTGTCCCCTGTATTGGTCGTGCTTCTGGAGTACCCCAGTTGGCGTAAACCGCATCTACATCAGTTAATAGTAGTAAAGCATCCGCTTGTAAGTCTCTTGCCAGTAGTGCTGTAGCTAAATCTTTATCGATAACTGCTTCAACTCCACAGATACTTCCTGCTGGGGTAACGACAACAGGTATGCCACCACCGCCAGCACAGACGACTAATGCTCCCACTTTTACTAATAACCGAATTGTGGGCAATTCTAAGATTCGCTTGGGTTCAGGAGAAGGAACAACACGACGATAGACATTGCCATCAGGGGCAACTGCCCAACCTCTTTCTTTAGCTAACTGTTTAGCCTCTATCTCTGAATAAACCGAGCCAATAGGTTTAGTGGGACAAGCAAAAGCAGGATCGCGGGGTTCTACTTCGATCTGAGTTAGGAGAGTTACTATTTGCTGGTCTGGTAATTGATTACGAAGTTCTTGTTCGATTAAATAACCGATCGCCCCTTCTGTCTCTGCATCTAAAACATCGAGGGGATAGGGTTTGACTCCTTTGTAGGCTTCGGCTTGCATTGCCAGAAGTCCTACTTGGGGTCCATTGCCGTGGGTGACTACTACCTGATGTTCTCTAGCAATTTCAGCGATCGCTTTAGCTGCCAGCTTAATATTTTGTCGCTGGATTTCTACTTCTGGAGGTTGACCGCGCCTAATTAGGGCATTACCTCCCAAAGCAATAACTACTAGCATAGTTGTCTATCCTCCCAAATTCTTCTGAGCAAGAAATTGCTCGATTTGATCCGATAGACTGGGTTTGCCCATCTCAGCAAATTCATAGCGGGCGCGTATTACTGGCTTATTAAGTTTCATCAGAGAACTAAGATTGCTAGGAGTGGCTGCTACAACTACATCAGCTTCAGCATTGTTAATCGTTGCTTCCAGTGCTTTCAGTTGGGCGGGGAAATAACCCATCGCTGGCAATACCGAGCCAATGTGAGGATAGCGGGCATAAACTTCGGCGATTTCTGGGACGGCATAAGCTCTGGGATCGACAATTGCTGCTGCCTGGGCGCGGGTAGCTGCTACATAGCCTGCACCATAAGACATTCCTCCATGAGTGGTAGTAGGACCATCCTCTACTACTAACACCCTGCGATCGCGCACTGCTTCAGGATTGTCTAATTGAATTGGGGAAGCACCACGAACAATAACTGCTGTGGGATTAACCCTCTTGACTGTATCGCTAACTCTCTGTACGTCAGCATCAGCAGCCGAATCGACTTTCGCAATGATCGCAATGTCTGCCATCCGCAATACTACTTCTCCTGGGTGGTGAGTTGTTTCATCTCCAGGACGCAAGGGATCGACTAACACAAGATGTAGATCGGGTTTAATGAAGGGAAAGTCATTGTTACCACCGTCCCAGAGGATAATATCTGCTTCTTGTTCTGCTTTCTGGACGATCAATTCATAATCAACTCCAGCATAGACTATGTTGCCTACCTCTAAATGGGGTTCGTATTCTTCTCGTTCTTCAATCGTACATTCAGCTACATCTAAATCTGCTTTAGTGGCAAACCGTTGCACAATTTGCTTTTCTAAATCTCCGTAAGGCATGGGATGACGGATAACTGCTACCCTCAAACCTTTTTGTCGCAGTAGCTTAGAAAGCCAACGGGTCGTTTGGGACTTACCACAACCAGTCCTTACCGCAGAAACAGCAATTACTGGTACTTGGGCTGGCAACATGGTTCGTTCTGGACCCAAAAGTAAGAAATCTGCACCCGCTACCATTGCCCGCGATGCCAAATGCATGACTTCAGCGTGAGTCAGATCGCTATAGGCAAACACTACACGGTCTATTTGCTCTCGGCGACAAAGAGATTCTAATTCTGTTTCGTCAACAATAGGAATACCGTCGGGATAAAGAGAACCTGCAAGACTGGGTGGATAGCGACGATTAGCAATGCCCGAAATTTGCGCTGCGGTAAATGCGGATACTTCCACTTCTGGGTCATGGCGATATACCTGATTAAAATTATGAAAATCTCGACCTGCTGCCCCCATAATGACAATTCTATTAGGGGTTCTCCTCTTCGCTGAGGCACTGCGAGATCGCTTTTGACTCTCCATAAAATTACTCCTTTATTTAATAATTAGATAAGATAAGGATCAAGAATAAATGAGGCTATCTAACCATGATTATTATAAAAAAGTAGTTTGAAGAACTTGTGAGGAAAACAGCAAATTACCACTTTTATCTCTCAAAATACTCTTTTCCATAAAAGTTAGATAATCAAAAAAAAGGAGTTCTCTGCTATCCCTCACAACTTTCTCAAGGTTGTTGCCTAAGCTAAATGTGGAATTGCCTAATCAAGTTGCACAGGAAGTCTCAGCCATAATACTAGCTTCCCTCGTAATTTAGGTAGAGCAAATATCAGAGTGACTCAGGCTTAGTCCAAATAAAAAGAGTAAAGTAATTGCCTTTGTCTATTCTTTGTCGCTCAACATTTCCAGTAGATTTCAGTAGGTAAGTAAGATGGCATCTACAAATCAAGCCAGTTCCAAACGAGTTGGGATTTTGATAGAAAATCAGTTTGAAGATTTTTTGTTTCAAGTTCCCTATCAAGCACTGAACCAAGCAGGAGCGAAAGCTACGATAATTGGTTCTCGGATGAATGAAGAATATCATGGCAAGCGGGGTAAAGTTTCCTGTAAACCAGACGACACCGCTACTGAAGTTCGAGCTTCCGACTTTGATGGATTTGTAATTCCTGTGGGCAATATTCGAGCTAATCCTTTTGCCGTTAGTCTGATCAAAGAAGCAATTGCTGAAGAAAAAGCGATCGCTGTAATTGGTTATGGAATCCAAGTTCTTATCGAAACAGATGCATTACAAGGTAAGAAAGTTACTGGTTTACAGTCTCTTCGTAAAGACATTGAGAATGCAGGAGCTAGCTATATCGGAGGACCTGTAGTGGTAGATGGCAATCTGATGACAGCAAGAAGTTCTGGGGATGTAGCCATTTTAACCAATAGCTTTCTTAAATATCTCAAGCTAGAGATTAAAGAAGAAACCCCTGGGGATAATAGCCATAGTACCTTCGACTGGTGGAAATTAGGGGAAACTTGGGGTGGTTCTAGTGGGAGAGATATTGTTAATGCCCTGAATACTGCGATTGTTGGTGAACGTTACACTTTAGAAGCTTTCAAACAGTATAGCTATCGAGCTAGAGATAAAGAACTACGGCAGATACTACAAGAAATTAGCACTACTAAACAAAATCACGTTCAATCATTAGAAACTCGTCTTTATGATGCTTTTAATGAACAAGTTACCTGGCAAGCAGTAGGTAGTGAAACTTATGCTGCTTTACATAGCTGGTTACAGTCGAGTGATGAAATGTCAATTATGCGTCGTGCTTTGGGAGATATTCAAACAGGGGTCATTGATACTTACCATCTGTGCCATCAACTTACCGATCCAATAACAGTGGCAATTTTTGCCGAAATAAAACACGATTTATCCCAATACGAGCAAAAATTAGCAGAATTGTATAGATCTCATTTCGGCGAAAAAATTAAACCTCCTATGCCTACTACCATTGCTGCTGTCAGTTAATTACCCAATATCTTCTAGATACAGATTATGACATCACCTACACCTCTCCACGGAATTGAGCTACTGGACTGCGCTCAAGCCAATGCCAAATTAGGTTTACCTATTGCTACAAAACAATGTGGCTATGGAAACGATATCAGAGCTTTTACAAATGAGTTGCAAAAGGCTGGCAGTGATATCGGTCTGCACATTAGCAGCTTAAACGATCTTCTTTTAGAAGGGAAAACAATGGAGCGCGAAAGAGATTTTTCTCCTGAGAGTCCTGGTCGAATTTAAGATCATAACGGCGAACTCACTGTTTGGTTATGAAGCAGGCTTCCACCCACGGCACAACGTTTCGCCACTAATCACGAATGGGTGAGGTAGCAAACGAGTCGAAGGTACTCCTCGAAGCCTGCTTCGACTTCGTCAATTTTGTCTTAACCTTCAAACATAATGGGATATTGGGCAAGAAGTCTAATATTTGATTCTTCACAAATTCTTCAAATTTTTGTTCTAAATTAAAGATCAAGCTAACAAAGATACTAAGTTAGCAGAATTTAATAGTGCCTATAATCTTCTTACCCTTTAATAGGGTGGAGGTATTCGTTATGAGATTACGTTACTTTGCATTGGTCGTTGGCATTCTTTTTCTGCTTCTAGGGATCCTGGGGTTGATCCCTGGTTTACTTTCACTACCAGCCAGCGCGCCTGTTCTAAAAGTTAGTATGGGATATGGTTATCTGTTTGGCATATTCCCAGTTAACCTGGTACACAACCTGATTCATCTGGCAATTGGTGTCTGGGGAATTATTGTCTATCGCAGCGAGTTGAATGCGCGTTTATTTGCCCGTAGTATGGCAATCTGCTTAGGATTACTGGCTGTTTTGGGTTTGATTCCAGTTACAAAAATGCTCTTTGGTTTAGTACCTCTGTTTAGTCACAATATCTGGTTTCATGCTTTAACAGCAGCGATCGCAGCCTACTTTGGCTGGTTTAGGAAACGCAAAGCAGAAGATATTGGTATGGGTGCAGCAGCTTAAAGGCTAGCTAGATTGATTTTCAACCTTTGACTAGAAAAAAATATACTTTCTAACCTTGTCTGCTGGGTAATATCGCAGACAAGGTTTTTCTAATTTGTCTTGGTTAAAAATTTCTGGATTGCCATTTAAGAGATATTTTATTCGTTTTCTAGGTTGCAATTATGAAACTTACCAGCAAGGCTTTCGATACTAACGGTATTATTCCACCTCAGTTTACCTGCGATGGGAAAGATATTTCACCTCCTCTAAGTTGGTCAGAACCACCAGCAAATACTAAAAGCTTCGCTTTAATTTGTGATGATCCTGATGCACCAAGAAAGACTTGGGTTCACTGGGTTGTCTATAATTTACCGCCCTCAACTCGTTTCTTACCTGAAGCCGTTTCTGGGGGTATTACTATTGCACAGGGAGGTTTACAGGGGATTAATGACTTTAGAAAGCTCTCTTATGGAGGACCTTGTCCACCAGGAGGAACTCACCATTACTTTTTTAAACTTTACGCTTTAGATCGAATGTTAGCTTTAGAATCGGGAGCTACAAAAGCGGAGGTGGAAGCAGCGATGAAAGGTCATATTCTTGCAGAGGCACAATTAATAGGACGCTATTGTAGAGAACACTAATTTATCAGCGAGTTACTCAAATTGAAGTCATCTGCGATCGCCAGGCGACTGTGGCGATCGATGGTAATCTGCAAGATCTAAGTTATTCCTCATTCCTTGATTGACTATTGAACAGAGTAAATGATAAATGATGAATAATGATGAATGATAAATGATAAATGATAGAAGAATGTCAGATTGAAGTGGGAAAATTACAGTGGTTTTATCGTCAAACTGCTACAGAAAGTGAAAAACCCCCTGTCTTATTGTTACATGGTTTGCCTACTCACGGTTATACTTGGCGCGGAGTCATGACTAGCTTGGAAGCATCAGGATATAGTGCGATCGCTCCTGACTGGATTGGTTCGGGTTTTTCTGCTAAACCAGATAAGCGAGAGTTTGCTTATACTCCCCAAGCTTTTATTGCTGCTTTAGAAAATCTTATTACCACTTTGGAACTAGAAAAATTTTATCTGGTAGTGCAAGGGTTTTTAGGTTCAGTCGGGATACAATACGCTTTAGCTCATCCCCAACAAGTAGAGAGATTAATCATTCTTAATACTCCCTTAACTCCAGAGATGAAATTACCTTGGAAAATGAAACAATGGGGTATTCCTTTTGTGGGGGATATGTTAACCCAAGACCCCTTACAGGTAGATCGCACTCTAGAAGGGGGAAGCGGTTTTGTCATTGAAGACCAAGACTTAAATATTCATCGTAAACCCTTTTTAACCAGTTCTTCCGTAGGAAGGGCTTTAGTTGCAACTATTAAAAGTTTAGACCTCAATAAAACTACTACAGAAATTAGTGAGGGACTTAAAACCTGGGAGCAACCGACTCTAATTATTTGGGGAGTGGAAGACCCTTGGCTGGCGATCGCAGATGCCGAAATTGTAGCTAAATCTAACTCGAAAATTGAGCTAGTAAAATTACCAGAAGCTAAACATTATCCCCAAGAACACTGGTCTGAGGAAATTGGCAAAGAAATTACTCAGTTTTTTCGCCGTTCTGTTTTTTAAATGGCGAAACTTTGAGAAGATTAAGATAAATTAATAAAAAATTGCATTTTTTAGGAGATATGAAAATCTTTCGTTCTGTTTTGTCCTTGATGTTGGTATTGGTAGCGACAGTTTTAGTGAGTTGCGGTAGTCCTCAAGTTTCTGCGCCCCCCACCTACACCCCTGAAAAATTACAAGTTATCAAAACTTATCGCATTCCTGTGGATGTAGCACGGGATAAAATGAACACTCTAGGCGAGTTCATTCGGAATGAAGATTGGGTAAATGTTAAAAGTTTCATTCACGGTCCCTTGGGATTTCTTAGAAGAGATTTTAGATATTTATCTGATGCTCTTCTTCCCGATGATAAAGCTGAAGCAACCGAACTAGCTAAAGATATCTTTACTCGCTTAGAAAATATTGATGTTGCTGCTGAAGAAAAAGACTATAAAGTAGCTAAAGCTCAATTCAATCAAGCCCTTGATGATTTTGAAGCTTATATCGAGTTAATTCCTGAAGCTTAATTTATCAACAGTAAAGAGCGAAATATTCTGATAACTGTTTACTGATAACTGTTTACTGATTTACTTTCGCCCCTTGAGTATCAAGAGTTAGAGCAGTAACTATTGCTTTGACTCCTTTTTTTTGCCAAGCTTGTTCCATTGCAGTTACAACATTAGCTTGATTTTCTGATTCCGTTAGAGCCAATAGAGTCGCACCAGCACCACTAATCACCATTCCCCAAGCTCCAGCAGAGATCGCAGCAGCTTTAACTTCTTCATATCCTGTAATTAGTTCCTTACGATAAGGTTGATGTAATCTATCTTCTAAAGCTGTAGCTAACCACTCTCCATTATTAGTTGCTAAACCCCGCAGCAATAAACCCATGCGGGAGATATTAAAAATTGCATCACTACGACTAACAGTAGTCGGTAAAACCTTTCGTGCTTCAGAGGTGGATAATTCAAAATCGGGAATAGCTACTACAGGAATTACCCCAGAATGCCAAGGAATCTCGCAAATTTGCCATTTTCCAGCCTCTTCAATAGATAAGCGACACTTTCCTAAGTAAGCAGGTACAACATTATCGGGATGTCCCTCTATGGCGATCGCTAAATCGCGAATTTCTACTTCTGTTAAGGGTTTTCCTGCTAATTCATTTGCACCTATTAACCCTCCCACAATAGCTGTAGCAGAGCTTCCTAAACCCCTAGCAAAAGGAACACCAAGCTTAATATCTATTTTTACCCCAGGAGGCGTGCGATTAATTTTTTCATATACCTTTAAGAAAGACTGATACACTAAATTACTGCGGTCGCAACTAACTTTATCTGCTTCCTCTCCTGTTACTGCGATCTTTAAATATGTTTCTCTGTCTATCACTGTAAAGTGAAACTCATTATACATACTCAAAGCTGCACCCAAACAGTCAAAACCCACACCAAGGTTAGCAGTAGTAGCAGGAACAATTACAGTAACTTCACTCATAAACACATTAGCTCATCATGTTAACTCCCTAGCTTATCAGTTATCCATTAGCAATTAGCAATCACTTCCCTTTAAATTGACGACGACGACGATACCAAGTTGCACCACCTACAAGCATTCCTGTTAAAGTAAAAGCCAACAGCAACGGTAAGATATTACCCTCAGATAGGGCAGTAAAACCAGAACCCATCATCACAAAAGGTAAAACCCCTGGTATTGTTCCTAATACTGTCCCGATAGTATAGTCTCGCCAGCGAATGGAAGTTAAACCAGCAGCAAAATTAACTAGTCCGTAAGGGATAATGGGTAGTAAGCGAATCGAAAACATATAAAACAAACCACCAAGGCGGATTTCTGCATCTATTGCTTCCCAACGTCCCGCAAACTTCTGAGCAATAATATCCTTTCCTACAGTGCGAGTAAACCCAAAAGCTACTATGGCTGCTATGATTGCTGCAACAGTAGTCCAGAATGTACCCCACCAAATACCAAAAATTGCGCCTCCTGTAAGATTTAGGGGTGTAGAAGGGAGTATTAATAATGTTCCGATAGTATAGAGTACAACATATATAATCGGGGCTAAAATCCCCATTTCTTCTAACCACTGTTCTAATTGTTGGCGGTCTATTCCACCAATCAAAAACATCCCAATTCCCGTGGCGATGATACAAATAATAGTTAATAATAGAATGCTACTTTTTAATTTCAAAATCTTAATAACTCCAAAATCAAATTAACCACTAACTACGCTCACGGTTGCAAGCCTTACACGGATACTAACCACTAACTATTAGATTTATTCTCAAAACCATAACTCTCTCTTACAAAATACAAGGGTCTTCCTTTTACTTCTTCATAAACTCTTCCGAGATATTCTCCAATAACCCCTAAAGTTATTAACTGTACTCCTCCGAAAAATAGCACCGCTACCATCAAAGAAGCATAACCAGGAACATCAATCCCGAAAATTAGAGTCCTAATTACTAAAAAAGAAGCGTATAAAAGAGATAAGAAAGAAATAAATAAGCCTACATAACTCCAGATTTTGAGAGGAACAAAACTAAAAGAAGTAATCCCATCGATCGCAAAATTCCAGAGTTTCCAATAGTTCCAAGTTGTAGTCCCAGCAGCACGAGGTTCACGGTCAAACATCACGGAAGTTTGTTTATATCCTACCCAAGCAAACAAGCCTTTCATAAAACGAGTTCTCTCTGGTATCTTTTTTATTGCTTCTACCACTTTGCGATCCAATAAACGGAAGTCTCCTGTATTAGGTGGAATAGTAATACTAGTCATTTTCCCGATAGTTTTATAAAAAGCATCTGCTGTCAAACGTTTGAGCCAAGTTTCTCCCTGACGCGATCGCCTGGTAGCATAAACTACATCATAACCTTCTCGCCATTTGGCTACTAATTCTTCAATTAATTCAGGGGGGTCTTGTAAGTCTGCATCTATCGGTACAATAGCTGCTCCATTAGCATAATCAATTCCTGCTGTGAGGGCAATTTCTTTCCCAAAGTTGCGAGAGAGATTAATTACTTTAATAACTGGATTTTCCTGATGATGTTCGATAAGTTGTTTTAAAGTATTGTCTTTACTACCATCATTAACACAAACAATTTCATAACTAGTTTTGAGTTTATCTAGTACTGATAGTAGTCTGGTAAATAAGTATTCTATATTCTCTTCTTCGTTGTAAAGGGGTACAACTACAGATATTTCAATAGAGCGATCGCTATCCACCATAATTTTTTTTTCTGGGAACTAAATATATAATATTGTTTTTTTCCGTTTAGGATAATAGTTAATTGGTTTTAAAAGAAATCAACAAATATAATTTATTATTTAACAATACCCAGAAGGAATAATTTGGTATTTTTTCATAAAATTTTGCTGTTTTGAGTAACTACAAATATAATTTAGCTAACAACAAAGCCCAGAGGATTTTATGGCAAAATGATCTATTGATTAGACAAGTACAATTATAATCGTAACTTTAGTGTTTGAAATTAGTTTAATGTCAAAGCTAGTTAAAAATTTTAATTTCCAGCTATTTTTAATAGCAGCGATCGCAAATGGGGTAATTTTACGCATTATTAATCTGGGTAGTCGAGAGTTTTGGTATGATGAAATTCTATCTGTACTCCTTTCTACTGGTCAGAGAAGATCCTATTCTAACCCTGGTATTGAACCAGTACCCTTAAGTCAATATTCCACAGTTTTTCAGTTACCACCAGAGTCTTATCCTGGGGAAATAGTAGGGACGGTCGCTAATTTACTCCGTGGTTTAGCTCGTGATGTTCATCCTCCCTTCTCTTATTTGGGAAATCATTTTTGGATGCGTGGGTTTGGTAACAGTGAAGTTAGCTTGCGTGGTTTGATCGTTATCTTGAGTCTGATAGGGATTTACTGTATTTATGGTTTAGGCAAAAGTTTATTAGGCGCTCGCGGTGGTCTAATACTAGCAGCTTTATTAGCATTAAATCCTTTTTATTTATCCCATTCCCTGAATTTAAGAATGTATTGTCCTCTCGTATTGTGGGCAATCTTAAGTGCTTGGGCTGCGGTAAAATTGACGAAGTCCAAGCAGGATAAGCCTATCATAGGCGGAGTACCTTGGACAGGAAGACAACCAGACAAGGGAGAGAGTTTTGTTGCTTCTTTTTTAAACACTCGTTCTCTAATCTGGAGTGCAATACTTATCTTGTCTGTAGGCTTAGGATTTCTGACTCAGTATCTTTTTGCTTATTGGGTAATGACTTTGAGTATTTTTGTAGTAGTTTTTGACCCCAAACGCTGGTGGCTAAATGGTTTACGTTTAGGGATGGGTGTAGCTATATTTCTTCCTTGGTTTTTTTGGGGGACAATGCAACAGAGAAATAATCGTCCCGATGTTTTTCGACAAATTTCTCAAGCTGGTGGTGTCTCTTGGTTAGAACACTTACAGGATGTTACAAAAACTCTAGGAACTCATTTAATATTAGGAGAATGGGCAACTAGCTTACCTGTGATTGTTCCCACTATTTTAGGGGCTATTGCCATAGCTTTATTATTATTTTTTACTATTACTCTCTGGCAAAAACAAGAATTTTATCTTCTCGCTACCGCTTTAGTGTTGGGAATAGTACCCTTGATATTAGCTTTAATTGTAGATGTGTTGGGTAATAAACTTACTGTGGGTTTTGGCTGGGGGCGATCACTGATATTTATTTTACCTGGTTGTCTATTGCTAATTACCATCTGGTTAATTAAAGTAGCAGGAAAATGGCAACAACCCATAGTCGTAAGTCTGTTAGTAATTTATTTATGTTTAAATATCAGTGATTATAGTTTGCGCTCGCGTCAAATGTTTCATCAAGTAGCAGACACAATCAAGCAACAGCCTGAAATGTCAACCCTGGTAGCCTTAAACAGTAAAGCCTGGGGTCATGTCCTAAGAGTAGCTTACTATTTACCTACAGACAATGTTAGTTTATTCGCAGATACTCCCTCTCGCTTAGGGAAATCTCTAGCACCGGTATTACGCGATCGCAATTACTCCCGCCTAATTTGGTTGCAAAGTGACGATCCCGTCTGGTCTAGACCCAAAACCGAAACTGATAAATTAGAGTATAAAGAAAACATTAAAGCTGCAATTCCCCCTGAATATCAATTGATTCAGACTCAGGAACTATCAGGAACTATGGCTATAGACAAGTTTACTGCCCGTACTTACATCCTTCGTCCTTCATCATCATGAGAGATTTTTCCCTAATTCCCGTTCCCTCTGGCTCTTTAACTATTCCTCAGATAGCAGAAGATGATCCGATTAAGTTTTCTCTGATTATCCCTACTTACAATGAAGGGGAAAATGTATCGGCGATCGTTAATATTTTGAGTCAATTACTTGATAGTGCAATTCCAGGGGAATATGAACTAATTGTAGTTGATGATAACAGTCCTGATGGTACATGGAAAATTGCTCAAGATTTAACCCCAGAATATCCCCAATTAAGAGTGATGCGGAGAGAAGCAGAAAAAGGACTCTCCACCGCAGTAATTCGCGGTTGGCAAGGTGCAAGGGGTAAAGTATTAGGAGTGATAGATGCAGACTTACAACATCCCCCTGAAATATTATTGCAACTGTGGCAAGAAATGGAACAAGGAGCAGATTTAGCTGTAGCAAGTCGTCATGTAGAAGGAGGAGGAGTCAGTGAATGGAGTGTAATTCGGCGATTTCTCTCCCGTGGCGCACAAATGCTAGGGTTAATTATTCTTCCTGAAGTGATAGGTCGTCTTTCTGACCCCATGAGTGGCTACTTTATGGTGCGTCGCGATGCTATTGTAGGTAAGTATCTTAGTCCTGTAGGTTATAAGATTCTCATCGAGGTTACTGGTCGTGGTGCAATTCGTTGGATCGGTGAGGTTGGTTATGTGTTTCGGGAAAGACAAGCAGGAGCGAGTAAAGTTACCTGGAAACAGTATATTGAGTATATCCAACATTTATTAAGATTACGTTTTGCTCTTTGGCCAGTTAAAAGATTTCTCCGCTTTGGGGTAGTTGGTTTTAGCGGTGTTTTTGTAGATATGATTGTGCTTTATCTTTTGAGCGATCCTAGTACATTAGGCTGGGGTTTGACTCGTAGTAAAATTTTGGCTTCAGAAGTGGCAATTATCAATAATTTTTTATGGAATGATGCTTGGACTTTTGCTGATTTTTCTAGGCAGCAAAAAGGCTGGAGTAAAAGATTTAAACGCTTTTTAAAATTTAATGTAGTTTGTTTGGCAGGGCTGATTCTAAATGTTTTATTGCTCAATTTCTTCTTTAATCTCGTCTTCAAGGATGTACCCTATGGAAGATATATCGCTAATTTTATAGCGATCGCACTTGTCACCCTCTGGAATTTCTGGTTTAATCTCAAACTAAGTTGGCGCGTCACAGACTCAGGAAAATAACCACCCTTCCACTAACCACTAATAGTCTTAACCAATTAGTTTGGATTACCTCCCTCAAGGATTTAGCTCTATTAATATTTTATCAGCAGCTATATTTTGAGCCGTTCTTTTTTTCGTAGCTTTGCCAACTTTTGATACAGTCTGTTCTTCTAATTCTACTGTAGCAGTACAAATAAAAATTCCATCTTTTTGTTCATATTGAAAGCTAGGTTTTTTGCATTTTTTTTGTTGACATAAGTTATTTAAAGTACTCAAAGGTAATTCATGCTTAAATTCTACAACTTCTGGTTCTTCTGGTTCTACCTTGAGCATTGTATCTTCTGATAGAGATAATTCTGCTACAGGGACTAACTGTTGATTAATATAAGCTTGTAACCAGGCTTTATAAGCTTGGGTTTTCGCGTCTTTGCGATTCTTACCTTGAATAGTATCAGATGTTGTCAAATCCTCATTATTGAGATTTACAATTAATCTGCCAATAAAAATCAATTGCGTGGGATTATAAATAATTTCTTCGTATTCTAAGTTAGTAATTTGTTCTAAAATTTTAGGACAATTATTAAGCAAATTTACAATACTTTTCTCATCAATTTGATTAAATACAAGTTGTTGCAGTTTCCGATCTTGAGTATTAAATAAAATCCCAGATAAATCAGTATTACTCAATTGTCTTGCTTCTAATCTAATTCCAAGCTCATGTCTAATTTCAGACAAAGAATCATTACGAAGACTCAATTCAATTAAACGGGAAAAATCTTTAGAATCCAAATTAGAGTAATTAGTTACTTTCAATAAATTTTTATCTCTTTTTTCTTTTAGATAATTAACTTGCTTTTGCTTTTGTTCAAGGTGAAACTGATTAATTGCTTCAGCGAACTCAGCCATTTGTTCTGTAGTATAAGGGCTAGGTTGACCAGCCAATTCAGCCTTGACAATGCGATGCACTATAAAATCAGCCAATCTCCTCAAAGGAGAAGTGAAATGGAGATAATAAGGAGTAGCCAAAGCGAAATGACCTTGACAAACTGGACTGTAAATTGCTTTAGCTAAACAATGACTATATTGAGAACGAAAATCTTTATTATCTTCCGATTCTAAATATTGCCAAATCAAACCTCGATCCATATCTCCTTGAGGTAAATGATTCCGATATAAAGCAGTTAATGATTTTTCCGTTAACCATTGAGCAACTACTGTATTAGCTAAAATCATATATTCAGCAATTAAAACTTCACTATTACAAGAAATCTGATTAATATTACCATCTTCATTAATATAAAAATTACCTTTAATAATTCCAGCAAAAGCACCATCTTTTACTCGTTTTTGATTAAGAATTTTTGCCCAAATCTGAGCAGATTGTAAAGGTAAAAACAACTCATGTTGAGGATTATTACTAATCTGTTCTGCTTCTTGATAAGATAATTTCTTTAAATTAATAAAGTAGCTTTTAAATATACGATAATTGGTAATTTCTCCTGTAGTTTTAAGCTCGATTTCTATGGTGATAGTAAGTTTAGCTCCTTCTTCTAACAGCGATAGCTTTTGTTCTGAAAGAGCGGTAGGTAACATGGGGATTATTCTCTGAGATAAATATAAAGTTGAGATGCGTTTTCTTACCCCTCGATCCAAAGGAGAATCAATCTCAATTACTTCTGTCGGGTCAGCAATATGAATCTGAATTTTCCCGATATCACCATGAGTCTCGACCCAAATAGCATCATCTAAATCTAGGGATTTTACACTGTCTATAGTAAAACCTTTAACTAAAGGTCTTGTACCAGAGTTAGATAATTGGAGAATGCTATTAGTTTGTGCTAGTTCAGATTCAGTAAACTGTCGATTAGTTTTCGTCATGAAACTTTGATTCCAATTGTTTGCTCACTAAATATGTCCCAATAATACCTAAACACAATAAGCTTAAATTAGTAGCCAGTTCAGTAACATTAGTTGCTACAGTTACTAAGCTAAGTTTATCTCTTGTTTTAGAGGTAAAGTCCGTGTGTTGTATTAAAGTGATTGGATTGAATTCTTGTCTGGTAGCAAAAACCCAGTTTTTGTCACCTATAGTTTGGAAGTACTTTGATTTGACCCATTTCTTTCCTTTGTTGACGTGACGGTGAATATCCCATCTGTATAATTTCCAGAATGTTAAGTAGTCTAAACAACTGAACGCTTTGTTGTTCACCACTGAGAAGTAGTAATTACAATATCAGGTGTTTGATAAGGGCAGCTTGAGGGTGCGTCTTATATTGATTAATTACTTCTGCTATATCATCGTAGTGTCGTTTTAGACTTTCTTTTGAGGGGGAATAGGGAATAGGGAGACCCAACTCGTCGCTTCGCGATTGGGGATTGGGGATTACTGGTCAGTAGTTAATGAATACTGATTACTAATTACTGAATACTGATTACTGAATACTGATTACTGAATACTGATTACTGATTCAAGATGCAAAGTATCAACTGGAAGAAATTACAAAATGGCTCGGATATTCGTGGTGTAGCTCTCCCTGGAGTTCCCGATGAAAAAGTTAATCTAACACCTGAAGTTGCTAAAACTTTAGGACAAAGCTTTGTCATTTGGTTGAGCAAAAAAGTTGCTAAACCAGCTACAGAATTAACAGTTTCAGTAGGGCGTGATAGTCGTTTATCTGGGTTGAGTTTAATGCAATCTTTAATGGAGGGCATGACCTCATTAGGTTGCAAAGTTTATGATTTTGCTATAGCTTCTACTCCAGCTATGTTTATGAGTACAGTTACTCCTGAATTTAATTGTGATGGAGCAATTATGCTCACCGCTAGTCATTTACCCTTTAATCGTAACGGATTGAAATTTTTTACTAGTCAAGGTGGTTTAGATAAAAAAGATATTACCGATATTTTAGAGTTGGCTGAAGCCAATAATTTTACAACTATTGCACAACAAAAAGACATTGAAAAATCTGATTTTATTTCCGTTTATAGTGATGGATTAGTTAACAAGATTCGCCAAGCAGTAAATCATCCTACAAATTTTGAGCAACCACTTAAAGGTTTAAAAATAGTTGTTGATGCTGGTAATGGTGCTGGAGGTTTTTATGTTGATAAAGTACTTAACCCCTTGGGTGCTGATACCACAGGTAGTCAATTTTTAAATCCTGATGGAAACTTTCCTAATCATATTCCCAATCCAGAAAACAAATCCGCTATGGCTTCAATTTGCCAAGCGGTAATCAAGAATCAAGCTGACTTTGGGATTATATTTGACACAGATGTGGATCGAGTAGCAGCAGTAGATCATTTAGGCAAAGAAATCAATAGAAATCGTTTAATTGCTTTAATTTCTGCCATAGTATTACGAGAACATCCAGGGTCAACAATTGTTACAGATTCGATTACTTCTGATGGATTAACCCAATTTATTGAGCAAGATTTAAAAGGAATACATCATCGTTTTAAGCGTGGTTATAAAAATGTAATCAATGAGTCAATTCGCCTCAATACAGAAAATAAAGAATCTTGGTTAGCTATTGAAACATCTGGACATG
Organism: Xenococcaceae cyanobacterium MO_167.B27; assembly: GCA_030065935.1. Lineage (GTDB taxonomy): Bacteria > Cyanobacteriota > Cyanobacteriia > Cyanobacteriales > Xenococcaceae > JASJCP01. The sequence goes on from JASJCP010000009.1 coordinate 106,277, forward strand.
GGGCGATGAAAGAAAACTATTTTCTAGATGATGGAGCTTATTTAGCAACTAAACTCTTAATTGAATTAGCTAAAGCTAATCTTGAAGGTAAATTATTGACTGATTTAATTGCTAATCTCAGAGAACCAATTGAAAGTGAAGAATTCCGCTTTAAAATTGAAATTGATGATTTTAAATCCTACGGAAATCAAGTTATTGAACAACTAAAAGAATTTGCTACAAAGCAAGCAGATTGGGCAGTAGTTCCTAATAATTACGAAGGAGTAAGAGTATCTTGTCAATCCCCATCAGAAGATGGTTGGTTTTTATTACGCTTATCTCTGCATGACCCAGTAATTCCCCTAAATATTGAGTCTAATGTTGCAGGTGGTGTAAATATAATAGCTAGTAGACTTAAAGAATTTTTAACCGCTTTTGAATCACTAGATTTATCACCTTTTTCTTAATACATTTATAGCGATCGCAAAGTTTACTTCTGAAACGCTTACAGCAAAGGGTTTTCAGCCAAGGGTGTAAGTTTCTGTATGGTTGCTTAAAAGACCCCTTATACCAATTGGAAGAAAAAATGCAACAGATAAATGTAGGGCAATGCCCACCCTACATTTGGATTGAATTTATCTGTAACTTAATTTTTTTTGCCAATTTATATTACTATATAGTTATATAACTAATAAATTTAATTAGGCGATCGCGCTGAATTTATAGAATTTATGAATCCTACTTTTTCATCTCAACCAAACCTAGAAAATAGACTAAAAACCATCGATTCAGCTTGTCTCAAAGACTTACAAGAAAAACAACAAGTTGTTTTAGTAGATGTGAGAGAGGCTGATGAATACAAACGGGAGAAAATTCCAGGTAGTATTAGAGTTTCCCTGTCTAATTTCGATCCAAACCAAATACCAACTGTCGAAGACAAACAATTAGTCCTCCACTGTCAAACGGGAAACCGCTCTACTCAAGCAGCCCAAAAGCTTTTTACCGCAGGATATTCAGAAGTAACCCATCTACAGGGTGGTCTTAATGCTTGGAAAGCGTGCGGATACCAAACTCAAATCAATCATAATGCACCAATTAGCATCATGCGCCAAGTACAGATTGTAGCTGGTTCTCTAGTGCTATCAGGAGTATTATTAGGAACTTTTGTTGCTCCTGGTTTTTATATTCTTAGTGGTTTCGTTGGTGCGGGTTTAATGTTTGCAGGTATTACTAATACTTGTGCGATGGCGACGCTGCTAGCCAAATTACCTTACAACCAGAAAAGTTAATCTTATTGGTCCATTGAAATAATAGACCTCTTGCACCCACTCTCATAAATCCTGGTGAAAACAAGGCAATAGGCACTCTTGCAATAGGCAATAGATATAAGTTTTGATTCTATATTTATTTTTGCAAGAAGTCTAATCTCTTTGCGCCTTTGCGCCTTTGGGCGGGATTCTTCAAACTATTAAAAATACAAACATACCCTAAAAGAATCAATTTCATCTATGACCACAATAGTATTCTGTCTAAAATAATTTCGAGCTTATAGCGATCGCCTTATTGACTTTAGGCGATCGCTTCCATAAAAATATCCAGCTTAATATTCATAATTAGTCACTTTTGTCAATAAATTAAATGATGAATTTTTATAAAGAAAATTTTGAGTAAATACTCAGAAAATGAGTAAAAATTTGTAACAAAATGTGTCAGTATTTTTATAAAATTGTGTCAAATAGAGAGAAATGCGGTTTTAACGCAACATTTTTTGATACAAACAATTAACAGTAACCCGTTGTCTAAGTAGGATTAAACACCTGCTAGAACCGCAGACCGCCAGTCGCCCGAAGAAAACAAGGAGAATCAAGTCTATGTTCACTCACGTCAAGTCCACCATACGTCGCGTAAAGCCAGAAAACCTAAATGGGCGCGATTTATTAAAGGTGGTCTATGTCGTGCTAGAGCCTCAGTACCAAAGCACCCTGACTGAAGCTGCGAGAAATATCAATAAACACAACCCTCACTTAGCTATTGAATTGAGTGGTTACTTAATTGAGGAATTAAGAAATGAAGAGAATTATACTAACTTCCAACAGGATATAGCCCAAGCAAATATTTTTATTGCATCTCTAATATTTATTGAAGACTTAGCACAGAAAGTGGTTGCAGCAGTAACACCTCATAGAGAACGTTTAGATGCTGCTATTGTATTTCCCTCGATGCCAGAAGTAATGCGCCTAAACAAGATGGGTAGCTTCTCTATGGCGCAGTTGGGACAGTCTAAGAGTGCTATTGCTCAATTTATGCGGAAGCGGAAAGAAAACTCTGGAAGCTCTTTCCAAGATGCAATGCTGAAGCTGTTACGCACCTTACCTAAAGTACTAAAATATTTGCCTGTAGAGAAAGCCCAGGATGCTCGCAACTTTATGTTGAGTTTCCAATATTGGCTAGGAGGTAACTCTGATAACCTAGAAAACTTCTTGCTGATGTTGGCAGATAAATATGTCTATAAAGATAAGAATATTGCTGAGGGTATTAGTTACGAAGAACCCATAGTATATCCGGATATGGGTGTATGGCATCCTTTAGCACCAGAAATGTTTGAAGATGTTAAAGAGTATCTCAACTGGTATAACAGTCGTAAAGATATTTCTGATGACCTCAAAGACCCCTTAGCCCCTTGTGTGGGGTTAGTATTGCAACGCACCCACCTTGTCACCAAAGATGATGCTCACTATGTAGCAATGGTGCAAGAGCTAGAAGCTATGGGATCTAGAGTACTTCCAGTGTTTGCTGGTGGGTTAGACTTCTCTAAACCTGTAGATGAATATTTTTGGGAATTAACAAGCGGTAAAGAAAAAAATTCTTTAGTAGATGTAGTAGTTTCCCTCACTGGTTTTGCTTTAGTAGGGGGACCTGCTAGACAGGATCACCCTAAAGCCATAGAATCTTTAAAACGTCTCAACCGTCCCTATATGGTAGCCTTACCCCTAGTCTTTCAAACTACTGAAGAATGGGAAGAAAGCGAACTTGGGTTACACCCTGTACAAGTAGCTTTACAAATTGCTATCCCCGAACTAGATGGGGCAATTGAGCCGATTATTTTATCAGGTAGAGATGGTAATACTGGACGGGCTATCGCTCTACAAGATAGAATAGAGGCGATCGCACAAAGAGCCTTAAAATGGGGTAATCTCCGCAAAAAACCCAAACTAAATAAAAAAGTTGCCATCACAGTATTTAGTTTCCCTCCCGATAAAGGTAATGTGGGAACTGCTGCTTACTTAGATGTGTTTGGGTCTATCTATGAAGTATTAAAAGGACTCAAGGGTAATGGTTACGATATCCAAGAATTACCCGACTCTCCTAAAGAGTTGATGGAAGCAGTAATACATGATGCACAAGCCCAATATGCTTCTCCAGAATTAAACATTGCTTACAGAATGTCTGTAGAAGAGTATGAAAAACTCACACCCTACTCTACTAAATTAGAAGAAAACTGGGGACAACCACCAGGACATTTAAACAGTGATGGACAAAACCTTTTAATTTACGGTAAGCATTTCGGTAACGTCTTTATCGGGGTACAACCTACTTTCGGTTACGAAGGGGACCCCATGTTACTGTTATTCTCAAAATCTGCATCTCCCCACCACGGTTTTGCAGCTTACTACACTTACCTAGAACAAGTATGGGAAGCTGACGCAGTATTGCACTTTGGTACTCATGGTTCGTTAGAATTTATGCCAGGTAAACAGATGGGGATGTCTGGTGAATGTTATCCTGACAGTTTAATTGGTTCTATTCCCAATATCTACTACTACGCTGCTAACAATCCTTCTGAAGCAACTATTGCTAAACGTCGCGGTTATGCTTCCACCATTTCCTACTTAACCCCCCCTGCGGAAAACGCTGGACTATACAAAGGGTTGAAAGAATTAGGGGAATTAATTGGTTCTTATCAAACCCTAAAAGATGGTGCAAGAGGTATTCAAATTGTTGATACCATCATGGATAAATGTCGCATTGTCAACTTAGACAAAGACATTGCGCTACCAGAAACCGATGCTAAACAAATGTCTCAAGAAGCAAGAGATACTATCGTCGGTTTAGTGTATAAAAAACTGATGGAAATCGAATCTCGCTTGTTACCCTGTGGTTTGCACATCATTGGTAAACCTCCCACCGCAGAAGAAGCTATTGCCACACTAGTAAATATTGCATCTCTAGATAGGGAAGAAGAAGAAATAGTTTCTTTACCTCGCATCATCGCCCAAAGTATGGATAGAGATATCGATGAAATCTATGCTAACAATGACCGTGGTGTATTAGCAGATGTGCAACTCTTCCAAGACATCACCCAAGCTACTCGCGCTGCGGTATCAGCACTAGTGAAAGCCCAAATTGATGCAGAAGGACGAGTGTCTATGGTTTCCAAACTCAACTTCTTCAACCTTGGGAAAAAAGAACCTTGGGTACAAGCATTACACGACTTGGGATACACCAATATCGATAAAGAATTACTCAAACCTCTGTTTGAATATCTCGAATTCTGTTTAGAACAAGTTTGCGCGGACCAAGAATTAGGCGGACTCCTCAAAGCTTTAGAAGGAGAATATGTTTTACCTGGTCCTGGTGGCGACCCCATCCGTAACCCCAATGTGTTACCCACAGGGAAAAACATTCACGCCCTCGACCCCCAGTCTATTCCTACCTTAGCAGCAGTAAAATGCGCCAAAGTAGTAGTAGATAGATTAATCGAAAGACAAAAGCTAGATAACGACGGAAAATACCCTGAAACTATTGCTTGTGTCCTCTGGGGAACAGATAACATCAAAACCTACGGTGAATCTTTAGCGCAAATTATGTGGATGGTGGGAGTGCGTCCCGTACCCGACGCGCTAGGAAGAGTTAACAAACTAGAACTCATCCCCCTAGAAGAATTAGGTCGTCCTCGTATTGATGTAGTAGTAAACTGTTCTGGTGTCTTCCGCGACCTGTTCATCAATCAAATGAACTTGCTAGACCAAGCAGTTAAGATGGCAGCAGAAGCAGACGAACCCATAGAAATGAACTTCGTCCGCAAACACGCTTTAGAACAAGCAGAAGAAATGGGAATTAATCTGCGTCAAGCAGCTACTCGTATCTTCTCTAACTCCTCTGGTTCATACTCTTCTAACATCAACCTTGCGGTAGAAAACAGCAGTTGGGAAGAAGAAAAAGAGTTACAGGATATGTACCTCAACCGCAAATCTTTTGCGTTCAACTCCGACAACCCTGGAGTTATGAGTGAAAGCCGTCAAATATTTGAGAAATCTCTCAAAACTGCGGAAGTTACTTTCCAAAACTTAGATTCTTCTGAAATCAGTCTCACTGATGTATCCCACTACTTCGACTCCGACCCCACCAAAGTTGTAGCAAGTCTCCGTGATGACGGCAAAAAACCCACTGCTTTCATTGCAGATACTACTACTGCAAACGCCCAAATTCGTAGCCTTTCCGAAACCGTCCGCTTAGACGCACGTACTAAATTACTCAATCCCAAATGGTATGAAGGTATGCTGAGTCACGGTTACGAAGGTGTCCGGGAACTCTCCAAGCGTTTAGTTAATACTATGGGATGGAGTGCAACCGCCGATGCTGTAGATAACTGGGTGTATGAAGATGTTAACACTACTTTCATTGATGACCCCGAAATGTGCAAGCGTCTGATGGATATGAACCCTAATTCCTTCCGTAAGATTGTTGGTACATTACTAGAAGTTAATGGTCGTGGTTACTGGGAAACTAGTGAGGAAAATCTCGACAGATTACGGGAATTGTATCAAGAAGTCGAAGACAAGATTGAAGGAATTGAATAACTAGTTTTCAATCAACACAAAATAATAACCTAATCAGGTAGGGACGTGATTTATCGCGTCTCTACTGCTATATTTGGCTATTAGTGAAATATAGTGTATTACATACTACAAAACGCGATCGCGATCCAGCATTTAAACTACAATGGGTATCAAATGAGAAAATTGTTGGAAAAGTTTACCTGTGCATCTCTAATAAAGATGTTAGTATCAAGTTTGAGAATCAAGATCAAAGATAGAATTCAAATCAGTATTCAGAGGTTTTCCCTCAGTATTGAGTAGCTTCACTCCCAAATCTTATCTCTATGTACACTCTCTGACTGAGGAGACAGATTTTTTATGTCTATATATGTAGGTAATTTATCTTATGAAATTACCCAAGATGATATTCGTGAAGTTTTTGCCGAGTATGGAACTGTTAAACGAGTACACATTCCTACTGATCGCGAGACAGGTCGCGTAAGAGGTTTTGCTTTTGTGGAAATGGAAACTGAAGCAGAAGAAGATAAAGCCATTGAAACCCTCAACGGTGCAATGTGGATGGATCGCGAATTAAAAGTTAATAAAGCTAGACCCAGAGAAGATAACAGAAAATCTTTCGGTGGTGGTCGTCGTAACAATCGTTTCTAACGAGCAAAACTAAATTTAATAACGCTTCTGGAAGTTTATCGGTTAGTCCACTAGTAGCACTCCAGAAGCGTTTTGTTGTTAAAGGAGGGAAAAATAATGGCGAAACGTCGCAATGCCAAAAAAGAAAAAGCCAAGCGTAATAAAATTAATGCTCGTAAATTTCGTAAACCATCTTCTCGTTACTCCAATCGTAATCGAAGATACTCTGGTAACAAAGAGAACAAATCAGACGAGAGTAAAACTGAAAAGTCAGATGACAGTCAATCTTCCGCTAAAACTTCGGAACAATAAAGCACTCGCTTTTTGAGAATGATGTCTGGTGGCTTACAAAATAAATAAGGAAGGAGGAATGAGGAGCAAGGAAATCTCCTTAGCTCTATCAATCTCTTTCCCTCTTCAAAAACAAGGAAGGACACTCCACATTAACCATCGGATGATGCAATAGTTTTTAGCTTTCCATCGCTGCGACGGATTTTGGGACATCAGCAGTCATAATATCATGACCATCTTCCGTAACTAAAACATCATCTTCGATACGAATACCGATTCCTTTCCAGCAGTCAGGGATTTCGGGTTGTCCTTCTGCTGGCTTAATATAGGGAGAAATATAAATTCCTGGTTCTACTGTTAGGATATGTCCTGGTTGGAGGGTTTGCCAAGTTTCGGAATTGTGCTTGTACGCACCAGCATCATGAACATCTAAACCTAGCCAATGTCCTGTACGGTGCATATAGAAGGGTTTATATTTTTCTTCTTTGATGATTTCTTCTATATCTCCTTGCAATAAACCCAACTCCACTAATCCTTCTACCAAGACTTTTACCGCAGCATCGTGAAACTCATTGTAGGGTTTTCCTGTTTGCACCTTGTCAATGGCTGCTAGTTGGGCTGCAAGTACTAATTCATAAAGGGTTTTTTGTTCTGGGGTAAACTTTCCCCCGACAGGAAAAGTGCGAGTAATATCCCCATTGTAGTAACCATAGGAACAGCCAGCATCAACTAGTAATAGTTCATTATCCTGCATCTGGCGATCATTTTCTATGTAGTGCAGCACACAAGCATTAGCTCCAGAAGCGACAATAGAAGGGTATGCAGCCCCCATTGCGCCTTCTAAACGGAAAGTATGTGCAATTTCTGCTTCTACTTGATACTCATATACTCCTGGGCGAGCAAATTCCCTGGCGCGATTGTGAGCTTTGGCTGATATAGCTGTTGCTTTTCGCATCATTGCTATTTCCGAAGGACTCTTAACTAGGCGCATCGGGTGGGTAATGGGCATAGTATCTGCGATCGCCATAGGTACTTGACCTGTTTTTTGATACCCTGCTAGTAGTCTTTGCCACAAAGCAAGAATCTTATGATTAAAGTCCCGATCTTGTCCCAAATGATAATAGATGCGATCGGCATTAACTAAATACTGGGGTAATTTTTCATCTAATTCTGTGATGGGATAAGCTTCATCTGCACCATAGATGGTTGTGGCATTTTCCACACCACAAAGATATCCTGTCCAAGTTTCTTTTTCTGGGTCTTTCGGTTGCACAAACAAAATAAAGCGATGTTCTTCGTGATGGGGTGCAAATACTGCTACAGCTTCTGGTTCATTAAATCCTGTTAGGTAATAGAAATCACTGTGCTGACGATATACATACTCAACATCTTTGTGCATGGTAGCCATAGGCGCACTACGAAATATAGCCGTACCATTGCCAATTTTTGCCATGAGTTGTTCTTGGCGTTGCTGGTATTCGCTGCGGTCAATTCCCATTACTTTTTATCTTCCTTCTGTTGCAAACTACTATGTCTTTATTATGCAGGAAGTAAAACCGATACTTAATTCGGAAGAAAAACCCTGATATCAAGTGTGTGACGAAAAAACTTTTTTGTTCTTTTGGCGATCGCTAGTGAAAATGTGATTGGGATAGAGCGATCGCGTATATAATAAGTGATTAGGCTTTGTGTGGCAAAAGGGAAACTGAAGAAAAAATGGAAATAAGGGTGGATGATCTTTCTGGCGCAGAAATTGCGGATTTCCTGGAAGAGCATATTAGGGATATGAAGACCGTTTCGCCACCGGAAAGTAAGCATGCGCTGGATTTAGACGGATTGAGAAAACCGGAAGTTACATTCTGGACAGTTTGGGATGGTAGTAGCCTAATTGGCTGCGGTGCAATTAAAGAATTGAGCGCAGACCATGCTGAAGTGAAGTCGATGCGTACCAGTGTTTCCCATAGAGGTAAGGGCATCGCATCGATGCTGCTTCAGCATATTTTGAACGAAGCGAAGCTGCGAGGTTATCGCCGTATAAGTCTAGAAACTGGGTCAATGCCATTTTTTGAGCCTGCACGGAATTTGTATACAAAATATGGCTTTGAGAATTGCGCGCCTTTTTCCACATACAAGGAAGATCCAAACAGTGTTTTCATGACCAAAGAACTGTAGTCGTCACGTCTCCTGATAGCTAATACCTGGGGTGGCTTTACCAGAATAGGTGACTTTAATGGAGATGGGAAACATGATATCTTTGCTCCTGCAAATAACAGTATGTTTGTCCACACTCCCGATAGAACCCAGTTTAGAACTAAAGCCTGGTAGATATTAGGACTTAATTTTATATGTCAAGAGCCGTATAATATACAACAAGTTGTTTTCACAAAAAATCTAAGAGATGCTCTCGGTAAAACTCAACCATTATTTACTTATCTAATTATTTAATTTGTTGTTTTATGAATCTTCCGTTAGGAAACAGATTAACTACTGTAGAGCTTTATCTTAACAAGGCTCAATTACTAGAAAAAGACAATAAAATCAAAGAGGCGATCGCTATTTATCAAAAAGCAATAGAAGTTTATCCTCATCATTTTCGCTTTTATTATGAATTAGGGGAATTGTCAACAAAATCCCAAGCTTTTACAGAAGCAATCAAATATTATAAACAAGCAATATCTTTAAATCCTCAATGGTTTAAATCTTATTACGCTTTGGGTCAAATTGCAGTAAAACAAAATAATCTAGAATCAGCAATAGATAATTACCAAAAAGCCATAAATTTAAAGCCTGATTTTTCTTGGTCATATTTTAATTTAGGTAAAATATATTATAAATTGAATAAATTAGAACTGGCAGCAAGTTTTTATCAGCAAGCTATTGAATATCATTCTTTTGCTAAAAGTTATCACCTTTATTTAGCATTAGGAAATGTTTATCTCGACCAAGATAAAATAGATTTAGCTATTGATTGCTATCAACAAAGCCTCAAGATTAATGCTCAAGCTATAGAAGCAAAAATTAAGCTAGGTATGGCTTATTGTCGAAAATCTGATTGGCATCAAGCAATTCAAAGTTATAACCAAGTAATTAAAATAAATCCTAATTGTCATCTTGCATGGTTTGGCTTGGGAGAAATCTTTAGAAAACAAAAATTATTAGATATAGCGATCGCGAACTATCGCCAAGCATTAAAAATTAAGACTAACGATGTTAAAACGTTTCATAAATTACAAACTTGTTTAGCTAAAAAATCTCCCGAAAAATACCCAGATTATCAAGCTTATAAAAAAGCCATATCTGAGCAAGTAAAAGATGAGCAACTTTATTATAGATTGGGGCAAAAACTCAGCAAACAAGGATTAATTGAAGATGCCATTGAATGTTATCTGAAAGTTGTAGAACTAAATCCCAAATGTATGGATGTATATGAAACAATCTATAACAGTTCTTTGTATTTAGATAACTGCGATCGCATTATTAATGTTTATCAAAAAATTCTGCTCAAAAATCCTAATCTTTTAATTGTTGTTAGAAATTTAGGGAAGATTTTTAGTCGCCAAGGAAAAATAGAATTAGCTATTAAATATAATCGTCAAGTAGCCGAAACTCAAATCAAGTCGAAGGTACTCCGCCGTGAGACTGCAAAGTCTGCTTCAACTTTGTCAACATCAGCCTATTTAACCAATCACAAAAATTTTCCTGACCCCTGTTTCTTGATTATTGGTTCAGAAAAATGTGGTACTAGTTCTTTGTATCAATATATAATTAAACATCCTAATGTTTTAGGTGCAATAGAAAAAGAAATTCACTTCTTTACGTATAATTTTGAGAAAGGATTAGACTGGTATGGCTCCCATTTTCCTCCTTTTGCGAAAGATAGTAACTATATCACAGGAGAAGCTAGTACTTCTTATATAGCTTGTCATAACAATGCACCTCAAAGAGTTTTTAAATTATTGCCCCAGGTTAAATTATTAGCAGTTATTAGAGAACCTGTAGAAAGAGCAATTTCTCATTATCATCAGCTAGTAAGACTTGGTAAAGAACATCGTTCTTTAGAAGAAGCAGTACAAAAAGAATTACAAATCCTGAAAAATGTAGATGATATTTGGTCAATTAAACAAAAATATTGGTCTGAAAGTAAAGGTATTTTATGGCATAGCCTTTATGTTTATTTTTTACAGCAATGGCTAAATGTATTTCCTTCGGAACAATTGTTAATTATCAAAAGTCAAGATTTATTTACAAATCCCCAGAATACTATGGAACAAGTCTTTGATTTTCTAGAATTAAGTAAATTTAAACAACAAAATTACAAGACTTATAATTCTGGCGGTCAATATAATCAATCACAAGAAAAAATTGTTAAGCAAATGAAAAATTTTTTTGAACCACACAATAGAAAACTAGAAGATTTAATCGATTTGAACCTCCCTCGCGGGACACGAGGGATTCCCTTTTAGACTCTTATCTAGGCAATAGCCCCCGACAGACCGCCATTACAGGGCTGTTTCACCACGGACGCACCGACCGCAGTTAAACCTCTATTAAGTACAACTTCGGCAGCAGCTATATCTCTGTCCTGTTCGTATCCGCACTCAGAACAAGAGTGTATTCTTTCACTTAACTCTTTTTTGCCTGTATGTGTTCCACAGTTAGGACATATTTGTGAAGTGAAATCTTTATTTACCTTTGCGAAATATGTATCCGTTCTTGAGCATACATATTCTAATATCTCAAAGAATTGACCTAATCCCATATCAAGAGATTGTTTGCAGAACATACCTTTACTCCAAGAAACAAAGTTAATGTCTTCTACAAATATCATTCCTACTCCGCCACTCAATTGATAGGCAAGCTTGAAATGATAGTCCTTTCTTCTATTAGCTACTGCTTCATGTAATAGGGCTATTCTTCTCTGTAATTTGTTCCATTTTTCTGAACCAATGCGTTTCTTTTTAAGCTTTCTTTGTAGTAATTCAATCTTACGCAGTGCCTTGTCTAAGAACCTTGGTCTTTGGATTACCAAACTATCAGAAGTAGATAACATACTAGAAATACCTACATCAATTCCCACTGCATGACCGTGAGGTAATGGTGAAGGTATATCAACATCAAGCTCAATCATTACATTAGCATAGTAACCAGATGCTTTCTTAATGATTTGAACTTGTTTTATCAAGAAACCATCGGGAATATCTCTAGATTTTCTTAACTTAACATTTTTAAGTAGAGGCATCTTGAGATAATTACCATTAATCTCAAACTTATTACTTAGAAGATTAAAAGATTTCATCTTCTTTTTGTAGCGTGGGAATCCCATTCCTTTACGAGCCATATCATTAAATGCTCTATCCAACTTTCGTAATGTTTGTTGCATAGCTTGAGCATTACCAGATTTCAAGTAAGGGTTAGTTTTCTTAGCCTGGGTAAGTTCAGCAGATTGAATATGATAATTAGGGTATTCAAATGGTTCGACAACATATTCAGAGATTAGAGAACACTTATTAATATCACACTTACGGCTGTTATACCAAAGTTTTCTTTGGTATAGAGCATGATTCCACACAGACTTACAAACGACAAGATTATGGTCAATTATTTCTATCTGCTTCTTGCTTGGTTGTAGTTTGTAGCTGTAAGTGAGATTAAGCATTACGACCCCTAATTCCTCTCTTATCACTTATTCTACTACATATTTTACAAAAAAATATGTTAATTGTAAAAAAAAATTGACATCCCTCACGCTCCAAAAATAATCTTTGCCCGCGATTCATGAGGGGCAGCTCACTTGGGGAAACCCCAAGTGTTTATACGCGGGAGTCTCGTCGCGGGACGCGAGGGTCTTCTCCCAGAAGAATGATACAATTATAAATTTAATAAATAAGCAGTTAATTTTTTGTAGGATAGGTAAAGCGATATTGGAACTCATGTGAACCTAGTATTTGCTATTGTTGCAGACATTCATTATCTAAATAAATAAATATAAATGTAATTCCCCAACTTCAAAAATATGCGCTACAACTGGTAACTGATAACTGGTAAAGGGTAACTAAGTTATGTGTGGAATAGTGGGGTACATAGGTACGCAAGCAGCAACCGAAATTTTAATCTCTGGTTTAGAAAGATTGGAATATCGGGGTTACGACTCAGCAGGAGTCGCGACAGTATTAGAAGGAAAGCTAGAGTGCGTTAAAGCCAAAGGAAAACTATACAACCTTAGAGAAAAACTCGAACATAAGATTAATAATGCCCAAATAGGTATTGGACACACTCGCTGGGCGACTCATGGTAAACCAGAAGAACATAACGCTCATCCTCACCTAGATTCTGATAGTAAAGTTGCAGTAGTGCAGAATGGCATTATTGAAAACTATCGGGAATTAAGAGAAGAATTAAAAAGTAAAGGCATTGAATTTAGTACCGAAACCGACACAGAAGTAATACCCCATTTAATATCCCAATATTTAACTGATTCTAATCTCTCCCTACTAGACGCAGTACAAAAAACTATTTCTCGTTTAGAAGGAGGATTTGCAATCGCAGTTATAAGTGCAGATCATCCCTATGAACTAATAGTAGCTCGTCAACAAGCCCCCATTACCCTGGGTTTTGGACAAGGAGAATTTTTCTGTGCTTCCGATGTTACCGCCCTCTTGCCCCATACCCATGCTGTTTTAACCCTAGAAAATAGTGAAATAGCAAGGCTTACTCCTTTAGGAGTCGAAATATATACTTTTGCTGGAGAAAGAGTAAGTAGATTTCCTCGTACTCTGGATTGGAATCCTGGTCAAGTAGAAAAACAGGGTTTCCGTCACTATATGCTAAAAGAAATTTATGAACAACCAGGAGTAGTAAGGACAAGTCTCGAAACCTATCTTAATCCTAATTGGCACGCAGACGAAAATCCCGACTTTAGTCCTGTGAATCTCGGTTTATCTCCCCAACTATATGAAAACATAGACTATATCCAGATATTAGCTTGCGGTACAAGTTGGCACGCTGGTTTAATCGGGAAATATCTTTTAGAACAACTGGCTAATATTCCCACCACAATAGACTATGCTTCCGAATACCGCTACACCCCCAAACCCCTTATTCCCAATACCCTAACTATTGGTGTTACCCAGTCAGGAGAAACCGCCGATACTATCGCTGCGTTGGAGATGGAAAAAGGACGAAGGGAAAAGTTAGATTCCAAATTCCAAGTCAAACTCTTAGCTATTACTAACCGTGCTGAAAGTACTATAGCGCAACTATGTGGACATATTATTAATACCCAAGCAGGAATAGAAATTGGTGTTGCTGCGACAAAAACCTTTATCGCCCAAGTTATGGGCTTTTACTATCTGGCATTAGACTTAGCTTATCGCCGTAAAACCCTATCTAATGAACGCATTGCTGAAATTATTGAAGGATTGCGCCATATACCAGAGCAAATCGAGAAAACTCTGGAAACTCAAGAAAAGGCGATCGAAGAATTAGGCCACGAATTCACCCAAGAAACCGAAGACTTCATCTTTATTGGTAGAGGTATCAACTTCCCCATCGCCCTCGAAGGTGCATTAAAACTCAAAGAAATCTCTTACATCCATGCAGAAGCCTATCCCGCAGGAGAAATGAAACATGGTCCTATTGCACTTTTAGATCATAAAGTACCAGTAGTAGCTGTGGCAATGCCTGGAAGCGTTTATGAAAAGGTAATTTCCAACGCTCAAGAAGCCAAAGCTAGGGATGCTAGGTTAATTGGGGTCACATCTGCAATGAATGCTCAAGAAGCAGGAACTACTTTTGACGATGTGTTAACTGTACCTGAAGTAGAAGAGTTATTATCCCCTATTTTAGCGGTGATTCCTTTGCAACTATTGTCTTATCACATTGCAGCGATTAAAGGGTTAGATGTAGATCAACCTCGTAACCTCGCAAAATCAGTAACGGTTGAATAAGTACAAATGAAACTAAATTACTTTTGTAGAATGACAATAAAGTTGGTAACTTTGCAATAAAGTTGGTAACTTTAGTAAAAATAACAATAAAGTTGGTAACTTTTGTCGTATTATTGATAGAAGTAATACTGTATTGTTAAGTTTGCTAATGGCTAGAAGTAAATATGATTGGACTCAAGTTAAGTTTGAGCGATACATCAAAGAAGGTCGAGGAAAAGGAAGTGGGAAGAATTATAAACCTTGGATAACAATTCAAGATTTTCCCTCAAAAGGTAGAGTATCGAGATCGCCTGGCTGGAAAAGCGACCAGCTTCGCTGTTGCGCTCCGCGCACCGCATTCACCATTTTATGTCAGACTGGGAATTAAGATTTTTCTATTTATTAGAATGGTCGGATGCAGTTAAAGACATCAGAGAACAATACCCATTGCTAGATTTAGATTTAGCAATGGGTATTGCTGATGAAACGGGTATTGAGTATCCCAAAGATAAAAAAAGTGGAACTCCTTATGTATTAACGACTGATTTTATGTTGACAGTCAAACAAGGTAAGAAATTAGTTCAAATTGCTCGTACAGTCAAATTAGCTAAAGATTTAGACAAGAAAAGAGTTTTAGAAAAATTACAATTAGAGAAACACTACTGGAATAGACAAAATATTGACTGGGCAATAGTTACAGAACAAGAAATCTCCAAAATTTTGGCAGACAACATCAAATGGGTTCATCCTGCTTATAAGTGGGAATTAACAGATGAAACTAACAATGGAAATTGTTACTATTTAAGCAATCTTTTAAAAAATAGATTAATCAATAAAAAAAACAAGATTTCTACAATAACACAAGCATTAGATCGAGAGATGGGGATTAGCTCTGGGACATCTCTATCATTGTTTAAACATTTAGTTGCCAGAAAAGAAATTATCGTCGATATGCTTGGAGAAAAATTATCGAGTAGCTCTTCATCAAACATTATAAAAAAAGTTATTTAATTGATGGTAAAAAAAAGATAATGGCTAATCAACTATATATTAATGATCTAATAGAGTGGGTGGAAGAATCTGGAGAAAGCACTGTCGAAAGAATTGTCTGGATAGATGAAAATTACATTCTTGCTTTTACATTTGATATAAACAAAAATCAAGGTGTGCCATATCCCAAAAAAATTAGCGAAATTGAAGAAGCTATTGATGAAGGATATGCTTTAAAACTAAAATCAGATCCTTGGTTAATAATAGTTACAGAAGAGCATCTGTCTGAAAAGGAAATAGAAATTAGAGACAGGACTTGGAACATAATTAGCAATCTAGTTCAACAAGAACCTGAAATATATGATCGCAAACTACGAGGCTCTCTTGTAAATGATGCAATTGCTCGCTCTCAAGGCAAGGTTGCTAAAAAAACTATCTATGGTTATTTAAGAAAATATTGGCAGAGAGGAAAAACTAAAAATTCTTTGCTTCCTGATTATTCAAATTCAGGTGGAAAAGGCAAAACAAGAAAATACAGTAACAATATTAAACGAGGGCGACCTAGAAAATATAAAAAAATTGCAGAAATAGGTAAAGGAGTCAATATAACTGAAGAAGATCGTAGGATTTTCAGGATTGCTATTTCTAAATTTTATAACAATAGAAAAGGGAACTTTTTGACTACTGCTTATAAATTAATGCTCAAAGAATACTATACAGAAGAAATTATCTTCGATGATAAAGGAGTGAAAAAATCAACTTTAATACCTCCAGATAAGCAACCAACAATTAGACAGTTTCGATATTGGTATGACAAAGAGCATAGAGACATCAAAAAAACAGTTTCTTCAAGAAGAGGTAGTAGAGCTTTTGCATTAGAGCATAGAGCTATTTTAGGTAATTCTCAACAAGAAACGATTGGTCCTGGTTCTCGCTATCAAATTGATGCCACTATTGCTGATGTCTATTTAGTGTCCAAATATAATCGTAATTGGATTATTGGCAGACCCGTAGTGTATGTAGTGATAGATGTTTTCAGTCGCATGATCACAGGAGTTTATGTTGGTTTAGAAGGACCTTCTTGGTTGGGAATGATGATGGCTTTAGTTAATGCAGCTACTGATAAAGTCAAGTTTTGTGCTGAGTATGGAATTGAGATTACGGAAGAAGAATGGTTAGCCCATCATATTCCTGATGCTATTTTAGGAGATCGCGGAGAATTAGCAGGAAAAAATGTGGAAACTTCTATTAATAATCTTGGTATTCGCATTGAAAATGCAGCACCTTATCGAGCAGACTGGAAAGGTTTAGTAGAACGACATTTTCGCATTATCCATGACAAAGTTAAACCTTTTCTTCCTGGTTATGTAGATGTGGATTTTACTCAAAGAGGAGGGAAAGACTATCGTTTAGATAGCAAATTAGATTTAGATGAATTTACTAAAATTATTATCCATTTAATTCTTCAGCATAATAATCATCATTATTTGCCAAACTATGACCGCGAAGAGATGATGATAACTGATGATGTTCAACCCATACCAAGAGAATTATGGCAGTGGGGAATTGCTAATCGTTCGGGAAGGTTAAAAACTTTTCCTGAAGATATCGTTAAGCTTAATTTAATGCCAACAGATAGAGCAACTATTACAGCTAAAGGAATTAAATTCAAAAAACTTTACTACACCTCTGAAAAAGCCAGAAAAGAACAATGGTTTGAAAGAGCTAGAAGCAGATCTCTTTCTAAAGACGAAAAATATATCAATATATCTTACGACCCCAGAAAACCAGATATTATATACTTTCGTTCTTCAGATGGAAGAGATTTTGAAAAATGCTTTCTGATTGATTATGAAAATAAATATATGGGCAAAAATCTTTGCGATATTGAATATTTATTTGAGTATGAAAAACAACAGCAGCAAGTAAATAAGGGGCAACAAATACAAAAAGAAGTGGATTTGATGTCAGAGATTGAAGCCATAGTTACAGAAGCAGAAATCAAAACTAATGCGGTTCAAGATAAAACTCTTAGTAACAATCAAAGAGTTAAAGGCATTAGAGATAATCGAGGTTTTGAAAAAGAAAAGCGCAGAGAAGAAGAAGCTTTTGAACTAAGTCAAGATGAAACACTAGAGGGAGTAGAAGAAGTTAAATCACAAACTGCATCTAGCAAAACTAAGTCTAAAAAAACTAAATCTCTTAAGCGTAAAAATTTAGAACTACTTAAGAAAATGCGTCTAGAAAGATCAATTAAAGAGGAATAGCTGATATGAATAAAGTCCCAATTCCTAATGGTGTCGAAGCTACTATTGCCATATATCGCGACCAAAAACTACGTGAATATAATGCTAATCCCATGATTCAAGCATTACCTCTGATTATGTCAGATCAAGAGTTCCTACAATCTGCAACAATAATGCCTGATTTTTCTCCAGAAGAACGGATGTTTGAGCCTCATTTGAGATTTCACTGTGTAGAAAGATTATCTAGATATTTCGACCCTATAGACAAAACTTTAGAGTTACAAAGAATTGTTAGTGTTTTACTGAGGCAGGGGTACATAGCCCGTAATATATTGCAACCTCAATATGCTCGTCGTGCCAATCAAATCTATGAAGCAATCAAAACTGGAAGTGGCAAAACTATCGAAAATTATGTTGATGTTCCCACCTCGGCTTCTGGCTTTACTTTAATTGGTCCTTCTGGAATGGGAAAAACTACCAATCTCAAAAACATTCTCAGTCTTTATCCTCAAGTAATCGCTCATCCCCAACACAATGCTTATCAGTTAGTTTGGATTAAAGTTGATTGTCCTCATGCGGGTTCTTTGAAAGGTTTGTGTATTGATATTTTTAAAGAAGTAGATCGCTTGCTTGGTACGAACTACTTTAAAAAATTCGGCTCAACTCGCAATTCAGAAGACTATATGCTGGCTCAGGTAGCTCAACTCGCCCATACTCATCATTTGGGAATGTTAGTCATAGATGAGATGCAAAATTTAGTCAATGCCAGAAGAACTAAAGACGATCTGCTCAATTTTTTGGTCAAAATGGACAATATCATTGGAGTACCTGTAATTAGAGTCGGGACAAATGAAGCTTACCCCATTCTCCAAGGCAATTTTAGGAATGCCAGAAGGGGAACAGGAGAAGGAGGAGTTCTCTGGGATCGCATGAAGCAAGAAGATGAAGATGAATGGAGTGAGTGGCAATTTTTTGTAGAAGGAATGTGGAAGTATCAATGGACAACAGAATATACTGTTTTGACGGATGAGATATATGAAGCTCTTTACTTTGAAACTCAAGGTATTATTGATCTAGTAGTCAAACTATTTAAAATGGTTCAGTGGCGTGCGATCGCTCAAGGAGGAGACGAAATTGTCACCGTCGAACTCATACATGAGGTGGCGAAAGAAGGATTATATCTAGTCAAACCAATGCTCGATGCGATTAGGTCGGGTGATACTGAATGGATGAATAAATACAAAGATATTGCTCCTTTAAGTACAGTTGAATATCAAACTAAATACGCCTCAAAATTAGAATCAAAAGATTTGAAAGAGATTCCGCGTTTAGCTCGTAAACAGCAAGAGCAAAAGTCACCAATCTTAAGCACTGTGATTCTTCAACTAATACAAGAATTAGATGTTGAACCACTTTTTGCTAAACAATGTGCAGAGAAAGTGTTTAATCCCAAGGATAAAAACCATAATATTTCTTCTTTAGTTAAACAAGCTTATGCTCTAGTATTACAAGGTGGAGGAGCTACCACTACGACTAATATTAAAGAAACTCAATCTAAAAAGACCAATAAAGTTAAATTAGAACCTCAATATCAAGAAAACGACATGAGGCTAATTGTTGCTGAAGCTCAAAAAAAAGGGATTTCGGCTCATGATGCTTTAAAACAAGCAGGATTTATTAGAAACCCGATTGATGATTTCATTAACGTAGGCTAACTAATGCTTGGTTATTTTCCTACTCCCTATCCTGACGAGCTACTTTATAGCGTAGTTGCCAGATATCATATCCGCAGTGGTAATAAAAGCTTTCTGCAAACTCATCAAGAATTGTTTGAAAATACAGAGCTACAGCCAGACAAAATTATATTACCAAACAATCTAAATTTTCTGGTTAGCCAGCTACCTGTCGGTTCAAAATTAACCATTGAAAGCTTAATCAAAAAAAATACTCTTTATCCTTTTTTTCGTACTTTCCTTACCCCCATAGAAATATATTCTTTCAAAAATTTACTGCGAGAAAAATCTAGCACATCTATATCTCAAGCTGCGAATATTTCTGATCAAGAACGTAATACAGTTCTGAAATTTTGCTCAAAATGTCTTCAAGAAGATGAGCAAAAATATGGGGAAGCTTACTGGCATCGGCAGCATCAAATACCTGGAATGTTAGTATGCTTAAAGCACCAAAGAGCTTTATCTTATAGTCAAGTATCACTAAATAATAGCAAAATTTATTATTATTCCCTTAGCCAGTTGGAGCTTAAAATAAATAAAGATAATTATTCAGAAAAATTTATTAATAAATCAGTGACTTTGGCTCAAGATATTGACTGGCTTAGTCATAATTATATTGATTTTAGAGGAATGACTTGGTTAAGGAATAGATACAAATTATTATTGATTGAGCGAGGATTTATAACCAAATACTCCTATAGCAAATTCAAATATCATGAACAAAAATTAACTGATGCTTTTTTAGAGTTTTATGGAGAAGAATTCTTGCAAGCAATTCAACCAGTAATAGTAAATAAATTAGAGACGTACCTAGAATATTGTTTACTTTCTTGCGATATCACTCAAAAAATAGACAGAATTACTCACGTATTAATTATTAAGTTTTTATGCGGTTCAATAAGAGATATTTTTACCTAGAAGTAGTCATTTTTTAGCGATTAAACTATGTAGATAAATTTGACTCTAGAAAATATCGCTGTAGGTAATTTAGTAATGGCGATCGCTAATATATCCATAGAAGACCAAGAACAGCATGAAGACATT
This sequence comes from Xenococcaceae cyanobacterium MO_167.B27, assembly GCA_030065935.1. GTDB lineage: Bacteria > Cyanobacteriota > Cyanobacteriia > Cyanobacteriales > Xenococcaceae > JASJCP01. The sequence goes on from JASJCP010000009.1 coordinate 126,952, forward strand.
GCGTCTATTCACAATCCATATATAGAATTGGCTTTTTCCATAATAGGACAAAACTTACCTATCGATCATGGATATCAGCTATATTCTGCATTGAAATACAGATTAACTCAACTCAAAAATTGGTCAGATACCAGCATCAAGACTATTTCAGGAAATTGCGATCGCCACAAACGAAATGAAATCAATTTGACGGATCGTTCAAAGTTACTAATTCGCCTTCCTGCTGAAAAAGTACCTTTTGTGTATTCCTTTAGTGGCAAATATTTAACTATTGGTAATCACAAAATTAGGTTGGGAATTCCTCAAATGAATTTTCTGCAACCAAAATCTAAGTTAAAGGCGCATATTGTCGTTATCAGAGGATACGAACAACCAGATACGTTTCTAGAAGCAGCCAAAAGACAGATAGAGGAATTGAACATTGAGGCAGACTTAAAACTAATCGCCAAAAAAGATGGTACTCCCAAGCGAAAAACGATCATGGTCAAACAAACTTTAGTTGGTTTTGGCTTACAAGCAAATAATTTAAGCGAATTAGATTCAATAATTCTTCAAGAAAAAGGACTGGGAGGCAAACAAAAAATGGGTTGTGGTGTATTCGTCTGAGCAAGTGCAGCAATGATTGCTAAAGCAGTTAAACCAAAAATCGAGTTGAGGTTGAGCGATCCTGGCATGACTATGTTACATCGTGTAGGAATCGCGGGATTATATATGACTCTCAAAGTTCTGGCAAAGCGTTATCCCACCCTCAAATCTCGACAAGGCAATTTCAAATGGGTTTTAACCAATAAAGGTATCAGCCTTAACTGGAAAGGAAACGATTACGAAGCTTTGGAATGGTTATTTTCTGAATCATTTCAGATTAGCAATGATGGTTTAATTTCCTTAACTGGCTTAGAGTTTCTCAGTTGGGAAGCTCAATTAGCTATCCATATTGGAATTAAAAATACTTTTCTACAACACAATCACTTCTTCAAATCGGCTGGATATGCTGCTGAATATTTAACCATAGATAATCTGAAAGTCGCCATCGAGTACAAAAAAGCTAAGTCCTATGCTCATCAACGTTTTGCGGAAAAGCTATGTGATGAAAATAATCGATTGTCAAAAGAAAAAATTGGAATCAAGGGTTGGCTGTATCCTGGTACAGCAATTAAACACTATGCTTTTAAAACTGAAACTCATTTCACTGAAACTATTGAAAGAACTTTAGCTTTAGTATTTGCACCTGTTGCTTGTTTTTACTTCATAACACCTAAATCCTATCTCCATGATACTAAATCTCAATATTCGTTAGTTGTGCCAGATGTAACTGATTTAGAATTATATGCTCGACAACGACAAAAGCTGAATACTTGGAATATAGAGCAATTCTACACTTCTGGTTCTAGTGATGCTAGTTTTCGACTACTTACTCAGCAAGCCACTTTACACTTTGTCCAACAGAATAACTTTAAACGTTGCCAAGTAGTTACCTTTGGTCAAACTCAATGGACAAGTTTCCAGAAAGTTCGCAAGGGCGTTGAAATTATAAATATAACCGATCAGATAATTCACAACTATCAATTATGCGATCGCTACTTTAATAATAGAGTAGTTGAATGGGAAGAGGGTAATTTTGTCGCTGCAAGTATTATCCGAGAACTAATAACTGAAAATCTAGCTAGAGGATTCCCTTGGTGGCATAACTTTGCTCATGCTGTTAGAAGTAAGGATTTATATAAATTAGTTAGCTATGAAAGAGAAGGATTGCAAGAAATGGTCAAAAATGCTGACTGGGATGAGGAAGCACAAAAACTCTTCGTTAAAGCTTGTCATGAAGCACTGCTAAAAATCTACGGTAAACTTTATAGTCGAGCCAAAGAAGGAGAATATGCCCAAATAGAGCGAGAAAATGAGCGTATTCGTTCTGGTTTAATTCGTTGTCAAAACTCTGAAGATTTCCGTCATTTTATGACAGCCAACTTTTGGACTAAGGGGGGAAACATTTCTATCCTTGCAGAATACTGGGAAGAATTGATGCCATTAACTACAAAACCAAAAAACTGGAAACTTGCTAGAGATTTAGCGTTACTTGCTTTGGCTAGTTATAAACCCAAAAAGCGACAACAAGGAGAAAATTTCACCTCAACATATGGAGAAGCGTTGGAGGAAGAGTAAATATGACATTTCACTTATACGGGAATATTATGACTTTCTATGGAGTTGCAGCAAATAATCGGGCAGAAAATCAAGGAAATATTACTACACTGCAAAAAATACTTTGGAAAGGAGAAACCCACACTAAAGTATCGGCAGAGGCTATTCGTTGGGCAATAAGATACTACTGGCAACAAGCAGGTTATCCCGTAAATCGAGTCTGGAATGACGATCTACCTAATGAAGAAAATCCCAACTGGCAAAATCGTAACTATAATTCGTTAGATTTTATTGATGACGATCTTTTAGGTTTTTTTGAAGCAGAAAGCGCAAAAAAAGAGACAAAAGAAAATAATCAGCAAAACTCGGAAACTCAAGAGTCAACATCTACTACCACCAAAAAGAAACGCAAGAAAAAAACTAAACCTAAAGGTACAGTAACCGACAGAAGAGGAAGATTAGATGTTACTCGTGCTATTTCAACTATTCCCTATGATGGAAGAGCAACCTTTAGTTCTAAAAGTGGTAAGAAAGATCGAACATCCATATATGGGACAGAGTTTCACGGTACTAGATATCAATTTGGCTTAGGTATAACTCCAGATTATTGTAAAGATAAATCTCGTATTTTACCGCTACTAGATTCGCTGGTTTCTATACATAGAGTAGGTGGTAATCATGGCAGATTTTTGTTTGATTTTGCTCCAGAAAGTATTATTTTGCGTTGGACTCATGATTTTGCACCTCGTTTTCTATATTGTTTTGAAGAAGATGAAATGGGTGAAGTTTCAGTACCAGAATTATTGAGACAAATAAAAATTGGCGATCTCGACCCAAAAGAGTTTTGGATAGGAGGAAAAATAGTGGAACAAATACAAGATTCTGATTATGAAGCAATTAATATGTTTCAGGGGATTAAAGCCACGGTAAATGCTTTAAAACAGAGAATAGCTGATGATCTGCAATTTTGTCTTTTGGATGAGTCGAATAGAGAGGAAAATTGAATGATAATCACTCTTAGAGTTGACGTTCCTATTGCATCGTTTCCGACTTCTCGCAGTCGAGAATATCGTGAAACATATCCTGTACCACCTCCTTCGACAGTTTATGGAATGCTGCTATCTTTAGTAGGTGAAACAGATAGATATAAGCACTGTGGAGTTCAAGTTGCGACCAGCGAAGCTGTTGCCTTCGGCACCGCACTTTTATCCGAACCAGCAAAATCAATTACTCTCAGAAAAATCAGAAGATTCAAATTCAAAAAGATCGATCATAAAGAAAATACAAGACCCGATTTTCAGGAAATACTTACAGGTATTGAGTTTGTTATTTGGGTTGATTCTCAGGAAGATAGGGCTATACCTAATTTATGCGGTCTCGCATCCGCGAGTGCGAAGCAACGCATAATACAAGCTTTTGATAATCCATCATCAATACAACGATTTGGTGCATTATGTTTGGGAGAAAGTAGAGATTTAGTCAATTCTATTGATTTACTAGCCAAGACAGATTTTAATCAGCCTCTACAATAAGTACTTAGGCAAAATTAATTGTATATTTTGTGCCAAAATTTTTTAAAACCTTTTCTACATACTCAACTAAATTTTTCCAGCTAGAGTATGCGGATGTTTCAATCCATTCATATT